>JANYDM010000094.1 GCA_025363575.1 Betaproteobacteria bacterium | reverse complement strand
GTGACCCGGCTCGTGCATGACGGGCGCACCGGCGCGTTCGACCGCATGATGGAAGAGGCCGCGCACTACGGCGGCGTCGGCCTCGCGGGCGTCTCGTTCGACCTCGTCAATCACGGCGGCAACATCGAGTTCATCACGATCGGCTCGACGATGCGCAAAAGCGATGCGAAGGAGACGATACAGTTCTCGACGTCGGCCGACGTCGCGAAACTTTACTGCCAGGTCGATGCGGGCTTCACGCCGATCCGGTTCGTGTTCGGCAACGTCGCCTATTCGATCGGGCTGGGCGGCAGCATCATGGGCGGTATCAAGGGCCTCGCGCGCGGCGAGGTCGCCGAGTACACCGGGATTTTCGACCGCACGCGCCATCTCGCGCTGACGCGCATCACGGACGAAGCGAAGCGCTGCAAGGCGAACGCGGTCGTCGGCATCGAGACGACGATCTCGCCGCTGCTCGGCGCGCAGGAAATGATCATGGTCGGCACGGCGTCGCACCATCCGGCGATCGATGCGTTCGCGATCAAGCCGGTGACAAGCGACATGACGAATGAAGAGATGTGGAACATGGTCAACGTCGGCTTCCTGCCGATCAGCCTGGTCATGGGCGTGTCGGTCTATTCGCTGGGGCTCAAAGGCGGGATTTTCTCCGCGCTGCAGTCGCTGGGCGGCGGCCAGGTCACCGGCCTGACCGAATTGCTTTACGAGGCGCGCGAAAAAGCGCTGGCGCGTATCGAAGCCGATGCCGAGCGCTGCGGCGCCGACGAGGTCATCGGCGTCAAGACGCATATCTACGATCTCGGCGGCGGCTTGATCGAGTTCATGGCGATCGGCACGGCGGTCAAAAAAATCCCGGGCATAAAAACACGCTCGGAGGCGCTGCCGCCGCAGGCGATCCTGCAGGACCGCGATACGTTCGTCGATGCGTCGGATTCTTTGGGCAGGACGCTGGACATGGGACGTTCGAGCGCCGCATCATCCAAGAAAACGCAAGCCGGGCCGATGGTCATTGTGTGGGCGATCATCGTGGCGGTGTTCTATATCTTCCTTCACTACGTCAAACATTAAGGCACGGTGAGCCCCAAAGCAAAAGGCCTGATTTGGCTGGGCGCCGCGATTGCGCTGGCTGGCATCATCGCGCTCGCGCTGCCGCATATCGCCAGGCGCGTGCCATGGTCCGTCGAGCGATGGATGGGCAAAGTCCTCGGCGGCCTGTCGGCAGATAAGCCCTGCAACGGGCGCACTCACCCGGAATCGGCCGCGCTCTTCCGCAAGCTCGCGCAAAGGCTTTATCCGCTGGTGCCGGGCGACAGCGAGCTGCCGATCCTCATCGAGGTCATCCCGGGAAAAACCATCAACGCCTATGCGACGCTCGGCGCGCACATCTATGTCTACGAAGGCCTGATCAAGCAGGCGCAATCGCCGGACGAGCTTGCCGGCGTGCTCGCGCATGAAATCGAGCACGTGCGCAACCGCCACATCATGCAGGGCGTCGCGGTGAACCTTTTCACGCTGGGCGCGTTGACCATCATCCTGCCCGGCGACGCGTCGGACACCTATATCGCGTTCATGCTGCTGACGCTGAAGTTCACGCGCCAGCAGGAGCACGAAGCGGATGTCACGGGACTGGAGCGCTTGCGCACCGCGCGGATCGATGCGGCGGGTTTCCAGAATTTTTTCACGCGCGCGAAGGGCCTGCCGTCGGCGGCGCAGATTATCTCCAGCCATCCCGGCAACGAAGAGCGCGCGGAGCTCGCGGCGCAGTCGAAAGGCTATGCGGTCGAGCCGATCATGGATGCGAAAGAGTGGGCAGTGCTGAAGGCGATTTGCGAGTGATTCCTTTTCCGTACGAAAAGTCGCCTTTCATTCCCGCATGCGCGGGAATTCAGGGTCGCCGGGGGCAGACCGGCTTTAAACCTTCCGGGTGGCAGACCCGGGGCTGGTCACTTTCTTTTGCGCGGCCAAAAGAAAGTAACCCAAGAAAACGCCGCCCTGGTAAGCCGTTCCCTGTCGGGAATCCCTTGCGTTACTCGACGAGTTCGGGGTCTCGCAAAACTCGCTCGCAGAATGAGAAAACACGTAAACGATTGCGAGCTCAGACAGTTCCTCGACCACGGCTCCGAACCCGCCTGCGTTACTCAGCGGCTCACAAGGGGGTAAGTGCGGGCGACGTCGCGAGACGAGCAGCGCACGGTAATTGAGAGTCTAGTTTCAAGAGCTGCTTGCCGCTTCGCTGCAGCCTAATGTTCTACCTCAGCATGCCGTTTCCCCCTTGTGAGACGCCGAGCAGTCGCAGACGTGAAAAGCGGCTGCGACCCGGTGGCGCGTAGCGTCGGTGCGGGAGCTGACGGTGAAGCTCCGGATCGATACTTTAGAACGCAGCCGTCGGCGCCCCTTCCCGCTCCACTCTTCGAGAGTCCGAGTCCGGAGCGCTCGGCGAGAAACTGTCTGAGCTCGCAATCGTTCACGTGTCCTCTCATAATGCGAGCGAGTTTTTGGAGCCGCTTTTCACGTCGAGCAGCACAGGGAACTCCCGCCAGGGAGCGTCTCACCAGGGTCGCCTTCTCTTTGGTTACTCTTCTCTTGGCGACGCAAGAGAAAGTAACCAGCTGCCGGTCTGCCACCGGCGGCCCTGGATTCCGGCGCACGCCGGAATGACAAGGCGCTTGTAAATAAAATAGTGCCCAGCTCCGAGTCTGCCGTCCGGATAGCTTTAATTCCGGCGACCCTGGATTCCGGCGTACGCCGGAATGACAAGGCGCCACCCGGAAAAATTAGTATTACCGCGGTATCGGCTTCCCCGACTTCTGGAATTCGACGTCGGGGTTGATCACGTTCTTGTCGCGTACAACGTCGCGCGCGGCGGCTCCTGCGACAAAGCCGTTATTTCATCTCCCGCAGCTGCCGGTACGACACGAGCTCGTCGCGTTCATTCGTAAACAGCTTGCCGCTCCGGGAGCCCTGCACGACGAATTCGCTCACGAGCGCGCGCCGCACGACGTCCGGTGCGATCCAGTAAGTGAAGCGCAGGATTCCGCCGTTGGATGACGAACCTTTGCCTTCGACCCTGAACGCGTCGAATTCGCCGGCGGGCACGCTGATCTTTTCCTTGCCGACGACTTTGAATTGATACTCGGTCGACCAGCTTTCATCCTTGCCTTTTACGCGATAGCGCGCGGTCCATTTCTTGCCGACCGTGTATTCGGCCGCATAAAACTGCGCCGCGCCGCCTTCCGCGCCGGTATATTCGCCATAGCGATCGTTTTTTAACACGTTGCCCAGCAGGTCGCGCACCTGGGTGCCCTTGTTATAGACCAGCATATCGTCGGTAACATCGGTTACCGTCAGCGTGAACTTTCGCTGCTCGACCCGGGTTCCCGGGTCGACTCTGCGATAGGTATAAGAGTCGCCGACCGCGTACGCCGTGTTTATCCTTGCAGTGCCTTTGGTGTAAGGATTGTCCGCATTGCGCGAAGCGTCCGCGACCAGCACCGGCTTCTCGCCCCGCTGCGCGAGCAGGCGATCGAGCCGGAATTGCGCGAGCTCGGAGAACTTGCCGCTCGGGAAGCGGCGCAGATAGTCTTCGAGCGGCGCGACTTCCTTCGTGCTCTGGATGCTCTCCCACAGCGCAAGCTCTTCCTGAAACTGCGGCTCGGTTTCCACCAGCGTCGCGGGCCGCAGCTCTTTCGGCGGGATGAAATAGAAATCCTGCTCGAGCGAAGTGCTTTCCCACGGGATCTGCTGGCCGCGCGATTGCATGCGCACGTTAAGCCGCACGCGCTTGAACACGTCCTCGATTTTGGTGCCGGGCGTCTGCATCTCTTTGAGCATGTTCTCGGTGTAGAGGCCGTTCGCGCCGAGGCCGTCGGCCGCCGTGTTGCCGGGCGCCGTCGCATACGCGAGCAGGGTGCCGGGCGGAGCGTCGACCTGGCTCAAACCTTTTTGCTGCACGGGCACGTCGCCGAACGGGTTGTCGCGGCACGCGTCGACGATGATGAGGTTCATCGGATTGTGCGCGCGCGTCATGCTTTCGAGCAGCATGTCCATGTCTACCGCCTGGGCCTCGATTTCGGCGACGTCCTTGATCGCCGCATCGACCGGGATCAGATAATTGCGCCACGCGAGCTGCGCGCCATGGCCTGCGAAGTAGAAGAGCCCGATGCCTTTCTGCTTTTGCAGCTTGCTGCCGAACGCGCGTATGGTTTCTATCATTTCGGCGCGCGTCGCGTCGACCTTCATCGTGACGTCGAAACCCATGCGCGTCAGGCGGTCGGCCATCGCCTTCGCGTCATTCGGCGCGTTCTTGAGCGGCACGCCCGCGTATTTGCCGTTGCCGATGACCAGCGCAAAGCGCGGCGCCGCATTGATCACCGAAGCTGCATCCGCGGCATAGCCGTGAAACGGAAGGATCAGCAAAAGCGCGGCGACCGCGTAACGGGCCGCTATATGCAACATCGACATGGGTCGATAGTAGCATCGCAATTCAGGACTGAGGATCGAAGGTTGACGATTCAGGGCCTGTCCTACACGCGTGCTGTCGCGCCCCTAATCCTCAATCCCCGATCGCCCAATCTGTAACGCAATGTAAGACCGCTGGAGCGGGGCAGGGTTTTGTCGGAATATGCCTACACCATGCGCGCGCGCGTTATTTTCTTCACGCTGATGATTGCCGTTTCTTTCGATGCGGCAGCGCGCACTTTATATTCCGAGATCAACCGCCTGCGCGCGGGCGACGGCACCTGCGCCGTCGGGCGCAACCTGCCGCCGTTGCGGCCGCACCCGGCGTTGGAGCGCGTCGCGCAAGACCTGGCGCGCGGCGACAAGCTCGAGCAAAGCCTGCAGGCCGCGGGCTATCAGCCGACGCTCGCGTCGGTAATGAACATTCGTGGCGACTTCAACCGCGAGCCGGCCGAAGCGGTGCTCGCGCGGCAATTGGCGTGCGACCGGTTGCAAGACGGCGCGCTGACCGAAGTCGGCGTCTATATCGACGCGCGGCAGTTCTGGATCGTGCTGGCCGCGCCGCTGACGTCGCAAGGCGCGCCGATGAGAAATTCCGCGCCGCTGCCGCAGTCTGTGCCGCGGCCGCCGGCATCTCTCGTGGGCGTCTCGGGGCTCGCGGTCGGTCATCGTATCCTCGACCTCATCAATCAGGCGCGTGCCCAGCCGCGTTACTGCGGTAAGGAGCATTACGCTGCCGCGCCCCCTGTGCGCTGGAACGAGACGCTGGCCGCATCCTCGCAGCGTCATTCCGACGACATGGCCAACTACAACTTCTTCGACCACGTGAACCCGCGCGACGGTACCCATTCGTGGGATCGTGTCGAGCGTGCCGGCTACAAATACCTCACCACCGGCGAAAACATCGGTGCCGGCTACAAGAATGCGGAGGCGGTGGTCGAAGGTTGGATCACGAGCCCCGGCCATTGCGCGAACCTGATGAACCCGCAGTTCACCGAGATGGGCGCCGCGATGGCCGTGAATCGCCGCAGCACGATGGGCCTCTACTGGACGCAGGAGTTCGCGGCGCCGCTGTAAGACTTGCGTGCATTAGCGGATGGTAACTTCCTCTCTGTCATTCCGGCGTACGCCGGAAGCCAAGGCGCACCAAAAAAATGACCAGCCCCGGGTCCCCCACCCGGAGATAGTTCGCCCATAGGACGATAGCCGCGCAGTAAAATTCAACGATGTGCGGAAGATACGTAAGCCCCAGCGAAGCCGAGATCGAGCGGTTCTGGCATGTCGGTGGTGCCAATGCCCCGAAAGTATTCGACGGCGACTATAACGCGGCGCCGACGCGGATGCTGCCCGTCGTTCGGCTCAGTACCGAGACGGGAGAGCTGACGACCGGCCTTTTGCGCTGGGGCCTGTTGCCGAATTGGGCCAACGACCTCAAGTTCGGCAACTCGTGCATCAACGCGCGCGCCGAGACGGTCAAAACCAAGCCTGCGTTTCGCTCCGCTTACAAGGCGCGCCGCTGCATCGTGCCGGCGCGCGGTTATTACGAATGGCAGCCGCGCGCGGACGGCAAGCAACCGTACTATTTTTCGGCGGCCGACGATTCGCTGCTCGCGCTCGCGGGCCTGTGGGAGAGCTGGACGCCGAAAGAGGGCGGCGACACGATCGAGTCGTTCACCATCATCGTGTGCGCGGCCAATCCTTTCACCAGCGACTTCCACGACCGCATGCCGGTCATCATCGACCGCGCCGACTGGCAGCGCTGGCTCGCAGGCCCGGACGTGGATGATTTGCTCAAAGGCGCGCCCGACGGCGTGCTGAAGTGCCACCCCGTGAGCCGCGCCGTTAATTCGTCGCGCAGCAAAGGCGAGATGCTGATTGCGCCGATCGGGGCATGACCGTCTCAGGCCGTTCGTGCTGAGGTATCGAAGCATGAATGGCCGCGTCGATCCAGAGCGCGCAACTGATCGCCCTTCTATCCATCAGGGCGAACCGGCATCTCCATCGCATTCGCCCGCGACGCTGCTAGACTCGAGCCCTCCTTTCCCCGGAGTCTGTAAGTCATGCGCAACTGGTGTGGCCGCCTACTGTTACTCGCCATGGCACTCGCATATTGCGCAGTTGCTACAGCACAAACGCCAGCCCGCTATCCGTCCCGGCCCATACGCATCGTGGTGCCGTTCCCGCCGGGTTCCGGCGCGGACGTCACGGGGCGGCTGATCGGCGCGAAGCTCGCCGAGGCGCTCGACAATCCGGTGATCATCGATAACCGGCCGGGCGCCGGCGGAAACATTGGCGCCGAACTCGTGGCCAAAGCGCCGGCGGACGGTCACACGTTGCTGTTGGCGTCGGCGTCGCAGGCCATCAGTGCCGCGCTGTATACCGATCTGCAATACAACCTCGCGCGCGATTTTGCGCCGGTCACGCTTGCGGTATCGACGCCGTACCTGCTGGTCGTTCATCCGTCATTGCCGGTGACTAATGTGAACGCACTCGTTGCCCTTGCGAAGGCGCGGCCCGGACAGTTGACGTTCGGCTCTGCGGGCAACGGCACGCCGCCGCACATGGGGGCGGAGCTGCTCAAGCTGTCGGCAAAAATCGATATCGTGCACGTGCCTTACAAGGGCGGCATCCTCGCGCTGACGGATCTGATGGGCGGCCAGCTCTCGTTGATGTTCAACGATATGCTGATTACGCTGCCGTTTGCGCAATCGGGCAAGGTGCGCGCGCTCGCGATTGCCGACACGCACCGCTCGGCGTCGGCACCGCAACTCCCGACGGTGCAGGAGTCCGGCGTTCCCGGCGTCGTCGTCAATGCATGGTACGGAGTGCTGGCGCCCGCCAACACGCCGGCAGAAATTATTAGCCGGCTGCGCGCGGAAACGTCACGCGCTCTGCTGGCGCCCGGCGTCAGGGCCGATTTCGCGGCGCGCGGTTCGGAGGTTATTGCGAGCACGCCCGAGCAGTTCGCTGCTCACATCAAGGCCGAGCTCGCGAAGTGGGCGCGCATGGTGAAGGCGTCCGGCGCGCGCGTCGAATAGTCAGTCGATCGGTTTCATCTTCGGCGTATAGTGCGGCTCGAGCTCGATCTTGAACGCCGCGATGGTCGAGCCCAGCGTCAGGTAATAGCCCGTCATCAGCGTAAGATCGGTGATCTGCCGCGCGGAATAGTGCTTCTTCAGTTCCGCGAAGGTGGCGTCGCCAACGTTGCCGCGATTGCAAAATTCGCACGCGTACTGCATCGCGATGGATTCGGCGGCGCTGGCGGTCTTCACGGGCTGGCCGGCGTTGATCGCGTCCATTTCCGCATCGGTGACGCCGGCCTCGACGGCATTGGGGTAATGGTGCGTCCACGCGTACTGATTGCCGCGCGCGATCGACAGTATCACCAGCTCGCGCACACGATGCGGAAAATCGCCGTGGTAGCGCACGTATTCGCCGAATTCCGTCAGCCGCTTCATTCCCTCCGGCGCATTGCTGAAGCTCTTGAGGATGTTCGAGACGTGGCCGCGGGTTTTCGCGATGTTCGCGTAGATTTCGGCGAGCGCCGGGTTGGTCTTCTCGTCGGCGAGGGGAAGGCGGGACATGCAGTTGCTCCTGGGACGGGTGATGATTGAATGATGCCATATTTACCGAGCCTGTTATTCCCGCGCGCGGGAATAACAGGAAAAAGAAGAAGTGACCCGCCCGTGGTCTGCGATCCGAGTGCCTCATGGTAAATTGCCAGTCAAAAGGGGAAGAACTCATGAAGCCATTCGCCTGCCTCGCCCTCGCGCTAATCGCTTTATCCGCGCAAGCGCAAAACTTTCCATCGCGCAGCATCAACCTGATCGTGCCGTTCGCCGCGGGCGGGCCGAGCGACGCGCTCGCGCGGCTGATCGCGCAATCGATGACCGCGACGCTGGGGCAGCAGGTTGCGATAGAGAACGTCACCGGCGCGGGCGGCACGCTGGCCGCCGCGAAAGGCGCGCAGGCCCGGCCCGACGGCTACACGATGCTGCTCGCGCACATCGGGCAGTCGGCGAGCGTCACGCTCTATCGCAAGCTGCCGTACGATCCGGTCGGCGCGTTCGACGCGATCGGGCTCATCGCCGAAGTGCCGATGGTGGTTGTCGGCCGCAAGGACCTGCCGGCGGCCGATATCAGAGAGCTGATCGCCTATATCAAGGCCAACAAGGACAAGCTCACCTACGGCAACGGCGGCGTCGGATCGGCATCGCATTTTTGCGGATTGCTCTTGATGAGCGCGCTGCAGGCCGAGATGACGACGGTTTCGTACCGCGGGTCCGCGCCCGCGATGCTCGACGTGCTGGGCGGGCGGCTCGATCTGCTCTGCGATCAGACCACGACAACGACCTCGCACATGCGCGCCGCTACAATCAAGGGTTATGCCGTCACGATGAAGACGCGCGTGTCCGCCGCGCCCGAGCTGCCCACGCTTAATGAAGCGGGCCTGCGCGATTTTGATTTGTCGGTGTGGTACGGACTGGTGGTGCCGAAGGGAACGCCCAAACCGATCGCTGATCAACTCTCAGCGGCGTTGCGCACTGCTATCAGCGACGTCACCGTCGTCAAGCGCCTCGCCGAATTCGGCGCGCAGCCGGTGAGCGCAGAGCGCGCGACGCCTGAAGGATTCTCTGCTTTCTTCCGCGCCGACGTCGCCAAGTGGGCGCCGGTGATCAAGGCTGCGGGCGTCTATGCGGATTAGCTCCGTCCATTCGGCGATTCATTTGTTTTCGACATGCCAGTTCTCGACCATCCGGCAGCCCGCCTTCTTGAAAAGATTGTGCAAAGGGCAGCGCCGCTCATAAGCCGACTTCATCTTTTCGATCGCCGCATCGTCGGCCGATGATTTGATCCAGATATCGCTGATCGCTTCGAACGGTATGGGCGCTATGCCTTCGGCGCCGGCGATGCCGCGCGGATTCCAGGCGAACTGCACGCGTGCGCGCAGTGATGCGATCTCGAACCCAAGCTCGCGCGCGATGCGATTGAGCATCGCCGGTATATCGGCGGCAAACGCGGCCGCGAGATAGCCCGTCGGCGTCGGTCCGGCATTCTCCCCGCCAAATCCGCCGACGAACCCCGCCGGCTCGTCCGAAATCATCACTTGCCCGTCGCGCAATGTGATGACGCTTTTCGCTTTGCCTTTGAACTCGGCTTCCGCCCAGTTCTCGCGGCGTTCGGGGATGTGGTCGAAGGTGGGGGAGGTCATGAGATGTTCTTCCTTTTCCGATGCGTGCTCGCTAGCGCACCGAGCGCAGCCAATTGATCTTGCCGCCCTCGAGCGTGTACAGGCTGACCGCGCCGTGAACGAGCTCGCCCGCGGCGTCGAACGCTATCGGCCCGGTGTAGCCATCGTATTCGGCGGCGCGCAGCGCGTAGGCGATGACGGCTTTGTCGGACGATCCGGCGCGCTCGATGGCTGCGACGACCGCCTGCACTGCGTCGTACGCGTATATCGAGAACGCGGTGTTTTCGTGATCGAAGCGGCGCGCGAAGATGCCGGCGTAGCGCCATCCCAGCGGCAGGCTTGACGTCGCCTCGCCCGGAAACCCGCAGGTGAGCAGGCGCGCGCCATCGCCCGCCAGCGCGGCGATCTGCGCCGTGCACGCGCCTTCGACCGCGACCACCGGTATGTTGAGGCCCGCCCGCGCGAGCTCGGCCAGCAGCTTGCCGCCGGCAAATTCCTGCCCGGCATAGAACACGGCGTCGGGCTGCTTTTCGCCCATGGTTTTGACGATGGCGGCGAGCGATGCGGGTTTGGACGGAATCGCATCATAGGAGACGACGTTGATCAAATCAGTCACGGTCTTTGCGCTGAAGCTGCGCGCGTGGCGCTCACCATAGATGCCATTCTCGTAAACGATGGCGACTGATCGCGCCTTCAGTTCCCTGGCTACGTATTGATAAAGTACTTCGAGCACGCGGTCGTCATTCGCGACGACGCGAAAACCCTGGTGCGCGTCCGCCGCATAGAGCAGAGGGTTGCTGATCGCAGGATTGATGACCGTCACGTTGTTCTTGGCATACACCTCTGCCGCGGGAATCGCAGTGGCCGAATGCGTATGACCGATAACGGCAATGACGCCGGCCGCGACCATCGCCCCGGCGACGCGGAGCGCCTCCGCGGGATCGCGCTTGTCGTCGGCTACGAGCAGCTCCAGCGGCAGCCGTCGTCCATTGCTGATCTGCACGCCGCCGCGCCCGTTGACTTCCTCCACTGCCAGACGGACGCCGCGCGCGAGGTCGGCGGCGAGCAGCGCGTCCTGCGGGGGCGACAGCGAGCCCGCGAAGCCGATGCGCACCGCGCCGGCAACGGCAGCGCCGGGCGGCTTGATCCGTTTCAGGGTGATCTGACCGCGGCGCTCGGTGGTCTCTTCAAGCGTCGCCAGCGGCGGCGAAGGATGTTTCGGCGACCACATCAAGTTGTAGCGGTTGAACCGTCGCAGGTTGATCGAGATGATGCGGTCGTCGTACGTGAGTATCGTGATGCCCGCTTCCACCTCGCGCTGGGCGTCGGTTTGCTGCCACGCATACTGACGCAGGCCGGTTTCCAGAGTGCGATCGAATTGTGGCGCGGCGCCCAGCGTATCGATCAGTTGCGCGCGCGATCCCCTGGCCCCCGCAAAAGTGAGCGACATGACCTTCGGGAAAATTATCGCGTCGCGAGAGTCGAGCTCTTTGACTGTCGACGCTATCGACTCGCAATCGTTGGTGGCGTTTTGCTTGCAAGAGTACCAATTGCCCGGCATGTTGACCGGTTGCGTGCCTGACTCCGCTGCAAGCGCTGGTGCGGTCAGCAGAATTGCAATCAGCGATGCGGCAAAACAGGTATGTGGTTTTGCGGCTGATGAGGTGCGGGTAGTGCTGGGCATTGTTGACTGGCTTTCGTTGGGGGGAAACTGCTCTACGACAGGCGGGCCGCATACGGCTGCAAAGGCGAACCAATGAAACGGGGCGGCATTGCGCGCCGCCCCGATTTTTATTCCAGCTTTTCGTCAGGGCGCAATCTCAATCCCTGAAGAAGTAATCGCGGTCGGAGCCGTCGAACTCGCCGCTCAACATGCAACAGTTCTTGAAACCGATGGCCGGAGCCGCAGGGACATGGGTCGTTGCGGCCGAGCTTCTCGGTCAGTTCCTTGTTTCCGTTCACGACGCGGTCGCCGCGCTTGACGCGTGCTTCGGACGGGAACCCTTTCCTGCGCTTACTCGTGGCCTCGAAACCAGAAATGGTCGGGGTGTTTGCGTTTGGATTTCATGATGCACCTCCGTTAACGGTCAACCCCTGCAACAGGGGAGGCGGATTATAGCGACGTATTACTGAACGGGCCAGAGCTTGAAAATGCCTGCTCGTGCTGTGCCGCTTCCGTACGCGATCCTGTTCCAGGAAGAGTAAGAACAAAATGCTCTACACTTGGGGCTATCCATTTCGTACGACTGCAATACTCGATGACTGCATCATTCGCATTAATTACCGGCTTGCTGTCATTACACGGCCTGGCGGTGATGCTCGGGTTGCTCGTCTATGTGCTCACATCCCACGCGCTGAAGCAGCGGCGTAATCCGTCTGCCGCCGTCGGCTGGGTATTGCTCATGGTGCTGCTTCCGTATGTCGGCGTGCCGCTCTATCTGATGTTCGGCACGCGCAAGCTCGTCCATTCCGGCAACCATCCGCCGCTTGCAAAGGACGGGCCGGAAATCCGCGGCGATGAAGCTTGGGCGCGTCAACTCGCGGCCGCCATGGGACAACCGCCGGTGGTGGCGTATGAAAACCTGCGGATTCACGCGGACGGGGCGCAGGCGCGCGAGGCGCTGTGGCAAGTGATCGACAGCGCCGCGCGCGAACTCGTGCTGTGCACGTTCATATTCGGCAACGACGATTTCGGTGACGCGCTGGCGGCGCGACTCATTGGCAAGGCCGGGGCCGGCGTGCGGGTGCGTCTGCTGCTGGATGGCGTGGGCCGCATGATGGGCGGATATCGCGATCTGCGCCCGCTGGAAGCCGCGGGCGTCAACGTAGTTTTGTTTGTTCCGCTGCTGCACTCGCCGTTCAGGGGCCGCACCAATTTGCGCAATCATCGAAAGATCGTGGTGGCCGACGGCGTGCGTCTGTGGTGCGGCGGGCGGAATTTCGCCGCTGAATATTTCGAGCGCGTCGGCAAACACGTCGCGTGGCAGGACCTGACGTTCGATTTGCACGGGCCACTCGCGCGCCAGGCCGACGAACTGTTCGAGCGCGACTGGGCATTTGCGACGGGTGCCGCACCGCGCAGCATTGCGCGCACCGAGCCGGTGCCGGAGCAGCCGTTCGGCCAGATCATTGCATCGGGTCCGGACCAGGCGGACGACACCATGCTGGCGTTGCTGGTGACGGGATGTTTCAATGCGCGCCGCCGCATCATCGCCGCGACGCCGTATTTCGTGCCCGGCGACCAGCTGCTGATGGCGCTGACGCTGGCCGCGTGGCGCGGTGTGACGATCGATCTGATTTTGCCGCGGCGCTCGAATCACGCGATGGCCGATCTCGCGCGCCACCGCGCGTTGCGCGATCTGGCAGCCGCCGGCGGGCGGGTCTGGTTCGTTCCCTACATGCTTCATGCCAAAGCCGTCGTGATCGACGACGTGCTCGCGGTGGCCGGCTCGCTGAATCTCGACGCGCGCAGCCTGCTTCTCAATTATGAATTGATGGTCGCGTTCTACGCCGGCGCCGATGTCCAGCGCTTTGCCGTTTGGCTTGAAGCGCAACGCGCCAACGCCGAACGCTATCAAGCGCATGCGCCGGGCAGATTGCGGGAGCTGGGCGAGGGCCTGGTGCTATGGCTGGCGTTTCAGCTCTGAAATTGCGGGACGCTGGAAGGTGGGGTCACCCATCACTCCTATCTCGTCACCCTCACCTCGTCAGCTGCGCCAGTTCACTCAAGCGGCTCGACTTTCACGATTGATGCGCCATGATTGCTGCCGATCCACAGCGTGCCCGGCTTGGTCGACTCGTCGAGGTATACGCGGCGGATATTGGTGGGGCGCGGCAGCATGTATTCGACGTACTGGCCGCTCTTGATGTCGAGCCGCGACACGCGGTCGTTGAGCATCGAGCCCGTCCACGCTTCGCCGTTGCGGCCCGCCACCGCGTCGTACGGCGCGCTCCACGGAGAAGGCACTTTGTATTCGGTGATGCGCTCGGTCTTGGGGTCGAACACGGCAATCGCGTCGCCCTGGTATTCGCCGAACCACAGGCGGCCCTCGTGATCGACGCGGCCGCGCCGCGGGCGTGAGTCGGGCGTCGGCGTCATGTACACGGTCATCGCTTTGGTTTTGGCATCGAGCTTGACGATGTTGCCCGCCGCGAAGTCGAGCAGGTAGGCGTTGTTCTGCGCGTCCGAGTGTATGCCGTAGGTGCCGATGCGGCGGCCGGTGCGCTGGTCGGTGAAATTGCCGAGATTTTCCATCTCGTTGGTGACGAGGTCGAGCCGGTAGATGTTGCTGCCGTCCGAATTTTTGATCCACACCTTGTTGTCGCCGTGCGTGCCGGTCAGGGCGATATGGCCGAGCTGGCCCGCGTCGGTGTCCCATGCTTTCGGCGTTTGCCACATCTGGAATTTTTCGGTCTTGCGGTCGAACTTCGCGATCGCGCTCTGGTACATGACGCCGACCCACGGGTTATCGTCGCGATCGAATTCGAGATCGAGCGTGCCTTCCGACCAGCCGGGCTTCACCACCGGGATCGGATACTGCGTGACCTTGCCGTTTTTCGGGTCCATCCTGCCGAGAAACATCTGGCCGAAATCCGAGTACCACACGTTGCCCGCGCGATCGAGCACCACGTCGTGGGGCTGGATCAGCGCGTTGGGCAAATCGTATTCGGTGATGATCACCCGCGTCGATTTGCCGGTGAGCCGCGGCAGCGTCTTCAGCGGGAACGACCACGTGTTCTGCTGGCTCAGGTTCACGCTCGCGAGCCATTCCGCAGTCTTGCGGCCATTGCCGCCGCGCTCGACGTTGCGCACCGCGGTGCCGGCGAGCCGCTGCGGTTTCAATGGCGTGCTGCCGGGATAATAGTTGGCCATGCGCTGGAAAATCTGCATGAAGCCGTCGGCGTCGTAGCTCGACTTCATGATGCGCTCGTATGTGTGGCAGCCGTTGCAGTTGAGCAAAAAGCGTTTCTGCTCTTCAGTGCCCGGCATGCTCAACAACCATTCGGCGTTGGTGAGTGTGGCGGCAAGGTTTTTTACTTTCTTGAGCTTGACGTCCGCCTGCGCGCCGCTGCCCGCGGAGATGTCCGCGGCTGGCGCGCCATCGAGCTCGTAACCGGCGGCACGCGCTTTCAACGTGTAATGGCCGGGTTCGAGCCGCGCCGCGGGGAATGCATAGCGACCCTGCGCGTCGCTTATCACGCTCACGCTGATCGTCGCGCCGTCTTTCTTCGCGGTGACGACAACGCCTTCCATCTTGCTTTCTTCGGCCGAGCCGACAAGCCCGCTCAACGCGGCGGGCGCCTGCGCGTGCGCGTGCGTCGCGCAGAATACGAAAGCGGCAACGAGTGTGATGCGGCAGATAGCAGCGTTCATCGGTCTCTCCTCCAATGGCATAA
>JANYDM010000084.1 GCA_025363575.1 Betaproteobacteria bacterium | reverse complement strand
GTTCGACGTTCGAACTGAAAGCCCGCTTCGGCAAGACAATAGTGACGGCGCTCGCGCGGCTCGGCGGCCGCACGATCGGCGTGATGGCGAATAATCCGCTCTATAAGGGCGGTGCAATCGACGCCGACGCGTGCCAGAAGGTGCAGAGCTTCATGGTGCTGTGCGACTCGTTCAATATTCCGATCGTGATGCTGGTCGACCAGCCGGGTTTCCTGATCGGTGTCGAAGGCGAGCAAAAAGGCGTCACCGGCAAAGTCATGAACTGGCTGAACGCGATGACGCTGTGCACAGTGCCCAAGATTTCGATCATCTTGCGCAAAAGCTACGGCCTTGCGGTTTCGAACATGGGTGCCGGCGGCAATGCCGACGAAGTCTGCTGCTGGGTCACTGCGGAAGTCAGCTTCATGAAGCCTGAGTTCGGCGCTCAGGTCGTGTTCGGCGCGAACCCAGATGAGTCGGAAAAATTCAAGGCGGCGGTCGAGAAAATGAACAAAGGCACGACGCCGTACGACATGGCCGCCATCTATACCGCGCAGAACGTGATCGATCCGCGCGACACGCGCGAATATCTGAAACGCACGCTGGAAATCCATCGCCTGCGACTAACCAACGGCGTTGGCGAGCACCTGATGCGCACTTGGCCCACCAGCTATTGAGGTCGGCGCCTACTCTCCGAATTCTAGCGCGGTCATGCGCCAGCGCGCGCCGCTGCTGACGAAACACGCGCGGTATTCGAGCGGGCTGCGCACGTGCTCTTCCGGCACATAGCCTTCGCCTGCTTTGGCCTTGAGGCGCACCCATTTCTGCGCGGATTCCTTGTTATTGTCTGCAACCTCCCAGTCGATGACGGACACCAGGTCGTACGATAGCGTGCCGAGCGTTGCTGCATTGATTGCAGGCTGCGCCTTGAGCAGAGTCTCCCTTGCTATGACTGCGCCCGACGCCTCGCCCGAATCTTCCGGCCATTTGTAATACACGTAAGGCGCGCAGAACTCAGTCACGTTTTTGTCGCGCTTGACGAAGACGCCGCCGAGAAAAAGCAGCTTCTTCAGTTCGTTCCATAGCGCGCTATCCGCCGCTTGCGGCTCCCACACCTTTTTAAATTCGGCGACGCCGTCGGTGCCCGAGGTATTGCGGATTTTGCGGTCGACGATGTCGAGCACGAACTGCTGATCGTGCTTCGCCAGCGCGTCAATCAGTCGCGCCTTGAAGCGCGGCCACGTCGCGTTGTTCGCGCCCTCATCCACCGGCGCCAGCTTCTGTTCCTGCGCGCGGCCCGCTGTTGTCAGCAGCAGTAGCAACCAAAGCAGAGGCGCGCGCAAGGTCATTGCCGGCCTAGCAACCCTTGAATTTGCCGCGCCGCTTCTCGAAAAACGCGCGCAACGCTTCCTGATGGTCTTCGGTCTTGTGGCAGAGCGCCTGGAAACTCGAGCACGCGTCGAGGTGCTCGGCAATCGGCTGGGTCTGCGCGAGCTTGAGCAGGCGCTTCGCGTAGCGCACCGCGAGCGGCGGTTTGGACGCGATCTTGCCGGCGATTTCCCTGGCACGCGTCATCAGCGCGTCCGGCGCCGTAACCTCGAGCAGTATGCCGAGCGTCAACGCTTCCTCCGCTTTGACGATGCGACCGCTGAATGTGAGCTCGGCTGCACGCTGGTAGCCGAGAATGCGCTGCAGAAACCATGCGCCGCCGTCGCCGGGGATGATGCCGAGGTTAACGAAAGTCTCGCCGAACTGCGCGTTGGTCGAACCGATGCGCATGTCGCACATATTGGCGAGATCGAAGCCGGCGCCGATCGCGGGGCCGTTGACCGCCGCGATGACGGGGATCTCGGCGTCCTGCAGCGCGAGCGGTATGCGCTGTATGCCGTGCTTGTAGTTCTGTTGCAGAATATGCGGCGCCGCCTGCGATCGCTCGCCCATGGTTTTGATATTGCCACCCGCGGAAAACGCGCTGCCGTCGCCCGTGATGATCAGGACGGATACGTCCATGCTCTTATTGGCCCACGCGACCGCGTTAACGATGTCCGTGGCTATCTCGGTGCTCGTCAGCGCGTTGCGCACGTCGTCGCGCTTGAAGGTGAGCACGGCGACGCGTTCTTCCAGCGTCAGGGCGGAATCCTGCAATTGCGGCAAAGCTGACATGGGGAATTCCTTACGGGGAAATGATCAAGCGGTGAACGACTATGGTAATTGCTGGCGCGGGGCGTTACAACGGGCGCGTCGACTCAATGCTATACTGGCCCCTCACCGCACGCAGTAACGACGCTAGGCGCGCGCAATCGGGAACAGCAATCATGGCGAAAATCGAAGTTAAATCGGAAATTACCGGCACGGTCTGGCAGATCAAGTCCAAACCCGGCGACAAGGTTGAAGAAGGCGATACCCTGATCGTGATCGAGTCGATGAAAATGGAAATTCCGGTAATCACCGAGGACGGTGGCACGGTCAAGGAAATCCTGGTCAAGGAAAAAGACCCCGTTGCCGAAGGCCAGGTTGTCGCCATACTCGAAGGCTGACAGCCCGCGCTTTAGGCGCAAACGCCGGTATCAGCAGTCCGCCAGCTCCCGTAATTTCTTGATAGCCTCATCGCGCGAGGCGCGCACCCGCGCTTCGGCCGCGCGCTGCGCGCGTTCGCCGTCGCCGTCACGCACCGCCTTGATCAACTCCTGCCAGTGCTTGACCGACTGCCGGCGGCGCAGCTCGCTCGCCAGCCCCAGGCGCGAATAACGCAGCGTCTGCTGCGCCAGCGGATCGAGCATCGCGCGCAGCCGCGCGTTGCGCAATGCCGCCGTCAGCGTGCGGTTCAGTTGGAATACGCACTCGACATATTCATTGTTGTGCCGCGCATTGCGCGCGAGCCGCGCAAGTTCCGCGACCCCGGCTTCCAGTGCGGGCAATAATTTCAGCCGCTCAGGATCTTCGGCGATGCTGCGGTCGCGCAGTCCATTCAGCGCGATGCGGATATCGAAGATTTCCCTGACTTCCGGGATGCTGAGCTTGGTTACCTGGGCGCCGCGTCTCGGGAGTATGGTCACCAGCCCGTCTTTTTCGAGCAGGCGCAGCGCTTCGCGCACGGGACCGCGGCTGACCTTGAATTCAGCCGCGACCGCCTGCTCCATGATGCGCTGACCGGGCGCGTCAGTGCCGGCCGTGATACGCGCTGCCAGTTGGGCGGCAATCTGTTCGGGCAGCGACAGCATGTGCGCGCCGGCTGGCGCGGCCAGCGCGGGCCGTGGATTGCGGACTT
The DNA here is from genome assembly GCA_025363575.1 of Betaproteobacteria bacterium. Next base: position 75,194 of record JANYDM010000084.1, on the reverse strand, counting down.
GGCGTGCAGGTTGTCCCATTCCGGTAACTTATCCGGAATATTGTCAGATTGTCAACAATCTTATTGACAGCAAAAAGGGCGTACAGCTAGGATAGCCGCCTTACTTCCCCCATGACGAGATGCGCATCGCCAAAACCTTGGCGCACAGCGCTCGATCGCCGCCCCGCCTATGAGCTGGAGAGCCGAAGCCGAGGAGATTCAACGCCGCCGCGCGCTGGCCGAAGCCTGCGGCGGTGCGGCGGCTGTGGCGAAGCATCACGCGGCCGGCAAGCTCACCATCCGCGAGCGCATAGACGCCGTGCTCGATCCGCGCAGTTTCCAGGAAGTCGGCAAGCTCGCGGGCAAGGCAGCCTATGACGCGGGCGGCGCGCTAACCGGTTTCGTGCCCTCGCCCTACGTCGCGGGCATCGGCAAAATCGATGGCCGCCCGGTCGCGATCGGCGGCGAGGATTACACGATCAAGGGCGGCGCCGGCTTCGGCGGCCAGCGCCGTAAAGGCGGCCAGGGCGGTTTTATCGAAGACCTCGCGAGCCAGTACCGCATCCCGTTGATCAATCTGGTCGACGGCGTGGGCGGCAGCGTCGAATCCATCGCGCGCCGCGGGCACGCGACATTTCCCGGCTCAGGCCCCGACGGCTTCGAGCGCTCGGTCGAGCTGATGGGCATCGTGCCCGTCGTTAGCGCGGTGATGGGAACCGCGGCGGGCGGGCCTTCGGGGCGCGCGATACTGGCGCACTGGACGGTCATGGTGAAAAACCACAGCCAGATATTTGCCGCCGGCCCTCCCGTCGTCGAGCGCGCGTTCGGGAGCAAGGTCACGAAGGAAGAGCTCGGCGGGCACAAGATGGCGGTCGATACCGCCGGCACCATAGATAACGCTGCGGAAGATGAAGCGGATTGCCTGCGCCTCATCCGGCGCTTCCTGTCTTATATGCCGTCAAACGTCTGGGAACTGCCGGCGCGCGCGGTGTGCAACGATCCGGTCGACCGTTGCGAAGATGCGCTGGTCGATATCATCCCGCGCTCGCAACGCCAGCCGTACAACATGCGCAAGCTGATCGAGCTGATCGTTGATCGCGATTCAACGTTTGAAATCCAGCCGACGTTCGGCCGTGCCGTCATCACGATGCTGGCGCGCATGAACGGCATGGTGGTCGGTGTCATCGCCAACAATCCGATGTTTGGCGGCATCGTCGACGTCAAGGCGGCGCGCAAGCAAACGCATTTCACCGAGCTTTGCGATACGTTCAACATTCCGCTGGTGTTTCTCGTCGACGTCCCCGGCTTCCAGATTGGCCTGGAAGCGGAGGCCGCGGGCATCCTGCGCATCGGCATGCAGGGACGTTTTCTCAACATGCAGCTCTCGGTCCCCGTTTACACGGTCGTCGTGCGCAAGTGTTACGGCATGGCGGGCGGCAGCACGATAGACCGCGGCGGCCTCAATTTCAAAATCGCGTGGCCGTCGGCGGAATGGGGTTCGCTGCCAATCGAAGGCGGCGTCAAGGCCGCTTTCCGGCGCGAGATCGAGGCCGCGGCCGATCCGGCGCAAAAGGAAGCAGAACTCGAAGCCGAGATGCGCCGCCAGACCTCGCCGTTTCTGACGGCCGAAGCCTTCGGTGTAGAAGACATGATAGATCCGCGGGAAACGCGGCCTTATTTGTGTGCTTTCCTCGAAGCGTCGCGCATAGGCATGCAAACGCGCACCGGGCCGAAACTGCGCCGCGGCGTGCGCCCGTAATCGAAATATCCCAATCAGGAAACCGCCAGCATGGCATTCGAAAAACTACTTGAAGAATACGCGGCGCGGCGCGCGCGCGCGCTGGCCGGGGGCGGCGCCGACAAGCTCGCGCGGCGCACCAAGGCAGGCACGCTCAACGCGCGCGAGCGCATTGCCGCGCTGGTCGATGCGGGCAGCTTTATCGAGTCGGGATTGTTCGGCGCGTCGGGTGTGTATCCCGAGCAGGAGGCGGAGACGCAGACTGACGGCAAGCTCGCAGGCTTTGGGCGTATCGACGGTCGCGATGTCGCGGTCGTCGTCAACGACTTTACGGTGAAGGGCGCATCGACCAGCGCCACCAACGGCAAGAAAGTCGGCCACATGAAGCGCACGGCGACCGAGCGCGGCATGCCGCTGGTCGTGGTCGGCGAATCGACCGGCGCGCGGCTGCCCGATGCGATGGGTTCGCGCGGTATGGGTCTCTTGCTCGGCAACGACAACACGCAGTTTCGCCGCACGCGTGAAACACCGCTCGCCACTGCCGTCGTCGGGCCGTCGTTCGGGTCGTCGGCGTGGCTCGCGTGTCTGGCGGATTTCGCGGTGATGCAAAAAGGCGCGACCATGGCGGTGTCGAGCCCGCGCCTGATCGAAATGGCGCTCGGCGAAAAGGTCAATCTGGAAGAGCTCGGCGGCTGGCGAATGCACGCGGAGATCACCGGATTGATTGATCAGGTCGTCGACACCGAAGAAGAAATGTTTACGGCGATCAAGCGCTTCCTGTCGTACCTGCCGAGCCATCATCGAGAAGCGCCGCCGGATGCGCCGGTGCCCGCGGGCTCGGGCGTAGAAATGCAGGACGTGCTTTCCGTTCTGCCTGAGAAGCGCACACAGGTGTACGACATGAAGCGTGTCATCAAGGCGCTCGTCGACAAGGACTCGTTGTTCGAGTTGAAGCCGCGCTTCGGCAAGAGCGCGGCGGTCGGGCTCGCCCGACTTGGCGGCAAGAGCGTCGGCATCGTCGCCAACAATCCACTGCATCGCGGTGGCGCACTCGACGCCGACGCCTGCCGCAAGATCGTCGATTTCCTGGTGTTGTGCGACTCATTCAATATTCCGATCGTGATGCTCGTTGATACTCCCGGTTTTCAGATCGGCACGGAAGCCGAAAAAAGCGGCGCGCCCGGCAAGATCATGAATTTCATGAACGCGATGACGCTGGTGACCGTGCCCAAGCTGACGGTGATACTTCGCAAGAGCTACGGCCGCGCCTACGTGTGCATGGGCGGCGGGCGGCACTCCGACGATATCGCGGCGTGGCCCACCGCAGAAATCAGCTTCATGAGTCCCGAGTTCGCGACGACGATAGTGCACGGTGTTAAACCAGGGGACACCGACTATCCCGCGCGTCTCGCAGAAATCGAGCAGGGTTCCGACGTGTGGGGCCTCGCATCAGTGTTCGCTGCGCAAGCCGTGATCCTGCCCGCGGAAACGCGCGACTATCTCATTCGCATGCTGGACGTTTACAAATTACGCATGACCAAGGGCGTGGGCCAGCACCTGATGCGTGCCTGGCCTACGAGTTACTAAAAGCTTATCCACAGAGAACACAGAGAACACAGAGGGCACAGGGAAAATCGCTTTTGCTTCAAGATGGTTTTAACTCTGTGTGCTCTGTGCCCTCTGTTGCTGAAAGGTTTTAATGTTCAACAAAGTCGTTGTTGCCAATCGCGGAGCAGTCGCGGCCCGCGTGCTGCGGGCGTTGCATGAAATGCGCATCAAGTCGGTCGCGGTCTATTCGGAAGCCGATTACGGCGCGCCCTACCTTGAGATGGCGAGCGAGACCTATGCGATAGGGACGGCGCCGGCGCGCGACAGTTATCTCAATCAGGATTTGCTGCTCGACGTATTCAAGCGCGCCGCCGTCGATGGCGTGCACCCGGGTTACGGCTTTCTGTCCGAGAACGCGCCATTCGCGCAGCGCGTGACCGATGCGGGCGTGCATTTCATCGGACCTTCGCCCAAATGGATAGACGCGATGGGGCACAAGACGCGTGCGCGCGAAATCGCCGCGCAGCACGGCATGCCGATGTCCAAGGGATCGGACGTACTACCGATGGAGCCCGCGGCTATCCTTGCGGCGGCACGCGCGATCGGCTATCCCGTGCTTGTGAAACCGGCAGGCGGCGGCGGTGGCATCGGCATGCTGCCGGTCAAAGACGAAAGCGAATTGCTGGCAGTCGTCGAGCGCTCGCGCTCAATGGCGAGCCGCGGCTTTGGCAATGCCGAGGTTTATCTCGAGCGCCTGTTCGAGCGGCCGCGCCACGTCGAATTCCAGGTGCTGGGCGATCAGCACGGCAATGCCGTGCATTTATTCGAGCGCGACTGCTCGGTGCAGCGGCGCAACCAGAAAGTCGTCGAAGAGGCGCCGGGCCCCGCGCTCGACCGCGCCACGGTGACCGCGGTGGCCGATCAGATAGCCGCCATCATTAAAGAGATGGGTTACGACAACATCGGCACGGTCGAAATGCTGATGGGCGCCGACGGCTCATTCAACTTCCTCGAAATGAATACGCGCCTGCAGGTCGAACACGGCGTGACCGAAGAAATCACCGGCGTGGATTTGGTGCAGGCGCAAATCCGCTCCGCTGCCGGCGAAAAACTCGCCGACATACTGCCGGCCAAACTCACGATTAACGGTCATGCGCTGCAGGCGCGCGTTTATGCCGAAGACCCAAAGAATTTCTTTCCGTCGCCGGGCAAGCTCACGGTCTTTCGGCCGCCCGAGGATAAATCCATTCGCGTCGAAACCGGCTATGCCGAGGGCCGCGACGTGACGCCGCACTACGACCCGATGATCGCGAAGGTCATCGTGCATGAAGCAACGCGCGAACTCGCTATCACCAAGCTTGCGCAGGCGCTCGAAGCATTCGACATCAAAGGCCTCAAGACCAATATTCCGGCGGTGATTGCGATCCTGCGCTCGGAACAGTTTCGCTCGGGCGACGTGCACACGGGTCTAATCCCTGAATTGTTCGCGAAGAAAAAAACATGACCGGCGTCGATCTTATCGCGGCGGCGCGCAAAGCCGGCCGCACGGCATTGGACGAATTGGCCGGCAAGCAATTACTCGCGGCGTTTGACGTGAAGGTGCCGCAATCGGTGATGGTGAAAGATGCGGGCACAGCGGCGGCCGCCATTGCCAAGCTCACTCCGCCGCTGGCCGTCAAGGTCATGTCGCCCGACATTCTGCATAAGAGCGACGCCGGCGGCGTGAAGATCGGTTTGCAGAATGCGCAGGATGCCATGCAGGCAATAACCGCGATGGCCGCGTTGCCTGCTATCAGAGCGGCGCGCGTCGATGGCTATCTGATCGAGGAGATGGCGCCAGCCGGCCAGGAAATCGTGGTCGGCGCAGTGCGCGATCCGGATTTCGGGCCTATGGTAATGGTCGGGCTCGGTGGCATTTTCGTCGAAGTGCTGGCGGACGTGACGTTTCGCATCTGCCCGATCACGCGGCTCGATGCCAGCGAAATGCTAGACGAACTCAAAGGCGCTGCGATACTCAAGGGCGCGCGCGGCCGCCATGCCGTTTCACGCGAAGCGATCGTCGACGTGCTGCTCAAGATCGGCGGCGAAGACGGGCTCCTGATGCGGCATGCCGATGACTTCAAAGAAGCCGACATCAATCCGCTGATCGTGTCCGAGACCGGCGCCGTCGCGGTGGATGCACGGTTTATCCTCGCATGAGCGCCGTCAACATGCTGGAGCGCTACGCGCCGCTGTTCATGCCACAAACCGTTGCGGTGGTCGGCGCGTCGAGCAAAGGCAACGCCTTGCCCAACGTGTTCATCCGCCGCATCCGCGAGTACGGTTTTGCCGGCGATATTTATCCCATCCATCCGACCGCGGCGACGATCGATGGCATACCCGCGTACCCGAACCTCGCCGCGACGCCCAAACCGATCGATTACGCGTACATCGCAGTCTCGGGTGCGCAAATTCCGGACATGCTCAAAGTGGCTGCAGGGCGCGTGCGCTATGCACAGGTCGTGTCGAGCGGGTTTGGCGAAGTCGACGAGGGTAAAGATCTGCAGCAGCGCTTGCTCGATGCGGCGCGCGCGGGCGGCATGCGCTTGCTCGGGCCCAACTGCCTCGGCATCTATACGCCGCGCGGACGTATCACATTCACCGAAATCAGTCCCGAGGAAGTTGGGCCGGTCGGCGTGATCTCGCAAAGCGGCGGTCTTGGCACCGATATCATCCGGCGCGGGCTCGCGCGCGGCGTCAAATTTTCGGGGCTGGTCACGGTGGGCAACTGCGCCGACATTACCCCATCCGATCTGCTCGAGTTCTATCTCGCCGACGGCCAGACCCAAGTGATCGGCTTCTACATCGAGACCGCGAAAGACGGCCGCCGCCTGTTCGACATGCTACGTGCGGCCAAAGCGAAGAAGCCGGTTGTGATTCTGAAAGGCGGCCGCACCGGGCAGGGGCTCGCTGCAGCGGCATCGCACACGGGTTCGCTCGCCGGGGATGACCGCGCCTGGATCGCCCTGTCGCGCCAGACCGGCTGCGTGCTGGTCGACACGCTTGATCAATTTCTCGATACGCTGCTGATCTTCCAGATGCTTAAGCCGCAACCGCAACATCCCACGCGACGCGTCGCGCTGTTCGGCAACGGCGGCGGCACGAGCGTGCTGGCCACCGATTATTTCGCGCGGCTCGGTCTCGACGTGACGCCGTTCGATCAATCGGCAATCGATGCGCTCGCTGCGCTGAAGCTGCCGCCCGGCACCAGCATCACGAATCCGGTCGATTGCCCGGTGAGCACGCTGCAGCAGGAAAACGGCAGCGTCGCGGAAAAAATCCTCGACGAAATTTACGCGAAGGGCAAACCGGAAGCGCTCGTTATGCACCTCAATATGTCGGCGTTCGCGGGTCGCACGCCGCCTGAAGTCATCGAGAATGTATTGAAGGCCGCGCTACGCGTGCAGACGCACTACCCGGATCAGGCGCATTTCCTGCTCGTGCTGCGCTCCGACGGCGATCCCGAACTGGAAGCGCGCAAGCGCAAGTTCCGCGACAGCGCGCTGGCGCTCGGCATTCCGGTCTACGACGAGATGAGCAATGCCGGGCACGCGCTCGCTGCACTGCAGGCGCACGAACGTTTCGTGCACACGCGCGGCGGGTAGAATGCGCTGATGTTTTTTGATGCGGGAATAAAAACTCTTTCCCCCTTGAGGGGGGAAGGTGGAGATGGGGGTGGAATATTTGCCTCAGGGATTTTCACCCCCACCCCAGCCCTCCCCCGTCAAGGGGGAGGGGACTTAGCTGTTCGATACAGTGGATCGGACATCTATGGTCGCCACTGATTTCAAGGCGTTGAGTCTGCCGTTCCGCGTTTACAGCGGCAAGGACGCGCTCGAAAATCTGCCGGCCGAATTGAAGCGCAACAAAGCGCAGCGCGCGTTTATTCTCTGCGGCCGCACCGTTTCACGCAAAACCGATTTGATCGCGCGCATGCAGCGCATACTGGGCAGCGCTTGCGCCGGAGTCTTCGATGAAGTCGAAAAAGATTCGACACTGCCTTCCGTCCTGCGGGCGACTGCTGCAGCGCGCGCCGCCAATGCGGATCTGCTGATCAGCGTCGGCGGCGGCAGCGTCACTCAGGCTACGCGCGTTGTAGCCATCCTGCTTGCGGAAAAAGTCGCACCCCACGATCTGATCACGCAGTATCCCGACAACGCACCCGCGATCAGCCCCAGATTGCTGGCGCCCAAGCTGCCTATCATCAACGTACTGACCGTGCCGACGAGCGCGCAAAATCGGGGCGGCTCCGCGCTGCGTGATGACACGCTCGACCACCGCATGGAATTCTTCGACCCGAAGACACGCCCCAAGGCGCTTTTCTGGGATGCGGATGCCCTGCTCACGGCGCCGGCTTCTCTCATACGCACGGCCGGCTGCTCGGTCTACTGGCGCAGCGTGATGAACCTCGGCTGGGTCGACGTGAATCCTTTGCTTGAAGGCGTGCGACTGCATGCCCATCGTCTCGCCGCGCGCGCCCTGCCCAAAATCATGGATGCATCCGATGCTGCACCACGCATCGAACTCTGCACTGCCGCCTTCCTGCTGAACCGCGACGCGGACGAAGGCGGCAACGCGGCAGCACGGCACTGGGTGGTGCGTGCAACGTATGCGTTCGCGACTTCGCTGTTCATTTCATTTCCGCACATCGGCCAGGGCGAAGCGAACACTGCATTGACGGGCACAGTAATGCGCCGCCTGGGCAATCGCGATCCACAGGCCATGGCAAATCTCGCGCGGGGACTCGGCGCATGGGACGACAGCATGCCGCTCGCCGAGGCGCCGCAACGCGCTGCCGCGCATCTCGACAAATTCTTCTCTAGTCTTGATATGCCGACGCGGCTGCGTGATCTGGATTTTCCGCGCGAGGGACTCGATAAAGTCCTCGAGAATTCGCTCAAGAATTTCAACGCTGATCCGAAGCGCGAATTCGTGCGCGAGCGCGATCTGCTGAACGACGTGCTGCAGGCGGCCTGGTAAACAAATCCCGTAACTGTCCGACGTGGAGAAATAGACATGGCGCAATGTGAACTCGCTTACATGACCTGGAAAGAAGTGGAAGCCGCCCGCGATCGCGGTGCTGCCGTGCTGGTGCCTATCGGCACGCACGAGCAAAACGGGACGCTTGGGCCGATGGGAACCGACGGGCTGCTTGTTTTCGAGATCACGAAGCGGATTGCCGCGGAGACAGGCGCGGTGGTTGCTCCATTGGTGAGCTACGGGTACTCGCCGCGCCACCGCAACTTTACCGGCACCATCTCGCTGCAGCCCGATACTCTGCGCATGCTTATTTACGATATCTGCGAAGGGTTCGTGAAATCCGGCTTCGATCACATACTGATGGTCAACTCTCATCAGACCAACGAGCCGCTCATGGAGCATGCGGGACGGCAGATACGCGAGAAGTACGGCGTGATCATGGGCTACATCAATCCGGTGGTGCTGGCTGAAAAAAGCACGCACGATCTTTACCCCAAGCTGGGGTCGGCTCACGGCCATGGCGACGAACGGGTGACTTCGATGCTGAGCTACTGCCTGCCTGGCGTCATACGCATGGAAGCTCCGCCTGGACCTCAGGAGTGGAAAGAGTTTGAAGGATTTGAATTGGCGGCGTCCCATCAAGTCAAAGTGGGGCAAGGAGTCTTCGGCCTCTACATGGAAGTTCACGATTTCTCGCCGTCCGGCGGCAACGGCAATCCCGCGGCGGTCGACGTCGACAAGGGCGCGGAGGCCGTGAAGCGTGTCGTGAGCATGTCCGTCGAGTACGTCAAAGCATTCCTCAAGCTGCGCACGTCAAAACGGCCATAGGGGATTTCTCAAACTGGTCACCGCCAGAATTCGCAGGCGCGAAATTTGCTCATCGTCAGCCTGCGGGAAGGTTCATCAAAGGAACGTTTTCCGGATGAAGGCGATACGTTTCATCGGCACTGTGGCTGCGACGCTGGGCGCAGCCATCGTTACTCAGACGGCGTGCGCGCAAGAGTATCCGGTCAAAGCAATTCGCCTGGTGGTGCCCAATCCGCCGGGCGGTGGTAACGATGTCATCGCGCGCTTGTTCGCGCAGAAATTGAGCGAAGCCTGGGGCCAGCAGGTTGTCGTAGAAAATAAGGGCGGGGCCGGCACGACCATAGGCACGGCGTTCGTCGCGCATGCCGCGCCCGACGGATACACGCTGATCCTCTCGCTCGTTTCGAGTCATGCGGTCAGCCCGAATCTGTATCGTGATCCAGGTTACGATCCGATCAAGGATTTCACGCCTATAACGGTGCTTGCCGTGTCGCCCATGCTGCTGGGCGTGACCCCTTCGTTCCCGGTAAAGTCCATGCGGGAACTCATAGCACTGGCGAAGAAAAAGCCCGGCACGATCACCTACGCGTCGGGCGGCGGTGGCTCTCCCATGCACATGAGCGTCGAAATATTCAAGCGCATGGCGGGTATAGATCTGGTGCACATTCCCTATAAGGGCGGCGGTCCGGCGCAGCTCGGCATCGCGATCGGTGAAGCGTACATGGGGATCTCGACCACCGGATCGATGTTGGCCATGGTGCAGGCGCACCGCATCAGGGCGCTCGCGGTGGGCCGTGCGACGCGCCTGACCGACAATCCCGACATTCCTACATTTGCCGAGGCGGGCATGCCGGGCTACGACACCAATACCTGGTATTCGATGCACGCACCTGCCGGCACGCCTGACGCAATCGCCGACAAACTCAATTGGGAGCTCGTGCGCATCCTCGGCTTGCCCGAGGTCAAGGAGCGCCTGCGCCAGCTTAGCAGCGATGGTGTGGGCTACACGCGGCAGCAGACCGCTGTATTCGTGCAGTACGAACTGGCGAAATACGCGAAGGTGATCAAAGAAGCCGGCATCAAAGGCGAATAGGCCGCCCGCTATTTGCGAAAGATCGATTTGGGAATCATCCCGTGGACGCCCTTGGTCACATCCACGACCTGGGTGATGTGGAGGTCCATCTGCGCGCTCATCAGCATGTAGGCGTCTTCGCGCGACAGGCCTTTTACCTCGGTCAGGAAAGTGAGCATTTCTTTGATCGCCATTTTCGCGGCGATGTTGAGGTCGGGGTCGAGCCCGATCGACATGTAGTGCGTCGGTGTCTCTGCGCGCGGCCAGCGCGTCTTCATGCCTTTGTGCAGGAACACCTGGATCTCGCCCTGGAGCGACGTCTCGATCGCTGATTGGCCGACTTCGCCGTCGCCCTGCGCGGCATGGCCGTCGGCAATGGACAGTAGCGCGCCTGTCGCGTGAACGGGAAAAAAGATACTCGTGCCGGGCTGAAAGTCATGATTGTCCATGTTGCCGCCATGCACGCCCGGGATGCTCGCGTTGATGCGGCCCATCGAAAGCGGCGGCGCCACGCCGATGTCGCCCCAGAACGGCCGGGCTGGAATCACTACGCCGGGCGCGAAGTCTATCGTCTTCTTGTCCACGTCTATCCACAACACCTTGTCGCGCGAGTACGGAAATTCTTCGGGGATCGAGCCGCGTCCCGCGCGGAAGCTCATGGCGGCGATCGGCAGCCATAAGTCGATCTTGCGGAGTTTGACTTCGATGGTGTCGCCAATCTCCGCGCCGTTCACATAAATCGGCCCGACGAGCGACTGGTCCCCGCGTGCCGATCCTTTGACGCCTTCAAACGCGGCAAAGAGCTCCGGCGGAATCTTTTCCTTCGGTATCCCCAGCTCGTCGAAATAGGCCGGATGGCCGGTCGCCGTTTTCAGCCGCACGATGTCGCCAGAGTCTATCGTCAGCGCGGGCTTCACCGCCGCATCGAAATAGCCGTACTGGATGTACTTCGGTACCGGCAGGAGCTCGTGCGTCTTCTGCGCGCTGGCGTTAGGTGCACAAATGCCGACTGCGAATACGAGGGCAAAAAGCTTCGAAGCGGCGCGCATCATGATGATCTCCCTTTTTCGTTTGCATTCCCTTCGGGGTCAGACTCCGAGGGGCGAAGGTTTGGTAATAATTCGAACGCTCTTTTACGCAAATCGTCTCAAGGGTTGCAATTTACTCAGCCTTGATCCCGACGTCGCGTATTAACTTGCCCCATTTCCCTGATTCCAGGCGGATGAACGAGGCGAAGTCTTCCGGCCGCCCGCCGACGAGTTCGGCGCCGATCGCGGAAAGTTGCTCGCGCACATCAGGCGCATTGAACGTCCGCAGCAGCTCGCGATTCAGCGCCAGAATATTCTGTTTCGGCGTGCCCGCCGGCACGAAGAAGCCGTTCCACACGACCCCGTCAATGCCCGATAATCCGGCTTCCGCGATGGTCGGCACGTCCTGAAAAGCAGCGATGCGCTTCGGCCCTGCAACTGCGAGGCCGCGCAGCTTGCCCGAGCGCAGATGCGCGGCAACTGCTATCGGATTCAAATAAGCCGTCATGATCTGGCCGCCGAGAAGATCGGGCACTTCGGCGCCGACGGACTTATACGGCACGTCGAGAACGCGCGCGCCGCTTTTTAGTTTGACCCATTCGCCGAGCAACTGCGTGATGCTGCCGGGGCCGGCCGACGCATAGGTGAGGAAGTCGGGTCTGGATTTCGCGAGCTGAAGGTACTCCTGCAGCGTGGTGGCCGCGACCCCTGGATGCACGACCATCACGAGCGGTGTCGATGTGAAATGCACGACGGGAATCAGTTCCCGATTAAGCCGGCAGCACGATTCCGGATGCAGTGCATCGTTGATCGCATTGTTGATAAGTCCGTACAAAAGCGTGTGCCCGTCGGGAACCGACCTCGCCGCGAGCTGGGTCGCGATCATTCCGTTCGCGCCGGGGCGATTATCGACGATGACCGGCTGGCCGACGGCGTCGGAGAGTTTCGGCGCAATCTGACGCACGCGCACGTCGGGCGCGCTGCCGGCGATCGTCGGCACAAGGATGCGGATCGGTTTGACCGGGAAATTTTGTCCGCAAGCCAAACTGCAGTACATCCATAAGAAGAAAAAGAAACCGATCTTTTTCATGGTCAAGAGCTCTCCCCGGTGTATTGCTCTGCGCAAGGCGAAGGTATTTTGTCGTTTCGCTACCTCTTCGCCATCGTCGACTTGCCCAGCGAGCGCACATCACGCGGTTTCCAGCGCCCGCTGTCGACCTGCGCCAGGAATTCCGCGGTAATGTCATTGAAAAGATCGGGTTCTTCGAGATTCACCGCGTGGCCGGTGTTTGCAACGACAGTCAGCATCGCTGACGGGCACACGCGTTTGATAAAGATGCCGGGCTCAAGGCAGTTGTCATCCTCATCGCCGGTGACCATGTGCAGTGGCACCTTGAGGTTACGCAGCTTACGTTCGAGGCTGTATATCGTCGGCCGCTTGCCCTGCACACTGGTCAGAGTATTGGCCGAACCGAGCGCGGAGTGCTTCGCAAACTCGGCGCAGAAATGCGCGAAACCGCGCGGGTCCTTGTTCTGGAACTGCACGCGCGATGGGCCGACCTGGTACGGCTTGATCGCCTCGCGTGTGCCGAGCTCGAGAAAGCGCTTGATCATCGCGTTGTTGTCTTTTCTGAACTGCGCGCTTTTGTCGGGATCTGAGCCGAACCCAACGCCGACAGCAGTCAGCGACAACGCCATGCGTGGATAGGTGAGGCCGAAGTGTACCGTCGCATAGCCGCCCATCGAGCAGCCGATCACATGCGCCTTGCGAATCTTCAGGTGGCGCATCACGTTGGCGACGTCGTCGCATGCGATGGCCTGAGAGTATTTGGACGCGGATTTCGGTACGTCGGACGGCGGATAGCCGCGCGCATTGTAGGCAACGCAGCGATAGCGCCGGCTGAAATAGCGCATCTGCGCTTCCCAGCTATAGAGATCGTCGGCGAATTCATGCACGAACACGATGGGCGTGCCGCGGCCGGCTTCTTCGTAGTACAGCTTGGCGCCGTTTGAATCTGCATAAGGCATCGAGTGCTCCCCGTTTCAGGTAATTGTACGAACTTTGCTTTGAATATTACTACACGGCCGCCGACGCGGCAGGCACGGTCGAGCGGGCAAGCGCGGCGGCGTCAGTGATAGTATCGAACGACCACAGCAACTCTATTACATCGGATACATTGCAGGTCGAAAATCCCCACTCAGCGAGCGCGCGGAATTTATCCTCCAGATCATTGTCGCTGAGCGGACGCTCGAGGCTGCCGCGCGCATGCGCGACGAACGCATGATGCCTCGCGCCATCTTTGAGGGTAATGACGACGTCCGCCGCATCCGCCGCCATCGCTTCATCGATGACGGGAAAGACGCGCGCGCGCAACGCGACCATCGCAGCATCCGTCGCACAGGCGTCGGTAAATTCCCTGACCCCGACGGCGCCAAAAGTGCAGGCCGCCGCCGCGCAGTGATGCACCGACAGTTTCGCTTTAAGTCCGGTACATGGCGTTGGATTACCCATCAGCATCATAGTGAGTGGATGGACGCGCAAGTCGATGCGCTCGACGGCATTGGACGAGATCAAATGGGCGCCGCGTAAATCGAGGCAGCCGTCGATGGTCGGATGGCCAACGATGCCGCACGGATAAGGTTTGTACGCGTTTTCCAGCAGTTCCCACTTGCTGCCGAGGTTTGCGGTGATCGCGCTCAGGTCGCACCGCGACGAGAGCACATGCGCGAATCCGCGCGGCGCTTCGATGCCGCGCTCGGAGCTGGTGAAATTCTTTTGCGCGAGCAGCGCGGCGGCAAGACCGCTGCGCGCGGCGTGGCCCATGTTAAAGCATTTGCTCATGCTGCCGTGCACCGCGGTCAGTCCCGACGCCTGCGTCGCGGCGATGCCAAGCGCCCATGTCATCTGGCGCGCGTCAAGCGCAAGCAACTTGCCGCACGCCGCGGCAGCGCCGAACACGCCGCAAGTCGACGTGATGTGCCAGCCTGCGTTGTAATGCTCGGGCATCACGGCGAGACCAATGCGGCACTCGACGTCGACGCCGAGACTGAATGCGTGCAGAAACTGCGCGCCAGTGACTGGCATATGCTCGGCGAGCGCAGTGATCGCGGCGGCGACCGGCACGGTCGGATGTATCACCGTGCGTAAATGCGTATCGTCGAAATCCAGTATGTTCGAACCGATGCCATTGACCAGCGCGGCATTCATGATATCGAGGCGTTCGCGGCGGCCCAACACCGACGCCTGCGACGGCCCGGCAAAATCCTGCAGAGCCGCGATCGCGATATCCACTGCAGGATCGTTGCAGCCGCCCAGCGCCGTCCCCAGCCAATTCAGCAGCGAGCGTTTCGCTTCATGACGTACCGGTTCCGGTACATCGGCCCAGCGCGACTCGACGACGAATCGCGCGAGTTGTCTTGTTACATCGTCCATGAGTCTGTCTTATCAATATCCACTTGATGTGCGGTCGCCAGAAACGTCGAAAGGCGCCCGGTGAGGGCGATAGTCACCCTACTGCCCAGACGGGCTCTACTCGATCTTCAAGCCGGCAGTCTTGACAACTTTCGCCCACTTTGCGATGTCGTCCTTGATGAAGGCGGTGAAGTGCTGTGGCGTATCGCCGACGCCATCGGCTCCCAATACGAGCAGCCGCTCTTTCACCTCAGGCAGCGCCAGTGCGCGCGCAACTGCAGCATGCAGGGCATCGATGATTGCGCGCGACGTGCCGGCCGGCACGAACAAGCCGTTCCACCCCACGATCTGAAAACCCTTGAGTCCCGATTCGTCGAGCGTCGGCAAATCGGGCAGCAGCGGCGAGCGTTTGAGATCGGTGACGGCCAGCGCGCGCAACTTGCCCGACTTTGCGAACGGTAGCGTGCCCGGAATGTTCTCGAGCATGAACTGGATCTGGCCGCCGATCAGATCGGCCAGCGCAGGAGCGCCGCCTTTGTAAGGGATGTGCGTTACCTGCAGCCCGGCCATCGACTTCAGCATCTCGCCGGCGAGATGCGGCGTCGCGCCCGCGCCGCCGGAGCCGAAATTCAGCTTGCCCGGATTCGCCTTCGCGTAAGCGATGAATTCCTGCACCGATTTCACCGGCAGCGAGGGATTTACGACCAGCATGAGCGGCGCGGATGCAACCATGGTCACCGGCGTCAGGTCTTTCACCGGGTCGAACGGCAGCTTGCTAAAAAGACTGGGCAGTACCGTGAATGTAAGGCTCATCATGAGCACGGTGTAACCGTCGGGCTGCGCCTTGGCGACGATATCGCAGCCGATGATGCCCGAAGCCCCGGGGCGGTTATCGACGACGAACTGCTGATTGAAGCTGTCCGAAAGTTTTTGTGCGATGAGCCGCGCCATGATGTCGTTGGAGCCGGCGCCGGCTGCGAATGGCACCACCATGCGCACGGGTTTAGCGGGATAGGTTTGCGCCTGCGCGCTAACGGTCGCAAGCAACAAGAATGACATTGCAACGTGCAGCAGTCGTTTCATGGCGTGCCTTTCGGTTGAATGCAGCGTTCCCATAAGAAGCATAAAGAATGCCGCCGCGCGAAACAACCGGCGCACGCTGGCAATCAGCGCATATTTTCGGCCAGATGCACCATGCGGATGCCGATCAGCACCGTAATGCCGCCGGCGAGTTGCAGCATGCCGACCGCTTCACCGAGCAAAAGCCACGCGAACAGCGTCGCCATCACGGGTTGAAACAGCAGGCCCACCGATGAAAACGTTGCCGGCAGATGCGCCATCGCGTACGCAATCAGGCTTTGTCCCGCGACTTGCGCGATCAGCGCGAGGCCGATCAATTTCACCCATCCCATACTGGTCGCCGGCAGCATTTGCTCGCCCGAAACAAGCGCGATTGGCAGCAACACCAGCGCGGTGATGAGGCCGCTCCACGCCATGATAGTCGACGTCGCGACGCGCGCGCGCAGTTTCGTCACCACTAGCTGGTAGCCCGCATAGAACATCGCGGTGACCACGCCGAGCGCATCGCCGATTAGCTCCTTGCCCTGCAATTGAAAGTCGCCGCCGATCAGCAGGGTCATGCCGGCCAGGGCGATGGCCAGGCCAGCGAGGAATTTTCCGCGCAATCGCTGGCGGAATATGAGCCACGCGGCGAACGCTACGAAGATGGGCGCCAGGTTTGCCAGCAGCGTGGAGTTCGCGACTGAAGTGAGGACGATCGACCAGTGCCATACGGCGAGATCGCCCGCGAAGAAAAGACCGGCTGCGATAATTAGACCGCGCTGCGCAGAAAATCCGGCATCCGCGCGCCCGCGTCGTGCCGCGAGCGACCATGTCCACAAGAAAGGGAGCGCCAGAAATACGCGCCAGAACGCGGTGGCTATCGGGCCCGTCTCACTGACTTTGACGAACAGCGCCGACGTGCCAATCGCGGTGGCGCCCAATAGCAGCGCGCCGATGGCGATGAGGTCGGCGCGCGCCGCTGGTGAAGATGGCTTCAAGCGCGCCGGCGCTATTTGCCGGTGAACTTTGCTTTGCGTTTCTCGATGAACGCGGCCATGCCTTCCTTCTGGTCTTGCGACGAGAAGAGCATTTGAATCGCCTTGGTTTCGAACGCGAGACCGGTCGCCAGCGGCGCTTCCATGGACGTTAATACCGACTCTTTCGCCATCTGCAGCGCGAGCGGCGACAAGTCAGCGAGCTGCTGCGCCATCGCGATCGCACGCTTCTCGACGTCGGCGTCGGGCACGATCTCAGCCACGAGCCCCATGTCGAAAGCTTCCTTTGCGCCGAACAGATCGCCAGTCAGGATATAGCGCATCGCCTTGTATTTGCCGATCGCATTAGTCAGGCGCTGCGTGCCGCCGCCACCCGGGATGATGCCGATCTTCACTTCGGGCTGGCCGAACTTGGCCGATTCGCCGGCGATGATGATGTCGCAGGTCATCGCGAGTTCGCAGCCGCCACCCAGCGCGAAGCCATTGATCGCCGCGATCACGGGTTTCGGGCATGCGTAAATCGAGCGCCACAGCTTGTGCGTGCCACGCTGCATCATCTCGATGCTGCCGGCGTTGGCCATCTCCTTGATGTCGGCGCCCGCGGCGAACGATTTCGAGTTGCCGGTCAGCACGATCGCGCGGATGTCGTCGTTGGCTGTCATCTCGTCCAGCGCCTTGACGATCTGGCGACGCACTTCCATGTTGAGCGCGTTGCGTGCGTCGGGCCGGTTAATGCGCACCAGGCCGACGCCGGGCGCGGGAGATTCGACGAGGACGACGGATTCGGTCATGACTGCATTCCTTGTAAGGTGATTTTCAAAAATCAATTCTTTGCCATGCCCAGATCGCCCAAAACGGCTTTCATGCTGGCGTAGTCCTGCTGCAGGTCTGTTTTGAAACGTTCGCCCGTGGCAAAGTCCGCGGACAGGAAATTGCGGTCGAGGTCACTTTTCCATTCGGGTTGCGCAACGATTTGGGCCAGCAGTTTTTCCCAGTGTGCGATTTGCGGCGCGGTCATGCCTTTCGGGCCCATCACGCTGCGCCAGCCGCCGAACACCACGTTGACGCCCTGCTCTTTCCACGTTGGCACGTTTGCGTACGGCGCGGGCAGACGCTGATTCGCGGCGATGCCAACGATGCGCAGCTTGCCGGCTTCGACCTGGTCAGCCACATTGCCGGCGGCCGTGGTGACGAGATCGATGTGGCCGCCGAGCAGTGCCGCAATGGCTTCCGACGAGCCTTTGAACGCAATGACTTTGAGTGCGCGCACGTCGGCACCGGCCGTCTTCGCCAGCAGGCCCGCTGCGATGTGATTGTGGCTGCCGAGCGCAGTGGCGAAGCCGATGCTTACGGATTTGGGGTCTTTCTTCAGGCGTTCGACAAGATCGCGCCCGCTTTTCAGCGGCGCATCAGCCTTAACCGCGAAGACGATGTACTCGTTGAACAGCGACGCGATCGGCGTGAAGTCGGTGTAATTAAGATTGCTCGCGCCGATGATATGGTTGGTCAGTATGGTCGGCGTGCCTATCATCACGTAATGCGCGTCGCCGGCGTGCAGGTTGAGATAATTCATCGTCATCGCGTTGCCGCCCCCGGGCTTGTTGACCACCGTCAGGGTCATCGTCATAAGACGTTTATCATGAACCACGCGCTCGATGGCGCGGGCGGTCTTATCGTTGCTGCCGCCGGGTGCGGAGGGGACGACGATTTCGACGTTCTTCGACGGTTGCCACTGCGCGTGTGCCGCGGCACATGCGAGCACTAAACCCAAAGTAGCGGCAGATAACCGCAGATAAACGCGGATAAAGTCAAAAACACAAGCGACGTTCGAAAAATGGTCTTGGTTTTTCATCTGCGTGTATCTGCGTTTATCCGCGGCTAATATTTCTAATCGTGAGTCAGTGTCGGCCACAAACGCTCGGCGCCGGCGGCGCACATTGCGCGACCGAGTTCTATGGACCACGCGGCTTCGTTGCCGAACTCTTCGCGCCACGACCACAGGCGCAAGGTTGCATGGTGCAGCGCGTATTCGTCGGTAACGCCGATTGCGCCGTGCACCTGGTGCGCGATCAGCGCACCTTCCTGCGCTGCCTGTGCCGTGCGGATTTTTGCGGAGGCGACGGCAAGCGCCGCATTCTGCCCACGCTCTACTGTGCCGGCCGCCGACAACGCGGACGCGACCGCGGCGGCAACCTCGCCGGCAAAACGCGCGAGCTCCTGCTGGATGGCCTGGAACTGGCCGATCTTGCGGCCGAACTGAGAGCGCTCGGTTGCGTAACGCACGGCCAGCTCGAGTGCGCGCTCAAGCGCGCCGGCCATCGCGAGCGCGCGAAACAGGGCGCCGCGTTCCCGCAACGTCCCGTCATTCACGCCATCCGCCGCAGCCGCGACGAGGTCTGCTGCCACTTCGATATTATCGAGCACGACACCGTCGCGCGGTTCATGCGCGAGATTGCGGCCGGCGGTGATTTTGCACTGCGCTCTCTCGACGCAGGCAACGACGGGGCCGTCAGGGGCCGCAGCCAGCACGACGACGTGTCCGGCGATACGCGCAAATGGCACGCGCTGCAGGCTTCCCGATAAATTCCAGTGTGCGCCATTTTTGCGTGCGGCGATTTTTTCCCCGTGCACCGGCGCTATCGTGAGTGGCCCGGCCGGTATTTTCAGTCCCGCGCCAGCGAGCAGCCAGCCGGCGAGAGCAGTTTCCGTGAGCGGTATCGGTGCCGTATAGCGGCCGGCGATGCGCAGCACTGCGGCAAAATCGGATAGCGTGCCGCCCGCGCCGCCGGCTGCTTCGGCAATGGAGACGAGCGGCAACTGCGCTTCCTCGACAATTTTCCACAGCGCCGCCGACCAGCCGTCCTGCTTGGCAGCACTGAGCATTTTTGCATCGACGTGATCGGCGAACAAACGCGTCGCCGACTCGATCAGCATGTTTCTGACGTCGCTGGTGTCGTTCATTTGAGCGGCCCCAGCAGTTTGCGCGCGATCACGTTGCGTAGGACTTGCGTGGTGCCGCCGCGGATGGTCGCGACCGGCGCGCACATGATGGTTTCGGCAAGAAAGCGCTCGAACGTATCAGTCGAGTCGGGTGTCGGTTCGAGCGTCACGAGCAGCCGCGCGGCATCGATGACTTCGCGCTCGAAAAAGGTGCCCATATCCTTGACCAGCGCTGCCTCGGTCGCAAGGTCGACGGTGGCCGCGGGCGCTCTATTGTCCAGTGTTGCACCGGGCGTGCCTTTTTCGCCGTCCCGTCCCGGATCGAGCGTCATGGCGATCGCGAGCGACATCCGACGCAGAGCCCACATGCGTGCGGCAAGCTTGCCGGCAGCTTCGGCTGCGCGTGCATCGGGTGTACTGCCAAGCCGGCGCATGAGCTCGGTGAACAGCGGAAACGTCGTCATGTAACGCTCGGGGCCACTTCTTTCGAGCGCGAGTTCCGAGGTGACCTGTTTCCAGCCCTGGCCAATTTCGCCGACGACGCGGTCGTCGGGAACGAACACGTTGTCCAGAAAGACTTCGTTGAAACTGTGGTGGCCGTTCATGAAGCGGATCGGCCGCACTGTAACGCCCTGCGCGTCGAGTTCGACAATCAATTGCGACAATCCTTCATGGCGGTTGCCGCTGTCGGGTGCGGTGCGGCACAGCACGAAGAACGCATGTGCCTTGTGCGCCCAGCTCGTCCAGACTTTCTGGCCCGTCACGCGCCAGCCGTTGGGCACGCGCTCGGCGCGCGTTTTGACCGAGGCGAGATCGGAGCCGGAGTTGGGCTCGCTCATACCGAGCGCGAAAGCATATTCACCGCGCGCGATGGCCGGCAGGTAGCGCTGCTTCTGTTCTTCGCTGCCGTAGCGCAAAAGACTGGGGCCGGTCTGGCGATCGCCGAACCAGTGCGCCGCGCAGGGCGCTGCCATTGCCAGCATTTCTTCCGTGACGACAAAACGCTCGAGATAGGAGCGCTCGCGCCCGCCATAGCGTTTGGGCCAGGTCATGCCGATCCAGCCGCGTGCGGCGACGCGACGCGTGAATTCAGGATGGAATTCGGTATGGCCGAGCCGCGGCGTGATTTTCAGCGCGGCCATTTCGGCGCGCACGAACTCGCGCACTTCGCGCTGCAGCGCACGCGCGGCGGACGGCAACTCAAGTGCGGAGAAATCTACCTGATCGAACACGGCAGCGATCCTGGATCAAAGCGGCGCATGGACTGTAGGGCGGGGCTCATCGCGCGTCAATCTCGAGAGTGCCTAACGCAATGAAACGTGCGATGCGCTGCCAAAACTCGTGCCAGCCCGAAGGCTTGCAGCCAGAATCGGCGATGGCCGCGTTTGCTCGTCTTAGCAATAGAATGACTATTGACTACGCCGGACGCCTTGCCCTCACCCATTCTGGCTGCAACGCACACGCGTTTCATTGCGTTAGGCACTCTTAAGGACGAGCAGGGCATCGGCCGCGATCACGCCTTGCGCGTTCACGAACAGCGGGTTGATATCGATCTCGGCGATGCGGTCTGCGTGATCGGCGGCGAGCAGAGATACGCGCGTCAGAGTATCAGCGAGCGCTTCCACGGCGAGCGCCGCGCTGCCGCGAAAACCGGTGAGCAGCTTTGCCGATTTGATTTCGGCGATCATCTCGCGCGCGGTTTCGGCGTCGAAAGGCGCGAAGCGGTAAGTAACGTCCTTGAGTAGTTCGGCGAACACACCACCGAGGCCGAACATTACGACCGGGCCGAAGAACCGGTCGTTGACGACACCGATGATGACTTCGGTGCCTGCCGCCATTTCCGCGACGAGCACGCCATTGATGCGCGCACCGGGTTTGTAGCGTTTTGCATTGGCGACGACCGCCACTGCCGCATCTTTCAGTTCAGCGAGTGTTTGCACGTTCAGGCGCACGGCATCCGCTTCGGTTTTGTGCGGGATGTCGGGCGAATCGATCTTTATAGCGAGCGGAAACTTAAATGGAGATTGTTCGAGTTCTGCAATGGCTGCGGGCGCGAGCACCGCTTCGCGCGCAACGGGTATGCCGTACGTAGTGAGCGCCTGTTTCGATTCCGCTTCGCTCAGGCGCCGCATACCCGGCGGCAGAGCGAGCTGTTGACGCGCGACGCTACGGTTGGCTGCGCGCGCGCGTTGCGCTAAATAGCGGCGTTGCTTGTGTGCGTACTGGCTCAGCGCGCCAGCGGCAACGGCCGTGCGCGTGGGCGTCAGCACCCACGGAATGCGTTTGGCGTCGAATACTTCAATGGCGGCGGTGGAAGTGTGCATGGTGCGGCCGAGAGAAACGATCAGCGGCTTGCCCGCTTTGTCTGCTATCGCGGCAATGCTAGTGGCCCAGGCGGCGCCGCGCGCGCCCTGCACCGTGCCGTAACGCACGATCATCTGGTCGATGCCGTCGTCGTTTAATGCGAGCTCGACGATGCGGTTGAAATCTTTATCGTTGCCGCTGATCTGTGCGGTGAGATCGATCGGGTTGCCGAGCGCGCAATGCTTGGGCGCGACGGCTTCGATGGCCTTGACCGTGGAGTCGGCGAACCGCGGCAACGTCAGGCCGTGGCGATCGCACTCATCTGTCATCAGCACTGCAGAACCGCCGGAAGTCGTGATGATGCCGATGCGATTGCCGCGCGGCATGCGGCGGCCGAGAAACACGCGCGTGATGTCGACGACATCATGCACGTCGTGCACTTCGATGAAGCCGCCTTCGCGAAACGCCGCACGATACAGCTCGTAGTCAGCAGTCATGCTCGCGGTGTGCGATTCGGCCGCAGCGCGGCCGATGGCGCTGTTGCCCGCCTTCCATGTCAGTATGGGCTTGCCGAGTTCGAGCGCGCGCGCCCCCAACGCACGCAGCCGCCGGCCATCGGCGACCCCCTCGAGGTAAAGCACGAGCACTTCGACTTCAGCGCGCTCAAGAAAATCGGCCGCCAGTTCGAGCGTGGTAATGTCCACCTCGTTGCCGGCGGAGACGACGTAATTAAAGCCCATGCCTTCGGCATCGGCGAGCGCTACTACGCTATACGCGAACCCGCCGCTTTGCGATACGAAAGCGACCGGTCCTTTTTTCAGGTTCGGATCTTTAAACCCGACGCCGAAGCCGCAGTACACGCGGTCGACGAGATTCATGGTGCCGATGCAGTTGGGTCCTATGATGCGCACACCGCTTTCGGCCACTGCTTTTTTCAGCTCGGCTTCGAGCGCGACGCCTTCGGCGCCGACTTCGCGAAATCCTGCGCTGAACACTGTCGCAAATGCGATGCCGGCTGCGCCGCATTGGCGGATGACATCGGGCACCATGCGACCGGCGACCGCCACCAGCGCCAGATCGCAAGGTTGCGGCACCTCGGCGATGCCGGCGTAGCACTTGAGGTCGCCGATCTGCGGATATTTCGGATTGACCGGATAAATGCCGCCGCGATACCCGCAATCCAGCAATATAGGTATGGGCTGGCCGCCGATGCGCGACGTGTCCGTCGAGGCGCCGATCACTGCGATCGCGCGCGGATTGAAAAGCCGCGTGAAATCGCGTTCCTGCACGCGTACGTGGTCGTTCATGCGCCGCTCATTCGCGCCTCATTCACCTTTAAGGTCCGCGGCCTTGACCACTTTCGCGTATTTCGCGATTTCATCGCGGATAAATCCGGTGAAAAATTCCGTGCTGCCACCGATCGGCTCGACGCCTTCCGTGAGGAAACGGTCTTTCACTTCGCTGCTCGCGAGGATCTTGCCGACTTCTACGTTCAGCCGAGCGACGATTTCCTTCGGTACCTTGACGGGTGCCAGCAGGCCGAACCACGTTGTTGCCTCATAGCCCTTGAGACCGGACTCGTCTATCGTCGGCACCTTGGGCAGCGCGGGAAAACGCTTGAGGCTGCCGATGCCGATGGCGCGTATGCGTCCGGCCTCGATGTGCGGCACCAGCAGCGGCACCCCGCTGAAGATCATTTCTACCTGGCCGCCTATTGTGTCGGTCAGCGCCGGCGAATTGCCCTTGTACGGCACGTGCACGATATTGACGCCGGCCATCAGCTTGAAGAGCTCGCCGGCCATCTGGTTCGAGCTGCCGAGCCCCGACGACGCATAGTTCAATTTGCCGGGCCGTGCTTTGGCGACGGCGATCAATTCTTTTACCGTCTTGACCGGCAGCGACGGATGTACGGCAAGCACGTTGGCGCCCTTCACGCACAGGCTGATGGGCGCAAAATCGCGCAGCGTGTCGTAAGGCAGCTTTTGATACAGGCTCATATTGATCGCATTGGACGCGCCGCCCATCAGGATCGTGTAACCGTCAGGCGCGGCTTTCGCGACAAGGTCCGAGCCGATATTGGTAGCGCCGCCGGCGCGGTTTTCCACGACCACCTGCTGACCGAACACTTCCGTCAATCGGGTCGCGATCACGCGCGCGGTGAAGTCGGTGTTGCCGCCGGGCGCATAAGGCACGACGATGCGCACCGCGCGCACGGGATAGTTTTGCGCCCAGACCGCTGTGCTGGCGATGATGCAGCCGGCAAGAAAAACGATTCTCATGACTTGATGACCTCGTTGACGAGCGGCTGGTTGGTTTTCCAGCGCTTCAAATTGTCCAGGAACAGCGCGTTGATGCGCGCATCGCTACCGGCCGACGCCGGCGAATTGTGCGGCGTGACGATAACATTGGGCAGGTCCCACAGCGGCGATGCGGGCGGCAGCGGCTCCTCCGCGAAAACGTCGAGGTAAGCACCAGCTAGCTGTCCGCTCTGCAGCGCAGCGATCAGCGCCGGCTCGTCGACGACTTCGCCGCGACTCATGTTGATTAGGCGCGCCCCGCGCGGCAACTTCGCGAGCAGGGCGGCCGTAACCATACCGCGCGTTTCCGCGGTGAGCGGACAGGTGAGCACCACCCAGTCGCAGCGCGGGAGAAGTTCGCCGAGTTTGTCCGGCGTATGCCTTTCATCGACGTGCTCGTTTTGTTGCGGGCTGCGCCGCACGCCGATGATTTTGAGCCCGAGCAGGTGCGCGAGCCGCGCAATCTCGAGGCCGATGCGGCCGAGGCCGTAGATGAGCAGGGTCTGGCCGCGCAGGTCGCGCGGGAATTCGGCCGGCGGCATCGGGTCCCATTTGCGCTCGCGCTGGCCGCCGAGCCAGCGCGGAAAGTTACGCGCGAGCATCAGCATGCCGGCAATCGCGGTCTGCGCGATCGGCTCAGCGGCGGTGCCCGACGATGTCGTGAGGCGCACGCCGCGTTCGAGCACGGTCGCGAACACCGGATGGTCGACACCGGCGTTGAACACCTGCATCCATTTAAGTGCCGGCGCCTTGCGCGTCGCCGAGAAAAACTGTTTGGTGTATTTGGGAAAGATGTCGCTGCTGAAATAGGCAATGTCGGCGCGCGCGGCTGCCGTATCGTCGATGCGCGCTTCGGGATCGGGCGGCAGGGTCAGCAATTCGATTTCGACACCGTCGCGCTTGGCCGCGGCCACGACGTCCGCGCCATAGCGGGCTTTGAATTGATGCGAAACGAGCAGGCCGGTCACGATGGAATTCCTCTGCGGTCGGATGGGCGCCGCCTGCACGCACGGAGCGGCGACGGACGAGTTTTTGGTTATTTTAACGGGTAATCAGCGACGGCTGCGCGCGCGGATTTGATAAGATGGCCGCCTTGCCTCGCAGAAAGCCCGTACCGTGACAGTCAATGTCGTCGAACTTGCCAAGCAGCTTCTCTCGCGCAACTCAGTCACACCGAATGACGCCGGCTGCATAGACCTTTTGTGCACGCATCTGGAGCCGCTGGGCTTCGAGTGCGAGAAAATCAGTATGGGCGGCGTCGACAACCTGTGGGCGCGGCGCGGCAGCGCGGGCCCCCTCGTGTGCTTTGCCGGGCACACGGACGTGGTGCCGACCGGACCGCTCGAACAATGGCACAGCGACCCGTTCACGCCCACGGTCAGGGACGGCGTACTCTACGCGCGCGGCGCATCGGACATGAAAAGCTCGCTGGCGGCTTTCGTCGTCGCCATCCGCGACTTCATCGCGCAGCATCCGGACCATCCGGGTTCCATCGCCGTACTGTTCACCTCAGACGAAGAAGGTCCGGCGATCGACGGTACCGTGCGCGTGTGCGAAGCGCTGAAAGAGCGCGGCGAAAAACTGGATTATTGCATCGTCGGCGAGCCGACAGCAGTCAAAAAACTCGGTGACATGATCAAGAACGGGCGCCGCGGCTCGCTCTCCGGCATGCTGACCGTCAAAGGTGTGCAGGGGCACGTCGCCTATCCGGAGCAGGTCAAAAATCCGATCCATCTGGTGGCCGCGGCAATCGCGGAGATGGCCGAGACCAAGTGGGATAACGGCAACGAGTACTTCCCGCCCACCAGCTGGCAGATTTCGAATTTTAATTCCGGCACCGGCGCCAACAACGTGGTGCCCGGCGAGGCGCATGTTCGATTCAATTTCCGCTTCGCGACCGCGAGCACGCTTGAATCCTTGCAGACCCGCGTGCATGGCATTCTCGACAAACACGGTGTGCCCTATGACCTCGAGTGGCGCTATGACGGACGCCCGTTTCTCACGCCGAAAGGCGATCTCGTCGCCGCGGTTGCCAAGGCAATCAAGACCGTGACCGGGCTGACCGCCGAGTTGTCGACGACCGGCGGCACATCCGATGGTCGTTTCATCGCCGACATTTGCGGCCAGGTCGTCGAGTGCGGTCCGACCAACGCGACGATCCACAAGATCAACGAATGCATCAAGCTCGAAGAGCTCGAACAGCTACCGCAGATTTATCTGCACACCCTCAAGAATCTGCTGATCAAGTAGTTCACGACGGCGCGCGGCGCCAGTCCGCGGCAGACGCGGGCCTGCGATCAAATAGTTTTCTGATTCACCGCGAAATAGTTGGCAACCGAAAAACTTTCGCTGGTCTCGCGGTAAAGCTCGATGCGGCTGAGCCCGCCAGGCGTGATTCTGAAGATATCGAATCCGCATTGCCTGAAGAAATACCAGAAGTCCTGAAAGTAGGTGCGCGTATCGATATTGGTGCCGTCAACGCTGAAATGGACCACGCGCGTCGCTTCGATGGCGGGCCCGAATCCGCTCAATGCCGCGAATTCGTGGCCTTCGACGTCGATCCTTACGATATCGAGAGGGCGCTTGTTCAGCACGCTGTCCCAGTATTTTTCGAATCTGACGGTGCGCACCGGCTCTTTGTACTTGAAATCAATGTTGTAGTGGGAAAGCCTGCGCCGCGTCAGGCTGGCCAGATTCGAGCCGGGTTTATTCGAGAACAGCGTCGCAGCGCCCGTCGTATTGGATACGGCCATCGGCACGATCTTGATATTTGCGTCGCCGTCGAACCGCTTGCGCAGTTTGGAGAGCGTGAGCGAGCACGGCTCGAACGTGTGGATTTCGAGCTGCGGACATTTGTTTCTGAGTTCGGCAGTGTAGTCGCCCACATTGCCGCCGATATCGACTGCGAGCTGCGGTGTCCGGGGTAGTTGCTGCAGCGCGAGCTTTACTTCGTCGGCGACCGACGGAATGCCGTAACCCTTGCCCTGAACGTAAGCGGCCACGCGCTCGAATTCGGGCGCGAGATGCGGCGCTTTCTGGACGAGCTGTATGAATGTGTCCAGTTCGGAATCAGGTGGCGGGGTAGAGGGCATTTCAACCTGATCGTTAGTCGCCGTTTACGCCAGCCATGGCAGCTCGCTGTGATGCTTTTTCTCGAACGCCTCGATTGCGCCGATGTTCTGCATGACGAGCCCGATATCGTCAAGCCCCTTCAGCAGGCGCTCTTTGTGGCTGGGATCGATGTCGAAACGGTACGTCGCGCCATCGGGGCCTGTCACGGTCTGCGCTTCGAGGTCGATGCCGATTTCCGCTCCCGGCTTGTCATGCAATTGCTGGCGCAACTTTTCGCAGGCGGCGTCGGGTAATACCACAGGCAGCATGCCGTTTTGCAATTCGTTGCCGTAATGGATGTCGCCAAAAGAGGGCGCGATAACCGAGCGGATGCCGTAGTCCCACATGACGTACACCGCCGCTTCACGCGACGAGCCGCAGCCGAAATTGGCGCCGGCCACCAGAATTTTCGCCTGGCGATACGGCGCCTGGTTCAGCACGAAGTCGGGGCGGTCCTTGCCGTTCGCGTCGTAACGCGCGTCGTGAAACGCGAGCTTCTCATAGCCCGGCTCGCGCAGCCTGCGGAGGAAACGCGCGGGGATGATTTTATCGGTATCGACGTTCGCGAAATCCAGCGGCGCCGCGACGCCCTCGAGTTTGGTGAATGCCTGCACTTGTGCACTCCTAAAAACATTCAATCTTGAACCGCGAAGGGAAGCGAAGAACTAGAAAGGACAAAACATAAGTAATAGTTTCTGATTTACGTCTCTACTTTGTCTTTATTTTGCTTTTGATTTCCTTTGCGTCCTTCGCGTGCCACTCAAGGGGGTATTGTGATGAATCCTTTGCGGTGAAAGAATTAGACCATTAGTTTCCGCACGTCGGTGAGCTTTCCCGTCACTGCAGCGGCAGCGACCATCGCGGGGCTCATCAAGTGCGTGCGCGCGCCTTTGCCCTGGCGGCCTTCGAAGTTGCGGTTGGACGTCGATGCGCAGCGCTCGCCGGCCGGTACGCTGTCGCCGTTAGTGGCGGCGCAGCTCGAACAGCCCGAAGCGCGCCAATCGAAACCCGCCGCGATGAATATCCTGTCCAGCCCTTCGGCTTCGGCCTGGCGCTTGACCGTCGTCGAGCCCGGCGATACCCAGGCGGGTACCACGCTTTTCCTTCCCTTCAATACCGCGGCTGCTGCGCGAAGGTCTTCGATGCGGCCATTGGTGCAGGTGCCGATAAAAGCACGATGGATCTTGAGTCCGTCGACCGGTGTCCCCGGCGTCAGCTCCATATAGCGCAGCGCCTGCTCCATGTGCGAACGCTTGTTGGCGTCGCTTGCCGAGGCGGGATCAGGCACCGACTCGGTTATCGAGACCGCCTCTTCGGGGCTGGTGCCCCACGTCACCATGGGAGCGACTTGGGATGCGTCCAGTGTTACTTCACGGTCGAAGCGCGCGCCGTCGTCCGTCGGCAGGGACTGCCAGAATTGCAGGGCCTTATCCCAATACGCGCCCTGGGGCGAGAATTCGCGTCCCGCCAGATAAGCGTAGGTTGTGTCATCGGGCGCGACCATGCCGGAGCGCGCGCCCAGTTCCGTCGCCATATTGCACACGGTCAGGCGCCCTTCCATGCTGAGCGCGCGAATCGCGGCGCCGGCGAATTCAACCGCATGGCTGGTGCCGCCGGCGGTGCCGATTTTCGCGATGATGGCGAGCACGACGTCTTTGGCCGTCACGCCGGGCGGCAGTGCGCCGCCCACGGTAACGCGCAGCGTTTTCGGTTTCTTTTGCCACAGGCACTGCGTCGCGAGTATCTGCTTCAACTGCGAGGCGCCGATGCCCACCGCATACGCGCCGAACGCGCCGTGCGTCGGGGTATGCGAATCGCCGCAGGTGATGACGAGGCCGGGCTGCGTAATGCCGAGCTCCGGTCCGACGACGTGCACGATGCCCTGCTGCGGATGCTCGAGGCTGTAGTAATGGGTGATGTCATTGGCCTTGGTGTTCTTCGCGAACAGGTCGAGCATGTTGCGCATTTCGGGATCGGTAACGGAGGCCTCGCCTTTTTCGCGGTTGAGCGTCGGCACGTAATGGTCTGCAGTCGCGAATGTCTGGCGCGGCTTGCGCACTTTGCGCCCTTCCATCGCGAGTGCGCCGAAAGCGTGGAACGAGCCTTCGTGCACGAAGTTGCGATCGACGTGCAGCAGCGCCTCGTTTTCGCCGCGCATCACGATCGCATGGCGGCTCCATATTTTTTCGAACAGGGTTTGCGGCATGAGTCGGCTTTCTCCAAGAAGCGAAAGCTTAGCATGCCGCGCGCGGCGGGCGCGCGGCCGCCATCGTGTATCATCGATGCGCATCGACAAGGGGGAGAATGGCATGGCATTGAAAGGCAAAACCGTGCTCGTCACGGGCGCCAGCGGCGGCATCGGCGAGGCTTTCGCCAGGGCTTTCGCCGCGGAAGGCTGCAACATTGTGTTCAACGGTTTGGGCGACCCCGCCGACATCGAGAAGCTGCGCGCCGAGATCGCCACCCAAAGCGGCGTCGAAGTGGTTTACGACGCGGCCGACGTCGGCAAGCCGGCAGAAGTCGAGAAGATGATCGGTGCCGCGCTCAAGCGTTTCGGGGCCATTGACGTCCTGATCAATAACGCCGTGACGCGACACTACGCGCCGGTCGAAGCCTTTCCGGTGGACAAATGGGATCTTGCGCTCGCGGTGAACCTGTCGGCCGCGTTTCACACGATACGGCTCGCGCTGCCGGCGATGAAAAAACGTAACTGGGGCCGCATCATCAACATGGCGTCGATCCACGCGACCAATCTGGTCAAGGACCGCATCGACTACATGACGACCAAGGCCGCGATCGTCGGCATGACGCGTGCTGTCGCGCTCGAATGCGCGACCACCGGCGTGACGTGCAACGCGATTGCACCGGGGTGGGTGTTGACGCCGCATGCAGATCGCCAGATCGCGCGCCAGATGGCAGAAAAAAAACAGACGCGCGAACAGGCGATACTCGAGCTGGTCGATATACGCCAACCAAGCCGGCGGCCGATCATGCCCGCGGAAGTCGCGGCACTCGGCGTTTTTCTGTGCGGCGACGGCGCGGCCAATATCAGCGGTGGATCGTTGCCTATCGACGGTGCGTGGGCTACGACTTAATCGTCTACAGCGGTTCGAAGCCGCAGATAAACGCGGATAACTCAAGCGACTCCGTGTCGCCGTTAGCAGCCTTTGTCTTCATCTGCGTGTATCCGCGTGTATCCGCGGCTAAGGCTTTAAGGTTCACAAACTCGCGCGCTGATCTTCCGGCAAGCCGTAGCGTTCTTCCAGTTCCATGATGTCGGGCAGTCCGGCAATCTCCGTAAACTGCTTGAACGTGGCGACCTTGTCGCGCATGTGCGCGATCGAGCCGGTGCGCTTCAGTTCGGTGAGCATATTCTGCATCGCCGGAATTGCCGCGAGTATCACCCAGTTTGGATAGATTGCAATGCGAAAGCCGAGCTTCGCGAGCTCGTCCGCGGGCAAGTCCGGCGTCTTGCCGCTTGCAGCCATGTTGTACAGCAGCGGCACGCCCTTGAAGTGTTTGGACACGCGTTCCACTTCGGCGCGGCCGACCGGCGCTTCGATGAACAGGACGTCGGCCCCCGCTTCGCGGTACCGCTCGCCGCGCTCGAGCGCCGCATCGAGCCCTTCGATTGCAATCGCATCGGTGCGCGTGATGATGACGAAATCCGGATCGCGCCGCGCGTCGCACGCGGCCTTGATTTTCGCGACCATTTCCGCGGTCGGAATCACCCGCTTGCCGGCGAGGTGGCCGCAGCGCTTGGGCCAGCCCTGGTCTTCGATGTGCACGCCGGCGACGCCGGCTTTTTCGTAGTCGCGTATCGTGCGGCGCGTGTTGATCGGATTGCCGTAACCGGTGTCGGCATCCGCCACTACCGGCAGCTCGCAGGCATCGACGATGCGGCTCGCGTTGTCGATCATCTCGGTTGCGGTCAGAAGACCGACGTCCGGCATGCCCAGGCGCGTGATACTGGTGCCGAAGCCCGTCATGTACACGGCGTCGAAACCCGCGAGCTTGACGAGACGCGCGGCCAGTCCATCGGCTACGCCTGGAGCGACGACGCAGCCGGGCCCCGCCAGCAGTTTGCGTAATTGTGCAGTTACTTTTTCCATGGGTAATCCTCCTTGGTTATTGGCTTCCGGCGGCGCGCGCGAGCTCGCCGGCGTCGGCCAGCTCCGCTACGCGCCATGTAGTCGCGATCAGCGCCGTGGTCTGCGCTTCAGGCAATATTCCGTGTGCGAGCCCGCACACTTTGGCTTCGAGATCGGTGTCGCTCATCGGGTTTTCCGCGCTGCCGGTGACGCGGTCGACTTTCTTCGCGTACACCTTGCCATTGTTCAGGGTCACAGTGACCTCGGCGGCGATCTCGGGCAGCTGCGCGTCACCCATCGCGGTCACGCGTTCGCGCAGCGCGCGCACTTCCGGCGCATTGACGCGCTCGTCAACGTACTGATGCTCACCGGCGGCGCCGTCGACCAGCGCGACGGCGGCCGAGTGATAGATGCTCCACTTGGATTTGAGCCCGTTCGGCGGCGCCTGAATTCCAGTCAACTCGAGCGCGCGCGGATTAACGCGCAATGCGATGCGTGCAATATCCGCGGGATTCAGTTTGACTTCGTCGCGCAGGCGTATGCATGCGTCAATGACCGGGTGGGCGACGACGCCGCACGCAAAAGGTTTGTAGCTGTTGGCAAGAATCTCGTAGGTGCTGCCGAGGCCGGCTGTCAGCGCGGCAAGATCGCGCTCGGGCGCGAGAACGTTAGCGAAGCCATGCGGACCTTCGAGACTCGTTTCAGCCGAGGTAAATCCCTGTTGCGCGAGCAGTGCGGCGAGCAATCCATTTTGCGCAGCGCGGCCGTGGATAAATGCCTTGGTCATCGTGCCGGCCATTTCGCGCGTGCCGGCGGATTGCGCTGAGGCGATGCCGAGTGCGTGCGTCGTCTGGTTTTCATCGAGTCCGAGCGTTCGCGCGACTGCCGCAGCGGCGCCGATGACTCCGGCCGTGCCAGTGATATACCAATGCGAGTTGTGCGCAAACCAGATCGCGTTGGCGACCCGACATTCGATTTCGACGCCGACGACAAACGCGGCCAGGAAGTCGCGGCCGCTCATCGGCTGTCGTTCGGCAAGCGCGAGTAACGCGGATGCGACCGGCACGCTTGGATGCAGCAGCGTGCGCAAATGCGTATCGTCGAAGTCGAGCACGTGCGCGGATAGTCCGTTGATGAGCGCCGCATGCAGCGCATCGGTGCGTTCGCGCCGGCCGAGAATAGTGCAGTCGTTGCCGGCAGAAAACGGCAGCAGCGCGGCGAGGGCTTTCCCAACGGCGGGATGCGTCGAGCCGCCGATCGCGCAGCCGAGCCAGTTCAGGAGGGAACGCTTCGCTTCGTGGCGCGCGGTGGCGGGAATGTCCGCGTGTTTCGCCTCAACGGCGTAGCGCGCAAGCGCGCGGGCCGCCGTCACCGGATCAGTCGGCACGGATGCCCGTGGCCTTGACGACCTTGCCCCACTTGGCAATTTCGGATTGGATGTAGGCTGCGAATTCTTGCCGCGTGGTTGTCGATGCTTCGTAGCCCAACACCGCGATGCGCTCGAGGATATCCGGCGACTGCATGATCTTGATGAATTCCGTGTGCAACCGGTTGATGATCGCCGGTGCTGTTCCGGCCGGCGCGAGCGCGCCATACCAGGTGTTGGCATCGTAATTCGGCACGCCGCTTTCGGCGATGGTCGGCAGCTCGGGCGCGGCGGCCGTGCGTTTGAGCGTCGTTACCGCTAATCCGCGCAGGCGGCCGGACTTGATCTGCTGCAGCACCGACGGTGCGGTCGCAAAGCCGACGACTGTCTCGCCGCCGACGAGGCTGGTCACCGCGGGTCCGCCGCCTTTGTACGGTACGTGCGTAAGGTTGACGCCGGCCATGCTTTTAAACAGCTCGGCTGCAAGGTGCGCCGAACTGCCGCTGCCGGACGAGGCATAGTTAAGCTGCCCGGGCTTGGCCTTAGCGAGCGCGATCAATTCCTGCACCGATTTCGCGGCGACTGACGGATGCACCACCAGGATATTGGGCGTCGACGCGAGCAACGTAATCGGTGCGAAATCCCGCGCCAAGTCGTAGCCGGGTCTGGCATACAACGTCATGTTGATCGCATGCGCTACATTGCCCATTGTCAGCGTATAGCCGTCGGGCACCGAGTGCGCGCCAATCTCGGCGCCGATGTTAGCGCCGGCGCCCGGCCGGTTGTCGAGCACCATCGTCTGCCCGAGATTCTCGCCGAGCTTTTGACCGACGATGCGCGCGAGCGTGTCGGTGCCACCCCCTGGGGGAAATGGAAGAATAAAACGCAGCGGACGATTCGGGTATTGAGTGCCCGGCACGTCGGCTTGCGCGATTAACACAGGGGCCGCGGCCGACTCGCGGTCGGTCGCATCCCGCAAGCGGGAACCCTGCTCTCTGCTCGCGTCCAGCCCACCCGGCGGAAATGGCAGGATGAAGCGAATCGGCTTGGCAGGATAGTTCTGCGCGAACGAAGCAGCGCCAAAGTATAACGCGGCCGCACCTGCGAGCAACGAGCCACCTCGCATAGCGAGGCTTCTCAGCCCGCGGCGCGTGCGCGCGGACGCGCTGCGAAATCGAACACCGCATCGGGACGCTTTTCGAGCGCCCACAACGCCGCGAGCAATTCGCGCGCCGGCACGTCGCCGATGACAGGCATTGCCAGCTCGATAAATTTTTCGTTGACTTCGTCGTCAGTGAGCGGCATTTCCGGATCGCCTTTGCGCGTCGGCTGAAAATGCTTGAATAGTTTGCCGTCGTTCAACTCGATTTCGACGTGTGCCGCGCGCTGGCCCGGGTACCCTTTCGACAGCTCGGGGTCGGCGACGACCTCGATTTTCGCGAGCACCGCGCGCACGTCCGGATCAAGCAGGCGTTCGGGCGCGAACGCGACGAGACGCACGCTGCCGTGCACCAGCGCATGCGCGGTCACGTACTGCAGACTGAACTTGGCCTGATATTCGCCTTCCGGATTCGCGTTGTCCGTGATGTCGGTGCCTGCCTTGTAGGTGGCGATCTTCACACGCTTGACGTCGCGCCAGCTGAAGCCGTGCTGCTTCTGCAAGTGCAGTGCGCCGTCGATGGGCGCGAACGTATGGCCGCAGCAGCCGTGATTTTTGAAAGTCACGCGCGTGATGTGGTAATCAACGCCCAGATCTTTGGTGGCTTTCGTCCAGTCCGGATTGACGCTCATGGCCGCGCCGAAACCGACTTCGCCTTCGAGCATGTCGAGCGCGCCGGTCAGCCCTTTGGCCGCGCCCATCGCCGCCATCGCACCGGCGTCGGCTGCATGGCCGCCGTGCAGCGGCTTGGTCATCGCCTGCGAGCGGAACGCCTGCTGCAGTCCGGATGCAAACGAGCCGGCCGTGCCGAGCGCGTGCGCAATCTGATCGCGGCTGCAGCCCAGCACCGTCGCCACGGCCGCCGCCGAGCCGAATGCACCGACGGTGCCTGTGGTGTGCCAATACTTGTAATGCGACGGCATTACTGCTTCGCCGATACGCGTCGAGGTTTCGTAGCCGACAATCACGCCGCGCAGGAACGTTTCGCCGGACGCGCCGGTGGATTGCGCCGCCGCGAGCGCCGCCGATATCGTCGGGCTGCCCGGATGGTAGCCGGCGTCGCGGTAAATATCGTCGAATTCGACCGAGTGCGAAGCCGCGCCGTTGATCAGCGCTGCGGCGCGCAACGTGGCGCGGCGCCCGGATGCAAGCCGCGCATTGCCGTGATCCAGTTCTTCAGCCAGCGCCTGCTCGAGCACCGTCGCAGGGGCCACCAAGCTGCCCGGCAGCAGGGCCGCATACCAGTCGATGACCGCGCGCTTGGCGTGATGCCAAACCTCGGCCGGCAGTTTTGATGTCTGTTCTTTGACGGCGTAGTCGGCGAGCTTCTGAGTCAGCATGGCACTCCTCCTTGCGACTGTATTGATCAATGAAGCAGAGGGCTAATTTTCGCGGAACACGATGAGACCGTCCACCGCAACTACGCCTTGCGCTTCAGCTTTGACGATGAGGGGATTGATTTCGGCTTCGGTCACGGCGCGCCCAGCGAGCATCGCGAGCTGCGACATTGCAACCACGGCTGCGGCGAGCGCGTCACAGTCGCCGCGCGGCAGACCGCGATAGCCGCGTATCACCGCTAGGCCGCGCACTTCGTCCACCATGGCGCGCGCGGTGGCGAGACTGACGGGCGCGAGGCGGATCGCGATGTCCTTGTAGATTTCGGCGAGCACGCCGCCGGCGCCGAGGACGACGACCGGGCCGACCTGCGGATCACGGCGGAAGCCCAGGATGGCTTCGGCCAGCCCTTTCTCCATGCGCTGGACGAGAATGCCGTTGATCTTTGCGGCGGGATGTTTGGCTTTGACGCGCGCGAGGATCTGCATCGCGGCGTCTTTCAACGCCTGCGCGTCACCGATATTGAGGACGACGCCGCCCGCCTCAGTCTTGTGCAGAATATCGGGCGACAGGATTTTTGCCACGACTGGAAACGCGACGCCTGCGGCCTGTTCGGGTTGCGCGATCACGGCAGTCGCCGCTTGCGCGATGCCGAGCGCGGAGAAAACCCTGCAGGCATCGTATTCGTTAATTTGTGTGCCCGGCATCGTTTTTATGAGTGCCGCCGCGGCGGCAAGTTTTGTCACATCGGTGCTGGGCACCTCGAGCGGCGGCGTCCAGTCGCGCCATGCACGTATCGCGTCAGCGCACGATTCCGGCGTGCGGAATCCCGCGACACCCGAGTTGGCGAGCAGGCCCAGAGAAGTTTCGGCATGCGGCGCGAGAAATGCCGCGAGCGGTTTGCCGCGGCGGTCGGCTTCGGCGATGGGCTCGATCGCAATTTGCGGATGTAGTGCCGCGGAGCTGCCCACGACAGCGAGCACCAGATCGGCATGATCGGACGCCAGCAGTTCACCAAGCACGGCGCTGTAAATTTCTTTTTTCGCGCCGGCGAGGGTGAGGTCGGTCAACCGCGTGCGCGGGATGGTGATTTTTTTCTGCGCAAGGTTTTCGGCAACGCGGTCCGAGGGTGCTACGACTTCAACGCCGAAAGTGCCGAGCCGGTCGACGACCGCGGCAGCGCCGCCGCCGGTCGTCGTCATCACCGCGACGCGATGCCGCGACGCGGGCTTTTGACCTTTGATCAGGGCAGGCAATTCGAACAGGTTTTCCAGCATGTCGACGCGCAGTATGCCGTGCGCGCGGAAATATGCGTCTGCTACTTCGTCCGCGCCTGCGAGCGCGCCGGTATGCGATGCCGCCAGGTCCTGGCCAATGTCGGAGCGGCCGAGCTTGTAGACGATGACAGGTTTGCCTGCCGCATATGCGCGTCTTGCGGCGTGGGCCAGCCGGTCGGCGTCGCGCAGCGTTTCCAAGAACAGCAAAATCGTACCGGTGTTGGGATCGTCGACCAGCATGTCAGTCAGCTCGCCGACGCCGATGTCCGCTTCGTTGCCGACCGAAATCAGTTTTGAGAAGCCCGCGCCGCGGCCAAGCCCGCGCGACAGCAACCCGCCCGTCATGCTGCCGGACTGCGATACGATCGCGAATGGGCCGGGCGTGATGTTGTCCATTTCGAGCACGGCGTTGACCGACAGCGCGAACGACGGCCGTATGCTCAATATGCCGATGCAATTCGGCCCCAGCACGCGCACGCCGCCGGCGCGGGCGATAGCCACCACTTCGTCCTGCATGCGGCGGCCCTCGTCGCCGGTCTCGGCAAAGCCGTCGCTGTAAATCGTCGCGGTTGTTACTCTTTTCTGGACGCATTGCTCAATGGCCGCGGCGACCGCGTCCTTCGGCACCATGATGAAAGCGTGCTCGACCGCGTCCGGCACTGACATAAGATCCGGAAAGGCTTTCT
Organism: Betaproteobacteria bacterium; assembly: GCA_025363575.1. The sequence goes on along the minus strand of JANYDM010000084.1, from coordinate 37,968 downwards.
CGCCAAAGATTTCATCGCGTCCGGGATTGACCGGCACGATACGGCCTGTGTAACCGTGCTTGCGCAGAAAACGCTGCGGACGCGAGGTGTTCTTTTTCGGATCGCCGGATGCGCCGATTAGCGCAACCGTTTTCGGTTCGAAGAGCGCCCGTGCCAGCGCCGCCTTGTTCGTCTGACTTTCTACGTGGTCCTGGGTCATCACGCCGCGCTCCTTACGCTTTGCCGGTTTTCGGCGGACGCTGCGAGAACGAGCGCTCGAAGATGCCTTCGGCGATGCGGTTCTTGAGGATCTCGATCGAGCCGCCGGCGATCATCCAGCCACGACATTTGCGGAAGCAGTACTCGACCAGCGTCTCCTGCGTATAGCCCATGCCGCCCATGACCTGCATCGCTTCGTTGCAGATGTCAAAGCCCGCCTGATTGCAGAACGCTTTCGCAATGGCTGTATCGTCTGCGGACGGGATACCGTCGACTGCGTTGGCTACCGCGCGATAGATCAACAGCTGGCCGGCGTCGAGCTTGATTTTCATGTCGGCGAACTTCCACTGCAGGCCCTGAAAGTCGCACAGCGGACGGCCAAACTGCTTGCGCTGCATCGCCCATTGCCGCGCCTGCTCGTACGCGTAGCGGCCGAACGCCAGTGAACGCGCCGTATTGCCGATGCGCTCTACGTTGAAGCCGGCGATCTGCTTCTTGAAGCCGCCCTCTTTCAGCATCACGTTCTCGGGAGGAACGTACACGTTGTCGAGATAGGTTTGAACCCAGTCCTCGCCGTTGAGAAATTTCGAAGGCGCACCCTGCTTGAAGCCTTCCGCATCGCGCGGGATCAGCACCGAGCCGATGCCACCGACGCCGGGAGCGAAGCGCACGTAGGTCAGCATCACTTCCGCGTACGAGGCGTGGGTCTGAAATACCTTGGTGCCATTGACGCGGTAACCGGCGCCGTCGGCTTTCGCCGACGTTACGAGGTCGGTCACCGCGCTGCCCGCTTCGGGCTCCGTCATGCCGACGGTAATGACCGATTCGCCGGCAAGAATTTTTTTGAGGTAGCGGTCTTTCTGGTCGCGCGTGCCGTACTCGGCGAGCACGCGTACCGGTCCGAAGTTGCCGGCTTGAATCACGTCGGCACTGCGCGGGCATACCTGAGCGACAGTCTCGATCGCGAGTATCGCATCCATCAGTGTGCCGCCCTGGCCGCCGTCCTCCTCTTTCATCGCAATGCCCATCAGGCCCTGCCCGGCGATCAGCTTTGACACGTCCCACGGATGCTCTTCCTGATGCGCGCGCTTGAGCGCGCCGGCGGCGAGGTGCTTTTCAGCGAATCCACGCACCGAATCGCAAAACATTTTCTGCTCATCGCTTAAGGCAAAATCCATGGCGGGCCCTCTTTCGGTTGTGCTCAGTCGGCGCGCATGCCGGTCGCTTTGACGACCTGCGCGAAGCGCGCGATTTGCGTCTTGATATAGGCGGCGAATTCCTGCGGCGTGTCGCTGATCAGTTCCGCGCCCTGGCTGGACGCATTCTCTTTGGTGGCCGGGTCATTCACCATCTTGACGATCGCCGCATTGAGCCGCGCGACGATGGCCGGCGGCGTGCGCGCGGGAGCAAGTATGCCGTTCCACGCGGCAATGTCGAAGCCGGGCAGTCCCGATTCCGCGACGGTCGGCACGTCGGGCAACGTCGGCGAGCGTCTCGGGCTGCCGATCGCAATGGCCCGCAAGCGGCCCGATGTGACATGCGGCAGCGCCGACGGCATGGTCACAAAGCTCATCTGGACTTCGTTGCCCATCAGCGCGGTGAGCTGCGCGGCGGTCCCTTTGTAAGGCACCTGCACAATGTTGACACCGGCCATCAGCTTCAGGAGCTCGGCGCCGAAGTGAGCGGATGCGCCCGTGGTGCCCGATGCGTAGTTAAGCTTGCCCGGCTGCGCCTTGGCGAGAGCGATCAGTTCTTTCACGTTCTTTACCGGCAGCGCCGGTGGAACCAGCAGCAGGCTATGGGTGAGTGCGACCAGGCTGACAGGCGCGAAATCCTTGATCGGGTCGTACGGCAGTTTCGTATGCAGGCTCGGCAATACCGAGTGGCTGGTATTGGACATCAATATCGTATAGCCGTCTGGGGGTGCTTTCGCCGTCGTTTCCGTCGCGATGACGCCGCCGCCGCCGGGTTTATTGTCGATGACGATGGTCTGGCCCAGGCTTTCAGTCAGTGCCCGTCCGACTGCGCGCGACAGGATGTCGGTGCTGCCGCCCGGCGCGGAAATCACGATCATGCGGATCGGCTTGGTCGGGTAAGGCTGCGCTTGCGCGCTTATTGCGAGTGCAAGGAAGCAACCGCCGATAACCGCCGATGAACGCCGATGGAAAGCCATACCGGACAATTTTTTTCGATTACGCATAGCGGACTGCAAAGCGGATCATTTCTAATGAACGGGGCTTTTTGCCAGGGGAAAAATATCGACGTGCATCGGCTTAAATGCGGTGGCCTCAGGCTTGAAGCAGCGGCCGCAGCTTGCGCGCATCCGTGAGCTTCTCGAGGTTCCACACGGCGTCGCAGAGTTTGCGCGCGCGCGCCTTGCCAAGCACGGGCGCCAGCAGGTCGTAACTCTTGTCGTCCACTTCGGCGCGCGACATCGGGCTGTCGGCGGTTCCGCGTACGGCTTTGACATGCAGCTTCAATTCGCGACCGTCTTTCAGGCGCAATTCGACGATGCCCTGGCGGCTGGGCATCACGCGCGTGAGCTCGTCGTCGCCGTAGAGTTCGATGCGGCTCCGCATGTCGAGCACCTTGCGATTGTGCATGCGCTTCTCGTCGTGCGACGATTTGAACGTGACGAAGCTGTCGATCAGCATCACGGCGCACATATGCTGCATGCAGATATCAGGCATATGGCGGTTGTTGACCGTATTCGCACCCTGGTGCGAGACGCGCACAATGAGTTTCTCGACGTCGGCGGCCTTGATCTTGTGCTCGCGGATCAGATCGAGCAGTGCATCGAGCGGCGCCTGCATGGGCGAGCCGACCGACCAGCGCTTAATATTGGTGTTCATGATCTCGTAGGTCTTGCCGAGCTCACGCACCAGCACTTCGGGCTTGGGCGCGCGGCCGTAAGCAACGAAGAAATTGCGCTCGCCCGCGAACACGTCTTCGACCGCCGAGAAACCGTGCGCGACCATGGCGGCGGCGGCGGTGCCGTTGCGTGCCGGCATGCCGCCGAAGTCGAACGCCTTCTCGATGTGCTCTTCGTCGCGCATCCAGCACGACACGCCCGACGCCTGCTGCGCGGTGTACGACAGCAGATGACGCACCTGGCGTTGATCGAATCCGCACAACGATCCGGTTGCTGCAGCCGCGCCGAACATGGGGCCGAAGCTGTGCGTCGAATGGCCGTCTTCGCGGAATTCGTAAGCATTGAGCGAAAGATTGATGCGCGTGCCGATGTCGTAGCCGAGCGCGACCGCGCGCAACAGTGCAGTGCCGTTCTTCTGTTCGCGCTCGGCCATGGCGAGCGCCGCCGGCACGATCGCGCAGCCGGGGTGGCACAGCGAAGGCGCGTGCGAATCGTCGGTCTCGTCGGCGTGCCCCAGCATGCCGTTGGCGAGCGCGGCGTTGATCGTCGTAGTGACGAAGCGGCTGCCGATGACGGTTGCTTCTTTCGCGCCGCCCAGCGTTTTGATATACGAAATGGCCTTTTTGCCCGGCAGCAGCCGCGAGCCCGACACCATTGCGGCTATGGTATCGAGCACATGGTGTTTGGTTTTCTCGACGACTTCTTTGGGCAGGGTCTTTTTCGGCGCCGCGGCGATATAGGCACTGACTTCCTGCATGACGGGCGAAATTTGCGACGCGGCTTTTTTATTCATTGTCGGTGTCGCTAGGTAAGTTTACGGGTGAGGAAAAAGTCCGCCGGCATGGGCTCTGCGGACGCGGGAGGCGCTGATTATACCGTCAGTAAACGCGCGGCATTACTCTGCCTGCACGCCTGCCGCCTTGATCGTGCGCGCCCACTTGTCGATATCGGATTTGATTCTGGCCTGGAATTCGCCGGCCGTGCTGCCGATCGGGTCGGCGCCCTGTGCAATGAGCGCATCGCTTACGGCTTTGGTCTGCACAAGTTTGCGGATTTCGCCGTTGAGGCGGCTGGTAATTTCCTTCGGCGTGCCGGATGGCGCCATCATCCCGAACCAGGTAGTCGCTTCGAAGCCCGGCATGCCGCTCTCGGCAATCGTCGGCAGAGCGGGTGCAGCGGCACTGCGCTTTGCGCTACTGATAGCAAGGGCGCGCAGGCGGCCCGAGTTTACATAGGGCAGCACCGACAGCGTATTGGCGAACATCATCGACACTTGGCCGGCGATCAGATCGGTGACCGCTGGCGGCGTGCCTTTATACGGAATGTGCCCGATATCGATTTTCGCCTGCAGTTTAAAGAGTTCCATCGTCAGATGCGGGCTGCCGCCATTGCCCGTCGATGCGTAAAGCAATTGGCCCGGCCTGGCCTTGGCCATTGCGATCAGGTCTTTGACGTTCTGGACGGGCAATGACGGATGCACCACCAGCACGAAGGGCGCGGACGCGATCATCGAAATCGGCTCGAGATCCTTTTGCAGGTTGTAGCCGAGCGTGGCATAGAGCGCCTGGCTGCTCGCGACGGAGGCCGGCGTGAAGAGCAGGGTGTAACCGTCCGGCACGGCGTGCGCGACGAGCTCGGAGCCCAGATTGCCCGATGCGCCAGCGCGGTTGTCGACGACGAACTGCTGGCCGTAGGCTTCAGTCAGCCGCGGGGTTATGGTGCGGGCAACGATATCGGCGCCGGAACCCGCTGGAAACGATACGACGACGCGCACCGGCTTGACCGGATAGTTCTGCGCACTGGCGGCGCACGCGAGAAACGCAGCTGCAAGCGCAGCGATAGTTTTAAGTCCGGCCATGGGGAATCTCCTCGCCGCGGATTATCCGTCAACTTCACGCGGCGCGCTGAACAGCCGGCCGGTATGCGCTAAAATAGCGGCTGACAGTCACAGGAGTTTGCAGTGAAAAAAATTCAAGTGGGCATCGTGATGGGCAGCACAAGCGACTGGGATGTGATGCAACAGGTTGCGCGGCAACTGAAGGATTTCGGCGTGAGTTACGAAGCGCGCGCGCTATCGGCGCATCGCACGCCCGACGTTTTGATCGAGTGGCTCGCCGGACTCGAAAAGCAGGGCGCGCAATGTTTCATCGCGGGCGCTGGCGGTGCGGCGCATCTCGCGGGTGTCGTCGCGTCGAAGACGACGCTGCCGGTGCTTGGCGTGCCGATGCCGTCAAAGCATCTGCAGGGGCTCGATTCGCTGCTGTCGATCGTGCAGATGCCCAAAGGCATTCCGGTCGCGACGTTTGCCATTGGCGATGCGGGCGCCGCGAATGCGGGGCTGTTCGCCGTCGCAATGCTCGCGCTCAACGATCCTGATCTCGCCAAAAAGCTCGCCGGCTTCCGCGTAAAACAGGCGGAAGCCGTCAAGGCCGCGAAGCTCCCCGAACTTTCATAATCATCCGTTCATCCACTGCGCAGATCAACATGACCTCAGCGACGCTGTTCGAATCGAACCTCAAAAGCCTCCAATTCCTGCATCGCGGCAAGGTGCGCGACATCTACGCCGTCGGCGACGACAAGCTGCTGGTGATACAAAGTGATCGCCTGTCGGCATTCGACGTCATCCTACCGGACCCGATCCCGGGCAAGGGCGAGGTCTTGACCTCGATGTCTAACTGGTGGTTCAAGAAACTCGGCCATGTAATTCCCAATCACCTGACCGGCATCGACCCGGCATCGGTGGTCGCGGCAGACGAGCGGGTGGCGGTCGAGGGCCGTGCGATGGTGGTAAAAAAATTCAAGCCGCTGATGATAGAAGCGGTGGTGCGCGGTTACATCATCGGCTCGGGCTGGAAGGATTACCAGAAGACCGGCATGGTGTGCGGCATCAAGCTGCAGGCCGGATTGAAGGAAGCAGAAAAGCTGCCCGAAGTCATCTTCACGCCGGCGACCAAGGCGCCGGCCGGCCAGCACGACGAAAACATCTCCTACGAAGAAGCGGCAAAAATCGTCGGGGCGGAGCATGCCGCTCAAGTCAAAAAGGCCGCGATCCAACTTTACACCGAAGCATCCGACTATGCGAAGACCAAGGGCGTCATCATCGCCGACACCAAGTTCGAGTTCGGCGTCGACGACACGGGCAAACTGTTCCTGATCGACGAGATTCTCACGCCGGATTCCTCGCGCTTCTGGCCGGCCGCGGAGTATCGTACCGGCATCAGCCCGCCGTCGTTCGATAAGCAGATCGTGCGCAACTGGCTCGAAACCCAGCCATGGAATAAAAAGCATCCGGCGCCGCAGCTGCCGCCCGATGTGCTCGCCAACACGACCGCCAAATACCGCGAAGTATTGAAGTTGCTGACAAGCTGAAACCCGTTGCGCGCCAAGGCGCGCCGTTTCCCGATGAGTGAAGAAGCGATCAACAACGCCGTCGCGGTATTGAAGCGCGGCGGTCTTGTCGCTTTTCCGACCGAGACGGTCTACGGCCTCGGCGCCGACGCGTCGAATCCGGCGGCGATCCGCAGGCTTTACGCAGCGAAAGGCCGGCCCGCCCACCATCCCGTGATCGTGCACCTGGCGGATGCAAAACAGCTGGCGGCGTGGACGCGCGGGCTTACGCCGCTTGCACACAAGCTGGCGGCCCGTTTCTGGCCGGGACCGTTCACTATGATCGTGCAGCGCGCGCCGGCGGTGAGCTATGAAGTGACCGGCGGACAAGACACCGTCGGCATCCGTATTCCGTCCCATCCGACCGCGCGCCAGCTGCTCGAAAAGTTCGGCGGCGGCATCGCGGCGCCGTCCGCAAACCGCTTCGGGCGCGTGAGCGCGACTACGGCCGATCACGTGCGGCGCGAATTCGGCGATGCGGTCGATTTCATTTTCGACGGCGGCGAATGCGAAGTCGGTATCGAATCGACCATCGTCGATGCGAGCGGCGCGGCACCGGTGTTGCTGCGGCCCGGGCACATCACTGCCGCCGAGATCGAGGAGGCCGCCGGGGTCGCACTCGCGGCACCTTCCGCGCACTCCCCGCGCGCGTCGGGCACGCTCGCCGCGCACTATGCGCCGGCGACGCCGCTGCTGATCATGGAGGGCGACCTGCTGCTCGAGTTCGCGGCGACAATGGCGCGCCGGGAAAAGCGGGTTGCGGTGCTCGCGCGCAGCGCTTCGCAGCCGTTACTCGAGGGCATCGCATGGATCGCGGCGCCTCGCGACGCCGCTGCTTACGCGCACGACCTGTACGCGAATTTGCGCGCGCTGGATGCGCTGGCGTGCGACGCGCTACTCGTCGAGCAATTGCCGCAGAGCCCGGATTGGGCGGCGGTCAACGACCGGCTTGGTCGCGCTGCGGCGGGGTCTCGACCACCTTCAGCGTCTTGACGTTGCTGACGACGACGCGATTGCGGCCGCCGTCTTTCGCCTCGTACAGCGCCGCGTCGGCCGCTTGCAGCAGTTGGTCGCGCCGGCGGCCGTGGTCGGGGAAACACGCGACGCCCATCGACATCGTGATTGCGCCGAGCGATTTGCCGTCGTGCACGAGGCGCAGCTCGCGCACGGCTTCGCGCAGCATTTCCGCGCGCTGGCGGCCAATCTCCAGGTTCGCCTCGGGCAGCACGATCGTAAATTCCTCGCCGCCGTAACGGCACGCGATGTCGCCCCCCCGCACGTGGCGCTGCAGGATGCCGCCCAGATCGCGCAGTACGGCGTCACCTGCTTCATGGCCGAAAGTGTCGTTGAATGTCTTGAAATGATCGACGTCGATCATAATCAGCGACAGCGGCAGGTTCTTGCGCTCGAGGCGCGCGAGCTCGCGGTCGATGGTTTCTTCAAGGAAACGCCGGTTGTACAGCCCGGTTAACGGGTCGCGCACGGATTGCTGGCGAAGCGTTTCGCGCAATTTCAAATTGGAAAGCGCCAGCGCGATCTGTTCGGCAACGGCAGTTGCAAGCTGCTCTTTTGCCTGGCTCAAACCGCCCGCTCCGCCGGCGTCCTTATGACGGCTCGTTAGGTATAACAAGCCCAGCGTCTCGCCTTGCGCCATCAGTGGCGCGCAAATGTAGGATTTCTCGGGAGTGCCATGGCGTGCAACATGCGCACATACGATCTCATGGTCTTGTGCGCCGACGGCATGGAGCCTGCCGCGCCGCAACGCCCAGCAGTCGGCAGGCTGGAACATGTCTTCGCGGGTGTTCGCGCCGCCCCACGCAGCGGCCAGCTCCAGATAGTTGCGCGACGCATGAAACATGAAGATCGTGCCGGCATCATTGGGAAACAATTGCGGTCCGAAGCGCGCGATAGCCGTGCACGCTTCGTCGGAATTCGCGCAGGTCTGTAAAAAGCTGCTCATCTGCGATAGAAAAGTGATTTCCTGGTTGCGTGCCCGCGATTCGGCAAGACTCGCGGCGAGCTTGGCGTTGAAGTCGTGTTCCGCTCCTGCAGCCCGGCGTCGCAGCACGGCACCGCGGATGACGAGGAAACCGATGCCGCCCAGCAGACATACGTTAAGGAAAGTCGCCACGGCGAAGGTGACGGTCGTGATGTAGGCGTTGAAGTCGGCTTCGGTGCTGCGAGCGGCCAGCATGATTTCCTCGCGCGCCTGAAGCTCGTTGACGATATGGCGGATGCGGTCCATCGTGACTTTGTTCTGGTTGCCCTGTACGAGTGCCGCAGCTGCCGGCGCGCCTTGTTCACGCCGCGCGGCGATGCCTTCGCTGAGCTGATCCAGCCGCCGCGCAATGAGCGGTTCGAGCGATGTCAGGCGTGCGCTGCGCTCGCTGTCCTCGATCGTCAGCCGCGTCAGATCCCGCAGTTTGCCGGCCACTACCGGGCGCGCGGCAATGTAAGGCTCTAGAAAACGCTCGTCACCGGTGATGATATAGCCGCGCTGTCCGGTTTCCGCGTCGAGTAAGCCGGTGCGCAGCTCGCCCAGCAGACGCAGGCTCTGCTCGGTGCTGCCGACGAGCTGGTTCGCGGCTACCAGGCTGCCCAGAGTTGTATAGGATACGGCCGCGTTGAGCGCGAGCAGGGCGAACGCTGCGATAAAGCCGCCGGCGATTCTGGTGGTCGATGCTTCCATTAGCGAACAGGGGCCATGCGATTACGCCGCGTCGATGGAGGCGGTGTGACATTTGCCGTCCCCTTCTGCGGCAAATGTGACCGGAATATTACCATCAAGTACAGCGCTTCCCGCCAGCATTTTGTCGCTGCGTTGCAATAGGTATATATCGTGAAAATCGGCCGCCAGTCCGTGACGCAGTGCTTTACGAAATGGGTAGCAAAGAGCAGGGCGGAATATCGAAAAATCAATAATTTACCGGAGCTCCTTCAGGGAGCACGAATGACATTGCCATGTGCGAAATTCAAAAAAACCGCCGTCCGGCGATGCCGGACGGCGGCAGGATGCTGCGAATGCGGCTTAAAGGTCGACGCGCACCTTGTGATCCTTCGTCTCCTTGAGGAACAAAGTGCCTACGACCAGCGTCATTGCCGCCACGACGATCGGGTACCAGAGTCCGTAATAAATGTCTCCGGAGGCCGCGACCATGGCTGTTGCGAGCAGCGGTAGCATGCCGCCGAACCAGCCGTTGCCGATATGGTAAGGCAGCGACATGGACGTGTAGCGGATGTGCGCCGGAAACAGCTCGACCAGGAACGCCGCGATCGGACCGTACACCATCGTCACGTAAATCACCATGATGACAAGTATCAGTTCCGTCATGAACCAGTTGACTTGCGCCTTGTCCGCCGATGGAGGGAAACCGGCAGCTTTCAGCGCGTCGCCGTAGGCTTTGGCATCAAAGCCTTTCAGTTCGACATCGCCGATCTTGGTGACGATTTTGTCGGGGCCGCCTGCAGGCAAATCGGTCGAGGTAAACGAAATCCCCTGCTTCGTCAGGAAGTCCTTTGCTTTATCGCAATCGCTGAACTTCGACCACGGACCGACGAATATGTGGAACTGGCATTCCGTCGCCGCAACGGTGATCGGCGTCTTGGCGGTAGCCGCTTCGAGCTGTGGATTGACGTAATGGGTCAGCGCCTTGAACAGCGGGAAATAGGTGAGGATCGCCAGCAGGCAGCCCGCCATGATGATGTTCTTGCGGCCGATCTTGTCCGACAGCCAGCCGAAGAAAATGAACATCGGTGTGCCGATCACCAGCGAAATCGCAATCAGGATGTAGGCGCTCTGAAAATCGAGCTTGAGCGTGATGATGAGGAAGAACAGCGCGTAGAACTGCCCCGTGTACCACACCACGCCCTGGCCGGCGGTTGCGCCTAAGAGCGCGAGCAGCACGATCTTGCCGTTGCTCCAGTTGGCGAAGCTTTCCGTCAGCGGCGCTTTTGAAGTCTTGCCCTCGCTCTTGATTTTGAGGAACACCGGCGATTCATTCAGCTTTAACCGGATGTAGACCGAGAACACCAGCAGGACCAGCGAAACCAGGAACGGTACGCGCCAGCCCCATTGCGCGAAATCTTTCGCGTCCATGCCGACACGGCAGCCGAGTATGACCATCAGTGCGAGGAAAAAGCCGAGCGTCGCAGTGGTCTGGATCCAGCTGGTATCGAACCCGCGCCGGTCTTCGGCCGCATGTTCCGCCACATAAGTCGCGGCGCCGCCATATTCGCCGCCGAGCGCCAGGCCTTGCACGAGGCGCAGCGTTACGAGCAGGATAGGCGCAAGCCAGCCGATGGATTCATAAGTTGGCAAGAGACCAACCGCAAAAGTAGCGGCACCCATGCAAACAATCGTGATCAGAAAAGTGTACTTGCGGCCGACGAGGTCGCCGATACGGCCGAACACCAGCGCGCCGAACGGCCGCACGAGGAAGCCCGCCGCGTAGGTCGCGAAAGCGGACAGCAGCGCGGCTGTGTCATTGCCTTTGGGGAAGAACAGCGCAGCAAAGAACGGCGCGAGTGTCGCGTACAGGTAGAAATCGTACCATTCAAAAACGGTGCCGAGCGAAGAAGCGAATATGACCCGCTTTTCTTCCGGCTTCAGATCGCTGGCGGTTGCAGCAGATGCGCTCATTGATTTTCTCCTTTGGTGTTCAACAGCGAAGTGACGTCGCTGAAAACGCGGGGCAGTAATTTTTGTGGATAGCTGACGTGACAAATGTCACGTCATGACCCCTACGCGCGACTGACGATAGCCGTCGCATGGTAATTTCAGCTATTAGGGATAACCCTAAAGTCTCCATCGATACGGGGCTAGCGGGCCGTTTTAGTAAGAAATCGGTAAGAAAGCGCCCATTTCGGGCCGCCATGTCGTCTGCATAGTGGCGTGCGCCTCGATATCATCGCGCGCGGGCCGCAAACCCTACTCAAATCACTAATGCAGTCCGCGCGTCTGGCCGTGCTCGAGAGCGAGCTGGACGAGCTCGGCGACAGAATCGACGCCCATCTTCTGCATGACCTTGGCGCGATGCGCTTCGACGGTCTTGATGCTGATGCACATTTCGTCCGCCATGGTCTTGTTCATTTTGCCCGCGACGACGAAGCGCATGATCTCGCGTTCGCGCGACGTCAGCTTGTCGAGCCGCGCCGCAAGGGTTTTCCTGCGTGCGTGTTCGCGGCGCCGTCCGGCGTCGAGCTTGAGCGCCTTGTCGATCGCCGCGCCGAGTTGCGCAGAGTCCGCCGGTTTTTCGAAAAAATCCAAGGCGCCGCGCTTGATAGCGCTAACGGCAAGCGCCACGTTGCCGTGGCCGGTCAGGAAAATCACCGGGACTGCCAGGGCGCGCCGACGGAGTTCGTCCTGCAGCTCGAAACCATCCATGCCCGGTAAGCTCAGCTCGAGCACCAGGCAGCCGGCATGCCGCCCGTCATAGTCGGCAAGAAAGCCTTTGGCATCTGCATAAACTGCAACGCGATGGCCGACGGCGGCGAGCTTGCGCCCGAGCACATCGCAAAACGCAGCATCATCGTCGACGATGAATACCGTAGCCTCGTCATGGGCGCTCATGATCGTCTAGCGGACGGTGCGGTCCAGAAACCGCTTCACTTGCTTCACCAGCTCTCCCTCGCTGCCAGCGAAAAAATGGTCGGCGCCCGCGACTTCGATTTGCGCCGACCCCTTAAGCTTTTTCAAAGACACTGCTCGCGCGTCCGCGCGTTGCCGGACCAGCGGAAAATCGCGCTCACCGTAAATGTCGAGCACCGGCATGTGCAGTTTGCCGGCACTCGCGATGTCGCCGTTGCTGATGCCGATCGCGATCCATGCCGCTATCGCGTTGTCCGGCGTCGCGGCAAGATAGTAGTTGCTCATGCGGGCGCCCATGCTATGCGCGGCGAGCGCGATATTGCGGTGGCCTTTGCTCTTTAAAAACGCAACGGCCGCGGCAATGCGCTCCGCCGCGTCGGGAAACAGCGCCGGATAAGCATCGCCAAGACCATCGGCCGCCAATACCGGCATTTGCACCGATAGCGTCGCATAGCCATTGTCAGCAAGGCCGCTGCGTAAGGCGCCTATCAATGCCCAGTCCGGGTTGACGCCGAGACCATGCACCACGATTACTGCGGCGCGCACTGGCTGCGCTACCGCATATAGGGCGAGGAACTTGTGGCCGGATTTCTGCTGCAGGTAAACCGCATCACCCACCACGAGACCGGGCGTAATTTCATCAGCCCAGCGTTTTTCGCGCGAGTAATCCGGCGCGATCTTGTCATCGCCCGTCTGCGCCGCTGCCGGCAGGCATGCGGCGAAGAGCACAATGAAAAACAGCACGAGCCGATGCATCAGCGTCCTTCGAATCGCGGCTTGCGTTTGGCCAGAAAAGCGGCCACGCCCTCGCGGTAGTCAGCGGTATTAAAACACGCGTAGCCTGCGTCCCATTCCTGCGCCGGGATTTGCGCTACTACCGACAGCCGCTCGATGTATTGCTTGTGCCAGCGCGCCACCAGCGGCGCGCCGGCAGCAATGCGTGCCGCGAGCGCGCGCGTTTCAGTGTCCAGCTCCGCGTCCACCACCACGCGATTGACCAGACGCTTTTGCAGCGCTTCCGCGGCGTCGAACACGCGGCCTTCAAGCAGAATTTCCAGCGCGACCGCACGCCCGACCAGCGCAAGCACGCCTTGCAATTCGCCGTAGCCCATGGTCAGACCGAGGTTTTTGATCGGTACGCCGAACCGGCTCGACTCGCCGCAAATGCGTATATCGCACATCGCGGCAATCTCGAGCCCGCCGCCGACGCAGGCGCCTTTGATCCTGGCGATAACCGGGTGTCGGCAAAGCGCGATCGATTGCATGGTCGCGTGAATAAGTTCGCCATAACTCCTGGCCTGCCGCACGTCGGCACGCTCGCTCGCGAATTCGGAAATATCCGCACCGGCAGCGAATGCCTTGTCGCCCGCGCCGCGCAGCACGACGCAACGGAGCCCATCGTCGGTGGACAGTTGGCGCATGGCAGCGCCCAGTGCTTCCCACATTGGCTTGTTGAGAGCGTTGAGTTTTGCGGGATTATTCAGCGTGACGGTGGCTGTATCACCTTCGCGCGCGACCAGTACCGGTTGCATGGTGGATTCTCAGAACGCCTGCATCAGTCGAGCTTGATATTCGCCGCCTTGACGATGCGCGCGTATTTCTCGCTCTCGGCGCGTATGTATGCCGCGAATTCCTCGGGTGTATTGCCCACTGTTTCGGCCCCCACGCCCGCGATCTTCTCGCGAACTTCCGGTTGCCGGAGCGATTTCACCATCTCGCTGCTGAGCTTGTTGACGATGTCTTTACCGACTCCGGCCGGCGTTACTATGCCCCACCATGTGCTCATGTCGAAACCGGGTATGCCGGCTTCTTCGATGGTCGGCATGTCCGGCAGCAGAGAAAACCGTTTCCCCGACGTGACGGCCAGCGCGCGCAGCTTACCCTGGCGCACGTGGTTGATGACGGGCGGCACCGAGTCGAAATCCATGTGCACGTGGCCGGCAATGAGATCGATAAGCGACTGCCCGCTGCCCTTGTAGGGAACATGCAGAATATCGACCTTGGCCTGCAACTTGAATAATTCGCCGGCGAGATGTTGCACGGTTCCGGCGCCGGCTGACGCATATTGCAGCGCGCCCGGGTGTGATTTTGCCAGCGCGACGAGCTCCCTCACACTCCTGACCGGCACCGACGGATGCACGACCAGCAGATTGGGCCCGATGGCGGCCAGCGACACCGGCGCGAAATCCTTCAGCGCGTCGTATGGCAGCTTGTTGACGAGCGAGGGCAGGATGGAGATGGCCGCGATATGCGCCATCATGATCGTATAGCCGTCGGGCGCGGCTTTGGCCACGAGTTCCGCGGCGAGCTGGCCGCTCGCGCCCGCGCGGTTGTCGGCAATGACCTGTTGGCCGAGCGCTTCGCCGAGTTTCTGCGCGACGATACGGCCGACAATATCGGTGCCTCCGCCGGGCGCGAATCCGATCAGCATGCGGATGGGTTTGACCGGATAAGCCTGGGCCAGCACGACCGGGGGACCGAACGTCAGAAGTAACGCAGTCGCCATGCGCGCGAGTTTATTCATGCCTTACCCCCGGGGTCGATATTGAAACTGCGCACCGGCGCCGCTGGATTTCGCGGCTGGTTCATGGCTTTGCCCGCGCACCCATCAGGCGCCCCCACGCATGGGCGATCAAGGACCAGAACAGCAGCACCAGTGCAAGCGTCGTGATTGATCCGACCAGCCCGTTCGACCAGAACACGCGCATGTCGCCGCCCGCGCCTATCATCGACAGGCGGAATGAGTCTTCTGCGCGATTGCCGAGCACCAGCGCCAGCGTGAAAGGGGCGAGCGGGATACCGATTTTCTTGAACACATAGCCGACGACGCCGAAACCCAGCATCAGCCAGATATCGAACATTGCGTTCTGGATTGCATAGGCGCCGACGGCGCACGAAACGACGATCATGGGTGCGATGGCAGCGAACGGGACCCGCAGCACGGCGGCAAACAGCGGCACCGTCGACAGTACCATCACAAGTCCGACCACATTGCCCAGGTACATCGAAGCGATCAGGCCCCACACGAAATCCTTGTGCTCGACGAACAGCAGGGGGCCGGGATTGAGCCCCCACACCATCAGGCCGCCGAGCAAAATCGCCGCCGTGCCGGACCCGGGGATGCCCAACGCAAGCATGGGCAGCAATGCCGCGGTCCCAGACGCATGCGCGGCCGTTTCCGGCGCGAACACGCCTTCGATGCGTCCTTTGCCGAAGCTTTCCTTGTCCTTGGCAAAGCGTTTGGCCACGTTATAGCCCATGAACGAGGCGGCAATCGCGCCGCCCGGCGTAATGCCCAGCCAGCAGCCGATCGCGGATGAACGCAGGAGTGTCGCCCAATAGCGCGGCAGGTCTTTCCATACGCTCCACACCACGCGCAGGCTGATTTTCGCCGAGTGACCGCGCAGCGCAAGCCGCTCTTCCATCGTCAGCAGGATTTCGCTGATGCCGAAGAGGCCGATTACCGCGACCAGAAAGTTGATGCCGCGGTACAGTTCGCTCCAGCCGAAGGTCATGCGCAATTGCGCCGACACCGTGTCCATCCCGATGCCGGCGATCAGCAGACCAAGCGACATAGAGATCAAAGTCTTGTGTTTTTCCTCCTTGCCCAGACCGACGAACGAGCAGAAGGTAAGGAAGTAAACGGCGAAAAACTCCGGTGGCCCGAAACGCAATGCGAACGATGCAATGCCGGGTGCGAGAAAGGTGATCAGCAGGACGGCGACCAGCGAACCGATGAACGACGACGTGAATGCGGCGGTGAGCGCCTCGGCGGCGCGGCCCTGCTGCGCCATTGGATAACCGTCGAACGTCGTCGCCACCGACCACGCTTCGCCGGGGATATTGAACAGAATGGAAGTGATCGCGCCGCCGAACAGGGCGCCCCAGTAGATGCACGACAGCATCACGATCGCGGACGTCGGATCCATCGTGAACGTGAGGGGCAGCAGGATGGCGACGCCGTTCGGGCCGCCGAGACCGGGCAGCACGCCCACGAAGATGCCAAGCACCAGTCCCACCATCATCAACGACAGCGTCTTGACGGTCAGCAAGACATGAAAACCGTGCAGCAGCAGGCCCAGAGCTTCCATGGCGTATTCCCTGTTCTCTAGTGGCCGAACAGGGCTTCGACCGGCCCCTTCGGCATGATCACGTCGAACGCCACCTCGAACGTGATGAACATGGCAAGCGTGAAGATGACGCTCGTGAGCAGCGATTTCCACCATGCGATGCGCCCGATAAACCGCATGAAGCCCGCCACCAGCAGGAGGCTCGCGATGTAGAGGCCCAGCCACTGGGTCACGAGGCAAAACAGGCAGGTCGGGACGAATACCTGCAGCACGCGGCGCAGCTGGTCGCGGGTCACGAAGGTGTCACCGGCGCCTTCGCGGTTGCGCAGTGCTTTGATAAGGCCGAACAGGCTGGAGGCGCCAAGGACGATGGAAAGATAGAACGGGAAATAGCCCGCACGCGGTCCGTCCGGCGCCCACCCCATGCCGCTGCGCCAATTGTCGAACGCCATCAATGCGGCGAACGCCAGCAGCACCAACGAAGTGACGATTTCGACCGCGCGTGTGCTGGCTACTGCGGGCGAATCCGCGGCGGGCGCCGCCGGATCATCGACGACGATTTCGTTTTGGGATTCGGCCATGGCCTGTTCTTATTCTTGAAGCGACGAGCGCGAGATAGCGCGCTCTCAAGGAGCGACAAATCCTGCCTCGGTCATCAGGCTCTTGTTCAGCGCTTCATCCTCGTCGAGAAATTTCAGCATGTCGGGGCCGGTCAGGAAGATCGGCTTGAGAGCCTGTTTTTCCATGTAATCCTTGAAGTCGGCGGTTTGCGAAACCTTCCTGAAGAGATCGATATAGAACGCGGTCTGCTCGGCAGTCACCTTTCCCGGCAGGAACATCGCGCGCAGCATCAGGTACTGCACGTCCAGACCTTCTTCCTTGCACGTCGGGATATCGTGCCATGATTGCGTGTCGGTCACCTTGGTCCGGTAGTTGATGCGCTCTTTGTCGAACACGCACAGCGCGCGCACCTGTCCCGCGCGCCACACTTCGAGGTTTTCAGACGGATTGTTCACGTTGGCCGCGGTGTGGTTGCCGACGAGCTGCGTTGCGGCCTCGCCGCCGGATTTGTACGGCAGGTACGCGAATTTCGCGCCCGTCTTTTTTTCCATGAATACGGTGAGGACGTGGTCCTCGCGACGCGAGCCGGTGCCGCCCATTTTGAATGGCGGATTCGCGCTTTTTGCCGCTGCGACGAATTCCTTCACGTTTTTATAGGGCAGCGTCGTGTTGTCCCACAGCACGAACTGGTCGAGCGCAATGACCGACACCGGCGTCAACTCGCGCCAGTCGAATGGGATCTTGGCCGACAGCGGCAGCATGTAGATCAGCGAATATGCGATCAGGACTTTATGCGGATCGCCGGGGCTACCCTTCATGTACATCAGCGCCTCGGCGCCCGACGCCCCGCCTTTCAGCGTGACAATCATCGGCTGCTTCATCAGGTTGTTCTTCTGGATCGTCGCCTGCATCATGCGCGCCATCTGGTCGGAGGCGCCGCCGGCGCCCGCGGCAACGACGATTTCAACCGGCTTGGTTGGCTGCCACTCGGCGGCCGTCGCCGCTGATGCGCCGATTGCAGCGGCCAACGCCGCCACTAGCGGCAGATGCGCGACGCCGTGCAGAAAATTACGGATCGATTTAATCATGACTCCTCCTGTTGAATTAGACGCCGCGATCACAGGCGTGACGAAACTTTAGTGACGATAGTCTAGCAGGCAGGTCCGCCTAGCGCTGTCTGCGCCGGAATCTTCACACGGCAACGCCGGCTTCGCGCGCTTTCCTGAGTTGGTATTCGCGCCCGGCCAGCATGTCCTCCAGGGTGCCAAATGCGTTGATGTAGTGCCCCTTGAAACCTTTGCTCTCGATGCGCTTGAACAGTTTGCCGAAGTCGAGATCGCCGTCGCCCGGCTTCAGGTGCTGCTCCTTGCCCAGGCGCATGCAGTCGGCAAGACGCACTTCGCCGACGCGCGAAAAATCGATCGCATCTATGAAGCCGTCCACGCCGTCGGACACCAGGTGTGCGTGGTTCGCGGTGAACGACATGCGGAAGTTCGGCGATTCGATGCGCTCGAAGTAATACAGCCATTCGTCGACGGTATGCGCGAGGTAATGCACTTCGGCGTCGGCCGGCTCGTTGTTCAGATTCTCGAGAAGGAGCACCGCGCCTTTTTTTTCGGCGTAGTCGACGATGCGCTGCAGCCGCGCGCAGCCGGCTTCCATGCGCATATCGATGTCGTCGGTGAAATGGTAGCCGGCGTGCACGACTATCCATTGCGCGCCGAGCTTGGGATAAATATCGATATAGCTTTTGAGATAGGCGTCGACCGCATCGCTGACGTAAGGCGAATATTCGGCGACATTGACCGCCGATAGCGTATGCAGTCCAAGCGTAACCCCGCGCGCGGCGGCGAGTTCGCGCACCGCCGCGGCGCGCTTGTCATTGAAAGCGGTGACGGCATTGGCCGCGGTATCGAGCTGGATATCGACATAGCGAACGCCGTTCTTCGCAGCCCACTCGATGCCGTCTTCGAGCTTGACGCGACGCCCAAGGTCGATACCGATGCGTTCGCGCAGGTCCAATGCGAGCTCCTCTACTGTCCACAATAATAATCGCCGCGGAATATTTCGCTTGCGATGCTGCGCACTCTGCTGCGTCTGAAACTCTACCATAGCAGCCTGCAGTGCCGGCGCGATCTTGTCAGAGTTGGGGCACACCTGCCGCGCGCACGACTTTGCCCCACTTTTCTGTTTCAGCGCGCAGGTAGGCGCCAAGCTCGGCGGAAGAACTCGACCAGGCATCAACGCCCTGCGCGTCGAACTTCTGCTTCATGTCGTCGTCGGCGAGTATGGCGCGTGTCGCTTGATTGAGCTTGTCGACGATGGTTCGCGGCGCGCGCGCGGGCAGGAACAACGCGTACCACGTGCTGTAGTCATAGTCGCGCACCCCGCCCTCGATCAGAGTCGGCACTTCGGGTGTAGCGGCGGATCGCCGCGCGCTAGTGACGCCCAGCGCGCGCAGCCGCCCGCTTCTCACATGCGGCAGCGCCGAGGCGAAGGTCGAAATCATCACCTGCACCTGTCCGCCGACGAGATCAGTGATTGCAGGGCCGGTGCCTTTGTACGGTATATGCACCATATCGATCTTGAGCCTGTCCTTCAACATCTCGCCGGCAAGGTGAGTGCCCGAGCCGGCGCCGGCCGACGCGTACGACAGCTTGTCCGGGTTGGCGCGCGCGTAGTCGGTGAATTCCTTGATTGTTCTGGCGGGAACCGACGGGTGGATGACAACTATATTGGGCTGCACCGCCACCATGCTGACCGGCGCGAGATCGCGCACTGCGTTATACGGAAGCGATTTATACAGCCATGCATTGAAAGCCAGGCTGATGTTCGCCAACAGCAGCGTGTAGCCGTCGGGTGGCGCCTTGCACACGATGTCGGTGCCGACCGTACTGCCGGCGCCGCCGCGATTGTCGGCAACGACCGGCTGGCCGAGCGCTTCGTTCAGCCGCTGCCCGAAGAGGCGCGCGATGATGTCGGTGCCGCCGCCGGGTGCGAACGGTACTACAAAACGGATCGGCTTGGTCGGATAGGCCTCCGCCGCCGCGGCGTGCGGCGAGGCAATCGTCAACGCGGCGACGAAGCCGGTCAGGACTTTGCGCATGGTTTGCGCGCGTGCTTCTACTTCAAGCGACGCTGAGCTTGGCTGCGGGTTGCCGGGCGGCCGCGAATTTGGTCGACACCAGGTAATCCATCGCCGCCGCGATGCCGCCCTTCTTATGAGGAACGCCCGCGAGGTCCAGCCCCATTTCGACGCCGGCGAGCGTGCCGGCGAGCGTCAGATCGTTGAAATCGCCGAGATGACCGATGCGGAACACCTTGCCGGCCGCCTTGCCGAGCCCGCTGCCGAGCGACATATTGAAATTGTCGAGCACGACTTTGCGGAAATCGGCTTCGTTGCGGCCATCGGGCATCAGCACGGCCGTGAGCGCACTCGAATATTCCGCCGCATTCAGGCACAGAATCTCGAGGCCCCAGGCGCGCACGGCGCGTCGTGTTGCTTCCGCATGCCGTTCGTGGCGCTTGAATACGTTGTCCATCCCTTCTTCCTCCAGCATGGCGAGCGCTTCGCGCAGTCCGTAGAGCAGGTTGGTCGCCGGCGTATAAGGGAAGAAGCCGGTCTTGTTCGGCCCGAGCATGTCTTCCCAACTCCAGTAAGACTTCGGCAGCGTGGATTTTTTCGTCGCGGCGAGCGCTTTGTCGCTGACGGCATTGAACGACAGGCCCGGCGGCAGCATCAGGCCCTTTTGCGAGCCGGCCACCGTCACATCGACGCCCCATTCGTCGTGCCGGTAATCGATGGACGCGAGCGACGAAATGGTGTCGACGAGATAAAGCGCCGGATGTCCGGCTTTGTCGATGGCTTTGCGCACGTCGCCAATGCGCGAGGTGACGCCGGTCGAGGTTTCATTGTGCACGACGCACACGGCTTTGATCGTGTGCTGGGTGTCTTCGGCAAGCCGTTTCTCGATGGTCGCGGGATCGGCGCCGTGCCGCCAGTCGCCTGCGATGAATTCCGGCATTAGTCCGAGCTTCTTCGCCATCGCGTGCCACAGCGTTGCGAAGTGGCCAGTTTCGCACATTAATACACGATCGCCCGCCGACAGCGTATTCACTAACGCGGCTTCCCACGCGCCGGTGCCGGACGCCGGAAAAATGACGACAGGAGAGTTGGTCTTGAATACCAGCTTCAATCCCGCAAGCACTTCCTGGCCGAGTTTCTGAAACGTCGGGCCGCGATGGTCGATGGTCGCATTGTCGATTGCGCGCAGCACGCGGTCAGGAACATTGGTCGGCCCCGGGATCTGCAGGAAATGGCGTCCGCTCGCGTACGACATAAAAACCTCCGCTGAATTAGCGCAATACTTTATGGAGCGGCGAGAATAGTTAAGTTGCGCGGGGGCGTCAACCCGCGAATAATTGCCGTTCCCATGAACACTGCCACGATCAAGCTGCATCCGCGCGCCGGCGCGAGTCCGCTCGCACGGCGCCTCAAGCGCGAAACGCAGGCCGAGGTATTGTTCGACGCTTATTCGCGCGGACGCTATTCGACCGACGCATCGATCTATCAGATCGAACCCGTCGGCGTCGTCATTCCGAAAACCGACAGCGACGCGCAGATCGCACTGCAGATCGCACGCGAAGAAGGCGTTGCAGTTTTGCCCCGCGGCGGCGGCACTTCGCAATGCGGGCAGACGGTCGGCGCCGCACTGATTATCGATGACAGCAAACACCTCAACCAGATTCTGTCCTTCGACCGCGATGCCGCCACCGTTGCCGTGCAACCCGGTGTCGTGCTCGATCAGCTCAACACGTGGCTGAAGCCGCACGGTTTGTGGTACCCCGTCGACGTGTCGACCAGCGCGCAGGCGACCCTCGGCGGCATGGCGGGCAACAACAGTTGTGGTTCGCGCTCCATCCGCTACGGCAACATGGTGCACAACGTGCGCGCGATCGACGCCGTGCTGGCGGACGGCGCGGAGTTCAATTTCGGTCACGTGCCCGCGGACCTCGCGGGTTTTGCGGCGCCGCAAGGCTACATCGATCTCGTGAAGAAAATCCGCGCCATCGCTGCGCGCGAGGCCGAGGAAATCGAGCACCGCTTTCCGAAGGTGCTGCGCCGTGTCGGCGGCTATAACCTCGATACGGTCAACGGCGACGGGCATAACATGTCGCATCTGCTGGTCGGCTCGGAAGGCACGCTCGCATATTCCAAGCGGCTGCATCTGAATCTCTCGCCGTTGCCGAAACACAAGACGCTGGGCATCTGCCATTTCCCGACGTTCTACCGCGCGATGGAAGCGCCGCAGCACATCGTCAAGCTGAAGCCGGTCGCAGTAGAGCTGGTCGACCGCACGATGATAGGCCTCGCACGCTCGAATCCGGCCTTTCGTTCTACTGTCGACCGCTGCGTGCAGGGCGACCCTGACGCGATTCTGCTCGTCGAGTTCGCAGGCGACGACAAAGACGAGCAACTCGCGAAGTTGAAGCAGCTCGTCGAGCTAATGGGTGAGCTCGGCCTGCCTGGCAGTGTGGTGGAAATCAGCGATCCGGCGTTGCAGCGCGATTTTTGGGAAGTGCGCAAGGCCGGCCTCAACATTATGATGTCGATGAAAGGTGACGGCAAGCCGGTCTCGTTCATAGAGGACTGCGCGGTGCCGCTCGAGCATCTTGCCGAATACACCGACCGGTTGACGCGCGTATTCGAAAAACACGGCACGCGCGGCACTTGGTACGCGCATGCGTCGGTTGGTTGCCTGCACGTGCGGCCCATCCTCAACATGCGCGAGGACGGCGCGCGCAAGATGCGCGCAATCGCCGAGGAAGCCGCCGCGATGGTGCGTGAATACAAGGGCGCTTATTCGGGCGAGCACGGCGACGGCCTCGTGCGCTCCGAATGGATCGCGCCAATGTTCGGGCCGCGCATCACGCACGCGTTCGAGGAGGTCAAAGACATTTTCGACCCGCGCGGCATGATGAATCCCGGCAAGATCGTGCGCCCGTCGAGAATGGATGACCGCACGCTGTTCCGCTTCAAGCCCGGCTACGCCGTGCAGAAACTGCAGACCGTGCTCGACTGGTCAGAATGGGAAGCCGGCGCGGAGCATCGCGGGGACGGCTTCGCCAAAGCGATCGAGATGTGCAACAACAACGGCCATTGTCGCAAGTTCGACGCCGGTACCATGTGCCCGTCGTTCCGCGTCACCGGCGAAGAGCAGCACCTGACGCGCGGGCGCGCCAACACGCTGCGCCTTGCATTGTCAGGCCAGCTGCCGCACGCGCATGGAGACGCATTCGTGGCGGACGAAATGTTCGCGACGATGGATCTTTGCGTGTCGTGCAAAGGCTGCAAGCGCGAATGTCCGACCGGCGTCGACATGGCGAAGATGAAGGTCGAGTTCCTGCATCACTATCGCAAGCGGCACGGCTTAAGGTTGAGGGACCGCCTGATCGCTTACCTGCCGCGCTACGCGCCATGGGCGGCGCGGTTCGCGTGGCTCGCAAATTTGCGCGATGCCGTTCCCGGGCTGGCCTTCCTTTCTGAAAAGCTGCTGGGCCTGTCCGCGCGCCGGTCGCTGCCGCAGTGGCAAGGCGACACGTTCGCGACGCGCCCCGGGGCAACGGTCGGTGGCGGCGCCGTCAACGGCGAAGTCGTTCTCCTGGTCGATACGTTCAACAACTATTTCGAGCCCGACAATGCACGCGCGGCACTCGCCGTGCTGCGCGCCGCCGGTTACATCGTGCATCTACCGCGCGCCTTAGATGACGGGCGCCCGTTATGCTGCGGCCGCACGTTTCTGGCTGCCGGCCTCGTCGACGAAGCGCGCGTGGAAGCGCAACGCATGTTGACTGCGCTGCAGCCGTTCATTGAACGCGGCGTGCCGATCGTCGGTCTCGAGCCTGCCTGCCTGCTCGGGCTGCGCGACGAATTTCTTTCGATGCTGCCGGGTAAGGAAAGCGCCGCGCTGGCGCTGCACGCGCTGCTGTTCGAGGAATTCATCGCACGCGAGTCGGATGCGGGCCGTCTCAAGCTCAAGCTGAAAGCGCTGCCGCAGACGCAAGCGTTGCTGCACGGTCATTGCCACCAGAAAGCTTTCGACGTCATGCCCGCCGTGCATAAGACATTGAAGCTCGTGCCCGGCCTTGCGGTGGAAACCATCGAATCGAGTTGTTGCGGCATGGCCGGAAGTTTCGGCCTCGAATCCGCGCATTACGACATTTCGATGAAGATGGCGGAAGCGAACCTGCTGCCGAAAGTGCGCGCCGCGCCGGCTGATACGCTGATCGTCGCCGACGGCACGAGCTGCCGTCATCAGATCCGCGACGGCGCGCAGCGCGCTGCCGTGCATGTCGCGCGCGTATTGCAACAAGCGCTTGTGTGATCAGGCGCCGGGTTGACCGGAATATTCGCGTCAGCGCCGGATCGCCTCGCCCAGGAAGTGATCGGGCATCCAGGTGGAAATGCCGGGGAACAGGCAGAGCAGCAGCACGGCAAACATTATCAGGAATACGAAGGGCAGCGTGCCCCAGATAATGTCGCCGAGCGGAATGTCGGGCGCGATCTTATTGATGACGAAAATATTGAGGCCCACCGGCGGATGGATCAGCCCCATCTCCATGATGACCGACATCACGACGCCGAACCAGATCAGGTCGAAGCCTTCTGTTCGCAGCGGCGGCAGAATGATGGGCGCCGTCATCAGGATAATGCTGACCGGCGGCAGAAAAAATCCGAGCACCACGACCAACACTGCCACCGCCAGAAAAAGCATCCAGCGCGAGAGATGCAGTCCGACGATCCATTCGGCGGCACTCTGGCTGATGTGCAGATAGCTCATCACGTACGAATAAAACAGCGACATGCCGATAATCATCATCAGCATGGTTGCTTCCGACAGCGTGCTGGCGAAGATGGGCTTCACGTCGGTCAGCTTCCACGCGCCGTAGATTGCCGCAATCAGAATCAGCGCAAGCACGGCGCCGAGGCCCGCCGTTTCCGAGGGCGTCGCGAAGCCGCCGTAGAGCGCGAGCATTACACCGATCAGCAGAATCAGGAAAGGCGCAACGCGCGGGATGGCCGCAAAGCGTTCCGCCATCGTGTAGGTATCCACCTGCAGGATGCGGGCGCTTTCGCCGCCCGCATCGGCGTGTGCACGGGCGCGGCGGTGCTCAAAGTTATAGCGCAACATGCCGTAGACCGCGAAGATAACGACCAGCAATAGGCCCGGCCCGATGCCGGCGAGAAACAACCGGCCCAACGATTGCTCGGCCGCTACCGCATAGAGAATCAGCGTGATCGACGGCGGCAGCAGGATGCCGAGCGTACCGCCGGCGGCAACGAGGCCCGCCGCCAGTCGCGACGAGTAACCGCGCTCGCGCATTTCCGGGATGGCGGAGCTGCCGATCGCCGAACACGTTGCCGCGCTCGAGCCGGCCATGGCCGCAAACAAACCGCACGCCAGCGTCACGGCGATGCCGAGGCCGCCCGGAATCTTGTGCAACCAGACATGCAGCGCTGAATACAAGTCGCGCCCGGCGCGCGATTTGCCGATGGCCGCGCCCTTCAGGATAAACAGCGGTATCGTGAGCAGCGTAATGCTCGCCATTTCCTCGTAGACGTTTTGCGCCACGGTGTCGAGCGACGCAAGCGGCATGAAGAACAACATGAATATGGTGGCGACCGTACCGAGCGCGAACGCGATGGGCATGCCGGAAAACAGGATCAGCAGCGTGGTGCCGCCGTAGAGCAGGCCGAGCTGCAGCGTCGACATTATGGAGCGACAGTCCGCAAGGATTGGCGGGTGACCACCTGCTCGATCAGTACCAGCACGAGCAGCGTCATGCCGAGTGCCATGCAGCCGTACGGAATCCACAGCGGAGCGCCGAAAGCGGAGCCGGAAATCTGCCCGTCTTTCACTGCCAGGATCAGGAGCGACCAGCATTTCCAACCGAAGAACAGGCAGAAGACCAGCGTGACGATATCGCTCAAGAAGCGACGAACGCGGTCCGCGGCGGGCGGCAGCACCGCGCCCAGCGCCTGGATACCGACGTGGCCGCGCCCTTGCTGCACCCACCCGGCCGACAGGAAGGTCGCGCCGACCAGCAGAAAAATCGTGACCTCGTCCTGCCAGTCACTGGGAATTTTAAAGAGATAGCGGGCGGTGGCCTCCCACGTCAGCACGCAGGCGGCAGTGCCGGTGGCGACGGCGCCGATGACGGCTGCGATCTGGTTGACTATCTTCAACCACGCCGCAGCGCGCTCGAATACGCCGCGCGGGGGATGGCCGGTCGGAACGCTTGTCTGCGGCGCAGACGCTAAGGTCACGCCACGGCTTTCGCCAATTTGAGGAAGCGCTCACAGTCGGCACTACGTTTGGAGAAATCTGTCCACGCCGCTTCTTCCGCGATCTTGCGCCAGCGGTCAACCACAGCCTGGTCCATGTCGACCACTTTCGCATTGACCTTTTTGTACACCGCGGCCACGGCTTCGTCGTCTTCCTTGGCCGAAGCGGTGGCGAAAGTTTCGAGCTCGAGGCCCACGTCCATGACGGCCTTTTGCTGGGCGGGCGTAAGGGCGTCGAAAACATTCTTGGACATGAGCAGCGGCTCGAGCATGTACCAGAAACTCTTGCCGCGCCCGGACGTGAGCGCCTTGGAAATTTCCTCGAGCCGAAACGAGATCAGGCTCGTCGAGGAGGTGACCGCGGCGTCGAGTGAGCCCGTCTGCATCGCCGGATAAATTTCGTTAGACGGCACGCTTGAGATGATGCCGCCGGCCGCTTTCAGCATGAGGTCCATCTCACGACTGCCGCCGCGGATCTTCAGGCCCTTCACGTCATCAGGTGCGACGACCGGATTGTTGCGCGACGCGGTGCCGCCGGCCTGCCAGATCCAAGTCACAATCTTGACGCCTTTCGCGTCGAGCAGCTTGGTGAGCTCGCGACCGATCTCGGCCTTTTTCCACGCAAAGCCTTGTTCGTACGAAGTCACCATGCACGGCATGAGGCCGATGTTGAGTTCCTGCACTTCGCCGCCGGCGTAGGCAAGCGGGTAGAGGCTCATGTCGAGTGCGCCATTGCGCAGAGCAGAAAACTGCGCGACGGTTTTCATCAGGGAAGAGCCGGGGTAGACCTCGAACTTGAGCGAGCCCGCCGTGCGCTTTTCGACTTCGGCGGCAAATTTGCGCGTGAGCCGGTCGCGAAAATCGCCCTTGTCGATGGTCCCGCCGGGAAACTGGTGGGAGATCTTGATGGTCTTGGCGGCCTTGGCGTCGGCGGCATAACCCATGCGTGTAGCGGTCAACAACGCGGGAGCCGCGGCGAGGCCCTGCAATACTTTGCGGCGGGAAATTGTCATAATCTATTCCTCCTAAAGTTGACTCCCAGTTCTTGCGCCTGGCGTTCGAACGCCTATGGTCTGATATGCGCGCGTATTCTAGTCCGTCAGGGCCGGTAGAACAAATTGCGCGCGCAAGCTAAACCTTGCGCTGATAACGGCGTACGCGCGCTTCGTCGACTTCGACGCCGAGACCGGCGCCCGCCGGCACTTCGGCATGGCCGTCGATCACGCTCACGGGTGCGCGCACGAGGTCGTCGGCGAGATATTGATTCGACAGGCTGACTCCCCA
This sequence comes from Betaproteobacteria bacterium, assembly GCA_025363575.1. Next base: position 10,663 of record JANYDM010000084.1, on the reverse strand, counting down.
TTCGACGGCAGGCACTGCCGCGGCGAGATGCATCATCGCGGCGGCGGCGATGCTTGACTCCGCGACCTTGCACGCGAGATTGACTTTCATGTCGAGCTGGCGGCACAACCCGGCGGCGCGCGCCACGCCGGCCAGGCCGCCGAGCTTGATTGTTTTAAGACTGCAGCCGCGCGCGGCCTTCGAATCGTGGTGGCGCAGCAGATCATCAAGGCTGTGCAACCCTTCGTCGAAACCGAGCGGAATGCGCGTGGCAGCAGCGATTTTCGCCATGCCTTCGACATCGTGTCCGGCAATCGGCTGCTCAAAGAAATCCAGTCCCGCGCCTTCCAAAGCGTTCACATATGCCAATGCCGCGGCCACGTCGTAACCCTGATTGGCGTCCGTCGAAATCAGCATGCCTTGGCCGAGCGCTTCGCACACGCGGCGCGTGCGCGCGGCATCGGCCAGCGGGTCACCGATGCCAACCTTGACTTTGAACGCAACGAAGCCGGCTGCCTGCTTGCTGCACGCTTCGGCAACATCGCCTTCGGTGCTGCCGGTTCCGAGCAGCCACAATACCGGCACGCGCGAGCGTTGGCTGCCACCGAGCAACTCGTATACGGGTTTGTCCAGCGCTTTGCCAAGCGCGTCGTGCAATGCCATTTCGACCGCGGATTTTGCCGACTGGTTGTAGTACATCAGCCGGTCCATGCGCGCGCTGACGGCACCGATGTCGTCGATGCCGGCATCGAGCAGCGCGGGGGCCATGTGGCGGATGGCCGCCAGCATGCTCTCGACCGTTTCGCCGGTCATGGCCGGCGCTGAGGCGGCTTCGCCCCAGCCGACGATGCCGGCATCCGTTTCGATTCTCACCAGCACATTGTCCGCAGCCTCGATCAGCACGCCGGCCATTTTCATCGGCTTTCGCATCGGCAGGCTGACCGCGATTGCCTCGATGCACTTTATTTTCGCGCGCGTGCCTGCTGGCGCGGGACGCGATGCTGAGGAAGTGTCCATTACGTCACCCGGATTGCCGGAACTACTTCGCTTCTTCGAGGCGGCCGATGGCTTTGACCGCCACCGCCATGCGTTTGTAATCGGCGTCAAAAAATTTCCGGAATTCCGGCGCGTCACGATAATCGATCACAACCTGCGACTTGGTCATTGCATCGTGGAAAAGCGGATCGGCAACAGACTTGCGAATCACGTCGCGCAGCTTTGTCATCGTGGCTTCGGGCACGCCGGCGGTCGTAAACAATCCGACCCACAGATAGGCTTCGACGTCGTAACCGGATTCTTTCATCGTCGGCACGTCGGACAGCGAGGGCGAGCGTTTGACGTCGGTCAGCCCGAGGGCGCGCAGCTTGCCCGATTTGATATGCGGGAACACTGCGGCGAGTCCGCCGTCATGCACGTCCACATGGCCGCCCAGAAGCTGGATTACCGCGGGCCCGCCACCGGTGGTCGGCACGTGGCGCATCTTGATGCCGGCCGCGTCCAGGAACATCGCCGCAGGCACATGGGTGATGCCATACGGGCCGGATGACGAAAAAGACATTGCGCCTTGTTTTGCTTTCGCGGCGGCGACGAGTTCCTTGACCGACTTGATCGGGTTTTCGGTTTGCACGCAAAACGCGAGCGGATCGGCCGAGAGCAGCGCGACAGGCACGATTTGCTCGAGCGTATAAGGCGACTGGATGCCGAACAGCTTGTCTTTCTCAGTCGCAAGATAAAGGTTGGGCGTCGTCACCAGCAGGTTGTAGCCGTCAGGCGACTGGTTCGCGACGAATGCCGTGCCGGCGGCGGCGGTGCCGCCAGGCTTGTTGAGCACCGGCGCGGGCTGCTTGTAGAGTTTTTCGATCACCGCGCCCAGCGGCTGCGCATGGATCTGGTTCATACCACCGGGAGGGTTCGGCACGATGAGATTGATGGCATGCGCGGGAAAGTCCTGAGCGTAGCCGCTGACGGCAGTCAGGCCCAGTATGACGGCGGGCAGTATGCGAACCATGATTTCTCCTCGGTAGGTAAGCAAGCACGTGCAGTGAACGCCGCGCTTTTTAAGTGACGTCCGCACCGTAACGCCCAAGCCGATGCGGTGTCAACCCGCGCATGGCCGGCGGGTTGGCAAGCTGAGCGTACTCCGTTAGCCTTACGGCCTCTTTCCAGTAACGCCAAGCAGGGGACGCATCATGTTCAATCCGTTTCAGCCGCTGCAGTTGATCAAAACCGAAGTCTTCATGTCGATGCCGGCCAAGTTCCGCAAGAAATCCCGCTCTGCATGGTCGGACCCGAACCGGCAGCACGCCGAAGTCGAATGTTTTCTCGAGGGGCCGTCGTTCGATCGCGAGGGCAATCTGTGGTTCGTCGACATTCCATTCGGCCGCATCTTCCGCATCACGCCGAAAAAAGACTGGGAGCTCGTCACGCAGTATGACGGCTGGCCGAACGGACTCAAGATCCACAAGGACGGCCGCATCTTCATCTGCGACTACAAGGAAGGCCTGCTCGTGCTGGATCCGAAGACAGGCAAAATCGAAACGGTTCTGCGCACGGCGTTCAGCGAGGGCTTCAAGGGTTTGAACGACCTGCACTTCGCAGCCAACGGCGATCTTTATTTCACCGATCAGGGTCAAACCGGCATCGCCGATCCGACCGGTCGCGTATTCCGACTCGACGCCAAAGGCCGGCTCGATCGCCTGTGCGACAACGTGCCGAGCCCAAACGGCATCACGCTGTCGACTACCGACAAGCATGTCTACGTGGGCGTGACGCGCTCGCAGCAGATCTGGCGGCTGCCGTTGATGGCCGATGGCACGATATCGAAGACCGGCGTTGCCATTCAATTGTCGGGCGGCGTCGGCGGCCCCGACGGCGTCGAGATGGATTCTGAAAACGGCATCCTCGTGTGCCAGCTCGGCGTGGGCATCTGGCGCTTCGACAGCAACATGCTGCCGACTCACCTGATCCACTCGGCGGATCACAAGCACCATCACCTCGCGAACATTGCGTGCGGCGGGCCCGACCTGAAAACGCTTTACATTACGGAATCTTTGTCCGGCGATATCCTGACCGCGCAATTGCCGGTCGCCGGCAAGAAAATGTTCTCGCATCAATAAGGCGCGGCCGATGCGCTCCGCCGCATTTCGCACCGGCGTGCGCGAATCGTTCGGCGTGCCGGGCGGCGTGCTCGCCGCCACCTACGTCGGCTTCGGCGCGCTCGCGTTTGCGAGCGGCATTCCGGTGTGGATCGTCATCGCATCGACGATCACGATATGGGCGCTGCCGGGCCAGCTCGTGATGGTCGATATGTGGCAGATCGGCGCGCCGCTCATCGCGATCCTGCTTGCAGTGATGCTCACCAATGCGCGCTTTCTGCCGATGACCGTTACATTGATGCCGGTGATTCGCGACCGCGGCCATCCTGAATGGTTTTACTACGTGGCAGCGCAGTGCGTGGCGATGAGTTCCTGGATAATCTGCATGCGGCGGGGCCCTGAATTGCCAGGGCCGGACCGCGTCGCCTATCTGGGCGGGCTGGCCGTTGGCTTCATTGCAATCGGCGTGTGCGCCGGCACTGTGGGCTATTACATCGCGGAATCGATCCCGCCGGTCGCCCAGATCGGCATGGTATTTCTGGCGCCCGTTTATTTCGTGGTGTTCCTGATCGTCGAAGTGCGCACCCGACTGGTCGCGATTGCGCTTGCGTGCGGCGGCATCGCAGGCCCGCTGCTGTATCTGTTGACGCCGCAATGGAGTGTGCTGCTCGCCGGCTTCATCGGCGGTACTGTCGCATACGCGCTGCAAAAAGCTCTGGCGCACCCGCGTGGCTGACATCGGCCTCGTATTGTTGTTCTGCGCGCTCGGCACTTACGCATGGCGCGGCCTGGGCGTGCTGCTGTCAGGTCGCATCTCGATCGACGGCGAGCTCTTCACCTGGGTGACTTGTGTAACGTACGCGATGATTGCCGGCCTCGTGATGCGTATCATCGTGATGCCGAGCGGGCTGCTCGCTACCAGCCTGGCCTGGCATCGCGTGCTGGCATGCCTGTTGGGGCTGGCCGCTTACTACGTGTTCCGTCGCAATCTGCTCGTCGCCGTCGCAGTGGGCGCCGGCTCGCTGATCGTGCTGAACTACTTGCGATAAACCGTCGCGCTGGGCGGAATCGTACAATACGCTTTTCGGAAATCTTTCTTTGCCATCCATAGACGTCACGCGCAACGGCGCAATCGCCACCGTCGCGCTCAACAATCCCGGCAAACTCAACGCGCTGACCATCGCGATGTGGGGCGAACTCGCACGCGCCATGCGCGACCTGTCAGCTGACGACGGCCTGCGCTGCATCGTGTTGCGCGGCGCGGGTGATGAAGCGTTTGCGGCGGGAGCCGACCTCGCGGAATTCATCAATGAACGCGCTACGCTGGCGCAGGCGAAAACTTACCACCATGAACACGTATACGGTGTGCTGAAGGAGGTCGGCGAATGCCGGCATCCGACCGTGGCGATGATCAAAGGTGCGTGCGTCGGCGGCGGATTGGAGATCGCATGCAATTGCGATTTGCGGATATCGGGCGCCTCGGGCAGATTCGGCGTGCCGATCAACCGACTGGGATTCGCGATCGCCTATGATGAACTGGCCGGCTTGCTTGCTCTGGCCGGGCGCGCGGTGGCGGCGGAAATTCTGCTCGAAGGCCGCGTCTGGAACGCGCACGAAGCTTTTGCGAAAGGTCTGTTGACGCGCGTCGTGCCCGACGACGAGGTCGAGCGCGAGGCGTATGCGGCTGCGCAGCGCATTGCCGATGGCGCACCGCTAGTCGCGCGCTGGCACAAGCAGTTTATCCGTCGCTTAACGATCGGTACACCGCCGCTGTCCGCCGCGGAAAGAGACGGCAACTTCGACTATCTGAAGACGCAGGACTATCAGCAGGGTATAGACGCATTCATCAACAAGAATAAACCCGCATTCAAGGGCAAGTAAAAGGACAGGAACCATGTCAGGACCGCTATCGCATATCAAAGTGCTCGACCTTTCGCGCGTGCTGGCCGCGCCGTGGGCCGCGCAAAATCTGGCCGACCTTGGCGCAGAAGTCATCAAAGTCGAGCGTCCGGTCAAAGGCGACGATTCGCGCGCCTATGCGCCGCCGTACCTCAAGGACGAGCAGGGGAGGGAGACGCGCGAGTCGGCGTATTTCTGCGCGGCCAACCGCGGAAAAAAATCGATCACCATCAATATTTCCAAGGCCGAGGGCCAGCAGCTTGTGCGCGAGCTCGCACAACAATCGGACGTGCTGATCGAGAACTACAAGGTAGGCGACCTCGCGCGCTACGGTTTGGGTTATGACGATCTGAAAAAAGACAATCCCGGCCTCATTTACTGCTCGGTGACGGGATTCGGCCAAACCGGCCCGGACAACGACCGCCCCGGCTACGACTTCATGGCGCAGGGCATGGGCGGGCTCATGAGCATTACCGGCGAGCGGGACGATCTTCCGGGTGGCGGACCGCAGAGAGTCGGCGTGCCGATCATTGACCTGACGACAGGCATGTACGCGACCATCGCGATATGTGCGGCGATTGCGCACCGTGCAGTGACGGGCAAAGGGCAGTGGATCGACGTGGCGCTGCTCGATTCATGCACTGCGTTCCTCGCCAACCAGGCGATGAATTATTTTGCGACCGGCGAGTCGCCGCGTCCGCTCGGCAACGCGCATCCGAACATCGTGCCGTATCAAACGTTCAAGACCGCGGACGGCGCGCTGATACTCGCGTGCGGCAACGACAATCTGTTCAATAAATTCTGCGCTGTCGCCGGCTGCACGCATCTGGCGAAAGACCCTCGGTTCTCCGCTAATGGCGAGCGCGTGAAAAACCGCGACGAAATCACGCGGCTGCTGAACGAGATTTTCCTCAAACGTCCGACGCGCGAATGGGTAACGCTGCTGGACGATGCAGGTGTTGCCAATGGACCGATCAATACCATCGCAAAAGTGTTCGAAGAACCGCAGGTGCAGGCGCGCGGCATGAAAATAGAGCTGCCGCACGCAGTGGCAGGCAAAGTGACGCTGGTGGCGAGCCCGATGAAATTCTCGGACACGCCGATCAAGCACGAAGTGCCGCCGCCGGCGCTCGGGCAGCACACCGAAGAACTGTTGCGCGGCGTGCTGAAGAAGAACGAAACGGAAATCGCGAAGCTGAAGGCCGCCGGGATAGTCTAAGCCCGCCGCCGGTCAGCCGCCGGGCGGAATCTTGATGCCGAGCATATTGACCATCAAATGCGGCAGGTACTTGCGTTTGCCGCCCGGGCCGTCGGTTATGACGGCGAGTTCGTTATCGATGTTGGGATTATTCTCGATATCGAAGAATTCGCCGGTTACGCTGGACGAATAGCAGATGTTCGTCCAGTCGAAACGCGGGAACAGCTCCATGATGCCGCGCCACGAGAAGCGGTAATAGTCGTCCGGATAGGCGTGATAGCGCCACACCCATGGCACCGAATATACAAGGCACCATGATCGCGGATGACGCTCGTCAGATGCTCGGCGAATATCCATGGCCGGCGCACATGCTCGAGCACCGAGCAGCAGATGCCCAGCGCAAAGTAGTTGGTGCGCAGGTCGCCGACACCCGCGGTTAAATCGACGATGAAGTCTACGCCCTTGCCCGCTTCCATATCGACCCCGATATATTCACTGCCGGCGTAGAAATCGCGAAAGCTCGACGTGTTGCCATAGTCTTTGCTGCCGGTTTCGACGACCGGTCCTGTCACGGCCGGCATCACGCGTTTCAGATACTCGAGCTGATTTACATATCCCATCGGGTCGCCCTTGCAGTGCTGTGCATTCCTAAAGTATTTCGCTGGTAAACTTTCCACTCCGCCGGATTGACGGGCGGGGCGGATATCCCCGCACTGCGCCCGAAACAAATCTCCGGGATTCGCGCCGGTCGCTTATAGCGTTTGCAGCGCCGCTTTCGCGTACTGGCGGACCTTGGGGTCGTAGGCGTTATCGAACGCTTCCTGGACCGCGGGACGGTATTTCGGATTTTTAGCGTGCCCCAGCGCTTTCGCCATCCAGGCAACCGAGTCTATCTCGTCGGAACCGAGATCCTTTCTGGGGGCGCTGGCGCGCAGATTCGTTGTCAGCGACTCGAGCAGGACTTCGTCCTTATTCGCGAAATAAACCCGTTTGGCCCCGATGCGCTTCAGCAACAGATCGTCGGAGCGCAACATGTTCAGCACGCGGTTTACGTCGTCACTGTATCTGGGGTCGAACGCCGCGCGATTCGATATGACCGGGTTCCATTTGCGGTATCGACCGAGGTCCGCCGCGGCAATATTGGCGTGGCGCTCATACGCCCTGTCTCGCGTAAAGCCTGAAATCGTCGGCGCATATTTGTCCTGGCCGGAAAATCCCAGCGCCCGGATGTAATGAGATATCCGGGACCGCTCGGCATTGCTGTTGCGCGCGGCCTGGGCTTCTTCAGTAGCCAACCTTTCGATAATGTCGAATACGACTGTGTCCGACACGCCCATCCACCCGAGGGCTTGCACCGCTTCGATATGCTGCGCATTGCGCTCGCTGAAAATCTGAACGTAGCGCGCCACATCTTCTTCGGCCGTGGCCGCGGCGGCAGCAGCACAGTGCAGCAGCGCAAACAAAGCGGCGGCGATCATTCTCATAGAGTCTCCCTGAAAATTATTTCGAATTTAAAGCCGGCGGGCCGCTCTACAGCTTACCCTCGATGAAGTTCCATTCGGCTGGAGCGACCGGCGTAATCGACAAGCGGTTGCCGCGCTGAAGCAGCGGCATCTTCGCCAGCTGCTTGTATTCGCGCATCTCGGTTAGCGGCAACAAGCGCGTTTTGCGGACGAACTTCAGGTCGACATGCACCCACCGCGGCTTGTCGCGCGTAGCCTTGGCATCGTAGTAATCGCCCTTCTTGTCGAATTGCGTTTCATCCGGATAAGCCAGCTTGCTGACTTCGGCAATGCCGGCGACGCCCGGCACTTCGCAGCTCGAGTGGTAGAACAGCACCTGGTCACCCAACTGCATCTGGTCGCGCATGTAATTGCGCGCCATGTAATTGCGCACGCCGAACCATGCCGTGGATTTCTTTGGCGCCTTCGCGAGGTCGTCGATGCTGAATTCTTCGGGTTCGGATTTCATCAGCCAGTAGCGCATAGGTCCCCAGGGGACTGAGTGATGGGCGATGGGTCGAGTTGAAATAGCCCGGTGTTCATTGCGCATTGCCCAGTTCGCATCGCCGGTTTTTGGATTCTAAAGCCATCTCAGCGCGCGCTGCGTTAATATTGCGACCTGCATAAAAAGTCGATACGCTTTTCAGGAGGAGTCCATGATACGCAAGCTCAGAACGGAACGCGATAACCAGCAATGGATGCTCGACCTCGCGCTCAACATGCGCGGCCGCGTGCAGAATTTCGAGCGCGACGACATCGAGGTGCCGGCCGGCAAGCGCGCGCGCAACTACCGCATGCTGCCCAAGGTGTGGCGCGAAGCGGCTGAGCGCAACGAGCAGCTCGCGCGCCGCGCCGAGGCACAGGGCGCGAACGCCACTGCGACGCACCATTACGATCATGCGATAGAGGGCTATCGCATGGCCCAGCACCCGATTTTTTACGACGATCACCCGGTAAAGAAGGCGTTGTACCGCAAGCTCAACGAAATGGTCGACCGCCGTTCGGCCGTCGCCAGCTATCCGATCGAGCGCGTCGAAGTGCCGTTCGACGGCAAAACAATTTCGTGCCTGTTCCACCTGCTGCCGGACCGGCGCAAGGCCCCGGTTGTCATCTACGTGCCGGGCATGGACCAGTCGAAGGAAGTGTTTCCAAAAGCGAGCCATAACATTGCCCTGTCGCGGGGCTTTCACGTGCTGTCGATCGATGGACCCGGGCAGGGCAATTCGAACATGCAGAAAATTCGCGCGGCCGGGGACAATTACGAACGCGCGGGCGCGGCGGTCATCAGTTATCTGATGAAGCGGCCGGAGGTCGATAAAAAGAAGATCGCGATCTACGGGATCAGCATGGGCAGCTACTGGTCGCTGCGGCTGTCGAGCTACGACCATCGCGCGGCAGTAGTCGTTAGCTCCGTCGCGTGCTTTAACCCGAACAACACGATATTTACGCAGTCGAGCCCGCGCTTCAAGCAAATGTTCATGTACATGGCGGGCTACGACAACGAGGAAAAATTCGACGTCGAAGTCGCGCGCGGCATGACGGTGCGCGGCTATCTCGACAAGATCAAATGCCCGACCTTGCTGGTGACAGGCGAATTTGACCCGCTGTGTCCGCTCGAAGACGCCGTGGAAGCCTATGCGGACCTCAAGGTGCCGAAAGAAATGTGGGTGTTCGAAAACCAGTACCACCCGTTATGGAGCATCCCCAACCTCGGCGGCATGGACTGCCACGACTACGCGCTAGATTGGCTGAAGGGATTCTTTTCGGGCAAGCGCATGCCCAAAAAAAGCGGCCGAGTTGCGTATATCAAAGAAAATGGCGACGGGCCGTGGGGCAAGTGCGAATGGACCCCGCCTATCCGGCGCGGGCAGGCCTACTTCTAGCCGACGTTCAGTCTATCGTCATCGCCAGCCGGCCCGCCGTTGCATTGCGGCGTATCAATTCATGCGCTTCTTCGATTCGGGGCAGCGTGAACAGCTGAGTCACCACCGGCTTTATGCGCTTGAGACGGACGAGTTCCAGCGTCTGCGCAATCTCCGCTGCATTCACATAGCGCGACGAATGCAGCTCAAGTCCGCGGTGCAGAAAGTCAATGGGATTGACCGTGAAGCCCGGCTCCGCGCCGTAAACCGGTTTCGGCTGCGCGCCGATGATTACCAGGCGTCCGCGCATTGCGAGCGCCTGCAATCCCGCTTCGAGCGTCGCGCGACTGGCAACGATGTCGATCACGGCATCGACGCCCAGGCCATGTGTCAACGCCTTTACCTGCGCCGCCAAAGATCCGTTGCGCGCATCGATAATTTCATCCGCGCCCATCGATTTCGCCAGCTTCAGCTTGTCTTCGCTCAAGTCCGCGGCGATTACGCGCGCACCGCAAAGCTTTGCCATCTGAATCATGTGGATGCCGACGCCGCCGCCCGCGCCGACAATCAATACGCTGTCACCGGGCCCGAGGCGCGCTTCCTTGTGACACGCGTGATAAGGCGTCGCGATCGCATCCGAAGCTATCGCGGCATCGACGTACGAGACGTCGGCGGGGATCGGCACTAGGTTGCGCTCCGGCAGCGCGACGTACTCGGCGTAGCCGCCGTCGATTGCAGCGCCGACGTTGCCGCGCTGATTCAGACATAGCGTTTCGCGGCCCGCGCGGCATTGTTTGCACTGTCCGCACGTGAGATAAAAATGGATGGTCACGCGCTGCCCGATTTTTACGCTGCACACCGCGGCGCCGATCTCGACGACGTCGCCCGCGATTTCATGCCCGGGAATGCGCGGGTATGCGGTGACGCGGCCTGGGGTCGCTATCAAGTTGACGACGGTGAGCCCTATCCCGCAGGCGCGCACGCGCACGAGCACGTCGGCAGGGCCGATTGTCGGTTGCGCCACCTCCGCGAGCCGCAGAGGCTGGCCGAGGCCGTGCAAAACCATGGCTCTCATAGCGCCGTTGCTAAAAACATGTAAGGCGCGACCCTCTCAGTCCATTGTGATGC
>JANYDM010000081.1 GCA_025363575.1 Betaproteobacteria bacterium | reverse complement strand
TGACGGCGAGCCCGAGCGACAGCATGGCGTAAAACGAGCCATTGACGAGCCCGAGCAGAAGCTGCCCGAACATCGCCTGCAATGGAACGCCGAAGATCTCCATGCGCGCGGCGCCGCGGCCCCGCTCGCCGGGGCGCGCGGCGTCAGGTCGTTATTTCTTGACCAGCGGACACACGGATTTCGCGAGCGGCAGGAACGCCTCCGCCGCCGGTATCGTCGCCTTCACGGTGAAATAGTCCCACGGGTATTTGGACTCGGAGGGTTTTTTCACCTGCATCAGGTACATGTCGTGCACCATGCGACCATCGGCGCGGATGTAGCCGTTCTTGGCGAACATGTCGTTGATTTTCATTTTCTTCATTTGCGCCATGACGGCGTCGGAATTGTCGGTCCCCGCAGCTTGCACGGCTTTGAGATAAGTCATCACCGCCGAGTAGACGCCCGCCTGGTTCATGCTCGGCATCTTGCGCAACTGCTCGAAGTAACGCTTGCCGAACTTGCGCGATTCGTCGTTCTGGTCCCAGTACCAGCCGTCGGTCAGCATCATGCCCTGCGCGACCTGTAAAGTGAGACTATGCACGTCCGTGATGAACACCAGCAGGCCGGCAAGGCTCTGGTTCTTGGTCAGGCCGAATTCATTGGCGGCCTTGATCGAGTTGATGGTGTCGCCGCCGGCATTCGCGAGGCCGACCACCTGCGCTTTCGAAGCCTGCGCCTGCAGCAGGAACGACGAAAAGTCCGCGGCATTCAGCGGATGGCGCACAGCGCCGAGCACCTGGCCCCCGCCCGCTTTCACGACGTTGGAAGTATCGGACTCCAGAGAATGGCCGAACGCGTAGTCGGCTGTCAGGAAGAACCAGGTCTTCCCGCCGTTTTTCACTATGGCGTTGCCGGTGCCGTTGGCGAGCGAATACGTGTCGTAAACATAGTGCACCGTGTACGGCGTGCAGTCTTCGTTGGTCAGGCGCGTGCTCGCCGCGCCGGTGTCTATCATGATGCGCTTTTTCTCCGCGGTCACTTTGGTCACCGCGAGCGCGACGGCGGAGTTCAGCACGTCGGTCACCATGTCGACGCCCTGCGTGTCGTACCACTCGCGCGCTTTCTGCGCACCGACGTCGGCCTTGTTCTGGTGGTCTGCGGTAACGAGCTCGATCGGAAAGGCTTTGCCTTTTTCCGCCGCCTTGAAGTCGTCGATCGCCATTTTCGCCGCGAGCGCGGAACCGGCGCCGCCCAGGTCCGAATACAGGCCGGACATGTCGGTCAGCACGCCTATTCTAACGACGCCGTCGGACAGCGTCGGCGCCTTGGACTGTGCAAATGCGGAAGTCAGCGGCGCCGCGGTCAGCGTCACGCTTACCATTGCTGCGATCAATTTACGCTTCATGTTAATGCCTCCATTGAAATTAGACTCCGAGCAAGACGTGCAACCGGTCCATTTTTTTATCGAGCTCGGCCATTGTAACCGTTTCGACTATGCGGCCATGCTCGATTACATAGTGGCGGTCGGCGAGCGGCGCCGCGAAACGGAAGTTCTGCTCGACCATGATGATGGTATAGCCGCGCTCCTTCAGCGTGCGGATCACGCGACCCAGCGTCTGCACGATGACCGGCGCCAACCCCTCGCTGATTTCGTCGAGCAGCAGCAGCTTCGCGCCCGTGCGCAGGATGCGCGCGATCGCCAGCATCTGCTGCTCGCCGCCAGACAGGCGCATGCCGGGACTCGCCCGCCGCTCCTTGAGATTCGGAAACATCGTGTAGATCTCGTCGATGCTCATGCCGCCGCTGGCGACGGCCGGCGGCAGCAGCAGGTTTTCTTCCGCCGACAGGCTCGCGAAAATGCCGCGCTCTTCGGGGCAGTAGCCGACGCCAAGATGCGCGACCCGGTGCGGCGCCATGGCAATCGCTTCGCGCCCGTCGACGACGATCGAACCCGTGCGCTTGCCGGTGAGCCCGAGGATCGCGCGCAGCGTCGTTGTGCGCCCCGCACCGTTGCGGCCGAGCAGAGTCACTACTTCGCCGCGATTCACCACGAAGTCTATGCCGTGCAGAATATGCGACTCGCCGTAAAACGCATGCAGGTCGCGCACGCGCAGGAGTTCGGCGCCCGACTGGATTGCGCTATCCATGAGCGACTGCTTCGACAGTACCGACATACGCTTCGAGCACGCGTGGATTTTTCGAGACTTCCGCATACGGGCCCTCGGCGAGTATCGCGCCGCGCGCGAGCACCGTTATCGTATCGGACAGATTGGCGACCACGTTCAGATTGTGCTCGACCATCATGATGGTGCGCCCGGCGGCAACCTTGCGGATCAGCTCGACGACGCGGCCGACGTCCTCGTGCCCCATGCCCTGCGTCGGCTCGTCGAGCAGCATGAGTTCGGGGTCGAGCGCGAGCGTCGTCGCGATTTCCAGCGCGCGCTTGCGCCCGTAGGGCAATTCCACCGTGACCGTGTCCGCCAGCGATGCAAGGTCGACTTCGCCGAGCAGCTCCATCGCGCGCGCGTTGAGCGCGTCCAGCGAGCGCGCGGATTTCCAGAAATGAAACGAGGTGCCGAGCTTGCGCTGCAGTCCGATGCGCACGTTTTCGAGCACCGTGAGGTGCGGGAACACCGCCGAAATCTGGAACGAGCGGATGATGCCGCGGCGCGCAATCTGCGCGGGCTTCTCGCCGGTGATGTCGATGCCGTTGAAGTGGATGCTGCCGCGCGTCGGCTCGAGAAATTTCGTGAGCAGATTGAAGCAGGTCGTCTTGCCGGCGCCGTTGGGCCCGATGAGCGCATGTATGCTGCCGCGCCTTACCTTCAGGCTGACATCGTTGACCGCGACGAAGCCCTTGAACTCCTTGACGAGGTTCTTCGTTTCGAGAATGTAGTCGTCGCTCATGCGTGTCTACAGCTTGAGCCACAGAGGACACCGAGTACACGGAGAACTGCATAGGCACGTCTCGGGATTCGTTCTGGCCTGCTCTTCCTCTGTGATCTCTGAGCCCTCTGTGACAAATCGGTTTTTAACGTTATTGTTCATTCCGTGCTTATCCGGTTAGCTCCCAAGGCTACTAGATGTAGTAGTGGGTCGTGATTTTTTGGCATAAAGCTCAGCATAGGTCGGCGCAGTGACGTCGCCAGCAATGCCAAGCAGTGAGCGGAAAGCGTTGAATGG
>JANYDM010000034.1 GCA_025363575.1 Betaproteobacteria bacterium | reverse complement strand
CCGAGGCGCTGCCGCGCGTGGTCGATTCCCTGCTGCAAGCCGATCTCAAGGGGCGCATCCGGGTGATCGCCGCCGGCAAGCTCGTGACTTCCGCCAAAGCGGCGTGGGCATTGTGCGTCGGGGCGGATTTCATCAACACCGCGCGCGGCTTCATGTTCGCGCTCGGCTGCATCCAGGCCCTGCGCTGCCACACCAACACCTGTCCGACCGGCGTGACAACGCACAATAAACGGCTGCAGCGCGGCCTGGTCGTCGACGAGAAATACGTGCGCGTCGCCAATTACGTAAAGAACATGAACAAGGAAATCGACATGATCGCGCACTCGTGCGGTTGCCGCCATGCCCGTGAGCTCAAACGCGAGCACGTGCGCATCGTCCTGTCGGCCAATCAAAGCATGGCGCTCAACATGCTATACCCCTATCCGACGCCTGGCGGTCGGCCGGTTGCCAAGTTGGCGCCTGGCCAGTTCGCCGCATAACGCGACATTGCCGATTTCAAAATCAGCTATTCGCGACCACTTCGCTTGTTTACCGGAGGAGAGCAACATGGATGACAAATTATCGACGCAGCAATCCGCAACCGCGAAATTGTCGCGGCGTGATTTCATCACGCGCGCGGCCGGTACCGGCGCATTCGTTGCCGCGGGCGCAATACCGCACGAATTGTGGGCGCAGGCCGCTGACGCGCCGAAGCCGCCGGCCGATCCGGCAGGAACGATATCGAACGCCGCGGTGCTGGCCGAAAAAAATCCGGCCATGAAGCCTCATTCGGAACGGCCGTTGACGGGGAGCGTACCGGCCGATGCGCATAATTTCGCGGTGACGCCGAATGACCGCATGTTCGTGCGCAACAATTTGCTGACACCCGATATCGATGCGTCCAAGCACCGGCTCACGATCAAAGGGTTGGTCGACAAAGAGCTGACCTTTTCGCTCGATGAACTGAAGAATTCATTTCCGGTGGTGAGCATGCAGGGCATGCTTGAGTGCGCGGGTTCGGGGCGCTCGGCATACGTCCCAAACGCGAGCGGCACGCCGTGGCTGCCGACCGGCGGCATGGGCTGTCCGAAGTGGACCGGAGTGCGGCTGCGCGACGTGCTGCGGGCGGCTGGCATCAAACCAGGAGCGGCGCATGTCGCGGGGCAGGGCGGTGATTTCGGCGTCATCGCTACGCAGGCGCCGGTTATTCGCTCAGTGCCACTGGCCAAGGCCATGGAGGAAAACACCCTGATTGCTTTTGGCATGAATGACGGTCCGCTGCCTAAAATTCACGGCTATCCAATGCGCCTGGTGGTGCCGGGATGGGTGGCATCGACGTCGATCAAATGGGTGCATACCGTCACGGTGCTCGACGCACCCTTCAAGGGCACTTTCATGGACAGCAGCTATCGTATTCCGCGCACGCCGGTCAGGCCCGGCGAGAAGCTGCCGGCAGATGCGGTGACTACCGAAGCCTGGCCGGTCAAATCCATCATCACGCATCCGGCGCCCAGTGCAGCTTTCAAGGCAGGCAAACCGGTCCTGATCGAAGGACGCGCATGGGTCGGCGAAGGGGCGATCGACAAAGTCGAAGTGTCTTTCAACGAAGGCGGGAGTTGGCAGCGCGCCGCGGTCAATACGGGCGGCGACAAATATGCGTGGCGTATTTTCAGCTATGAATACTGGCCGCGCACGCATGGGTATGTCACGGTGCTGGCGCGGGCAACCGACGACAAAGGTAATGTGCAACCAATAGTGGCCGCGTGGAACCCGCTCGGTTATTTCTGGAACGGCATACATCGCGTGGGCTTCATGGTCGAAGCATGATGCGCATGCGCGCAGCGAATTTGAGCGTGCTGTCGATCGCCGCCGTGATCCTGTTCGCCAGCAGTGCGGCTATTGCGCCACTTGCCGCCCAAGAGTCCGTGCCGTCGAGAACCCTGGCGCCGGGCAAGGGCGCCGACCTCACCATGGCGAGGTGCGCGCTTTGCCACGAAATCACGCACATCACTCGTTCCAGGCTGTCGCGCGGCGAGTGGGAGGACAACGTCCGCAACATGATAGAGCGCGGCATGCCGATTGCGCCGGAGGAGATTCCGCTGGTCGTCGACTATCTCGCCACTTACTACAATCGCGACAGCGCGGCGCCGCCGCCCGACGCATCCGCGACAGCCGCAGCGTCTGCGCAGGACCCGGTGCGGCGGCTCCTTGCCGACAATTCCTGCAACAGTTGCCACGGTATCGATCAGAAGATCGTCGGGCCATCGTTCCGCGAAATCGCGGTCCGCTATGCCGGCGATGGCAGCGCCGGCGCGCGGCTGGCGGCCAAAATCAAGGCTGGCGGGTCCGGCAACTGGGGCGCGATTCCCATGCCCCCGCAGGCAACATTGAGCGATGCTGAGCTTGCGCAAATCGCCACGTGGGTGTTGAACCGGAAATAAGCGCGCGGCTGGCGCCGGAATTTCAACCGACGTGCGCCTTCAGTTCCGTGAGCTTGCTTAAGACGCGGTCCGGTTCGACGCCCAGCGCATCGGGTTGCGCCCCTTGCCGGTTGATCCAAAAGACGTTGAAGCCAAAATTCTTCGCGCCTGCTGCGTCCCAATAGTTTGACGTCACGAAGCCGATTTCTTCTTTGTTGATGTTGAGCTTGGCGGGCGCGAGTTGATACACACGCGGATCGGGTTTGTAGATTTTGATTTCATCGACGCTGATCACGGTGGTAAGAATTTCATGGAGTCCCGCGTTCACCACCAGCGGGCCCAGCATCGCCGGTGAGCCGTTGGAGAGTATCGCGAGTTTGAGTCCGGACAGGGCGATTAGCGCATCGCGTGCGTCCGGGTACAGGGCAAGATTATCGTAGGCTGCCATCAGTTGCGCGCACTTGCCGGCATCAAGC
>JANYDM010000003.1 GCA_025363575.1 Betaproteobacteria bacterium | reverse complement strand
AACAGGCACAAACATCGACGCCAAAAAAGCGCCGTGCGGCGCTGGCAAGAAACAGAAACCCCTGCACGAAACGGGAGGGTGTCTCCCGTGCCCTTAGTAATTTCCAGTGTGCATGTTGCATGCAGGATGGGCAGCAACACTAAGCGACCGGATTGACACCGAAAGAGCGGGCAATGAGCACCTTGCCTAAACGATGAACAAATTTGGAATTGAACATGCGGGAATTCAACTACGAACTGAAACAACTGTGCCAGCGTAACCGCGACGGCAGCTACGCCACGCGGGCTGACCGAGAACGGATACTGGAACTGATAGCGAATCAACTCCATGAAATGGGCTTTAGGCACATGCACGCCACGAGCCTGAAGGGGAAACACGTAGTTGCGTTGGTCGCCCGCTGGCACGCCGAACAGATTGCTGCAGGGACCATCAAGAATCGTATGGCGCAGCTACGCTGGCTTGCCGAGAAAAATCGCACCCCCAAAATCATCGCGCGTTCCAATGACGCCTATGGCATTGCGGATCGCGTCTACGTTACCAACGTCTCCAAGGCAACTCTGCTGGATCTTGACCGTCTTGCGCAAATAACCGATCCCTACACACAGATGTCGCTCAAGCTGGAATCGGCTTTCGGGCTGCGGCGCAAGGAGTCGATCATGATACGTCCGGCGTGGGCCGACCGCGGTGACCGGATCGTCCTCCTGGACAGTTGGGCCAAGGGTAAGCGCGAGCGGGAGATCCCGATTCGCAATGCCGAGCAGCGCCAGGTGCTTGACGAAGCAAAGCAGTTCGCCGGCAAAGGCAGCCTGATCCCAAAGGCGATGCGCTATGTCGAGCAAGTCAAACGCTTCGAAACGCAATGCAAAAAAGTCGGTATCCATCATGTGCACGGGCTGCGCCACCACTACGCGCAGGAGCGCTACCGGGAGCTGACCGGCTGGGAGTGTCCGGCGAATGGCGGGCTGAAGTCGAGACAGCTCACTGCCGAGCAAAAGCAAATCGACCGCGAAGCGCGCATGACGATCTCCCATGAACTGGGCCACGGGAGAGAACAAATCACGGCCCAGTACGTAGGCCGGTGATGAAAATTGAGGGCGTCAAAGCCGGAACGAGCAGGGGAACTGTCCCTACTAGGGACAGCCAGAATCGGAACGACGGTCAACTGGCCGGACAGCGTCGAAGCAGGATCAACCGGGGCAAGCTGTCAGCACTGCTGACAACCCAAATCACTGAGACAGTGACGTGGCGGGACAGAGTCGAACCGGAAATTTGGGCAATCTGTCCCCACTGGGGACAGCCAGAATCGTTAAGGCGCCAGAGCACCGCGCGTCTACTACGGCGTTTTCGACAGTGGCGCGCGGCGCCTCCCACCCTCGCATCGATCGTCACGTTGGGAAACGCCGCCCAACCAGCTATTAAGTTTGAACGCTTGTTCCCATGAAAACGCTCTCGCTCCCCGAAGCTGCGGCATTCCTTAAGCTCCACCCTGAGGAGCTGCGCCGGCGCGCGAAATTGGGCCTAGCTCCCGGTGCCAAGGTCGGGAAGTGCTGGGTATTTATCGATGACGATCTTGCCGACTATCTGCGTTCGCTTTATGCTTCACCTCGGCAAGCGTTGCGAGTGACTTGGAGAAAGGAGTTGAATGGATGTCACTCTTCAAACGCGGCAGTACGTGGTGGATTGATTTCACCACGCCAAGCGGCGAGCGCATTAGATGCACTGCTAACACCGAAGAAAAGTCTCAAGCTCAAGAACTCCATGACAAGCTGAAGTCTGACGCTTGGCGGGTCGATAGGCTTGGTGAGAAGCAAACACGCACGTGGGATGAGGCCGCGCTAAAGTGGCTGACCGAAACGCAGCGCAAAGCGACTCACGAAGAGGACAAATGCAAGATTCGGTGGATGCAGCAATATTTTCGAGGTCGTTCACTTGAAGCTATTGACCGCGAGCTAATCGCCACCGTTGGAGAAGCAAAGGCGCAACAGTCCAGTCCTGCAACAGCTAACCGATACCTGGCATTAATACGCGCTATTATTCGGAAAGCTGTGTATGAATGGGAGTGGATTGATAAAGCGCCGAAGGTAAAGCTGTATCGTGAAGCTAAGCGGCGTATCCGCTGGATCACACCGGAACAGGCAAAGAGGTTGCTTGGTGAGTTACCGGAACATCAGCGAAACGTCGTGCTGTTTGCTCTTGCCACGGGACTAAGGCAAGCCAATGTGATCAAGCTGGAATGGTCACAGGTAGACTTAGAGCGGTGCGTCGCATGGATTCACGCCGACCAAGCCAAGGGGCGCAAGGACATACACGTGTCTTTAAACTCCACAGCTTTAGGCGTGTTGCAGCGGCAAACCGGCAAGCATCCCTCGCGAGTGTTCACGTTCAAGGGTAAGCCCATCACACAGGCCAATACCCAAGCGTGGCACAAAGCGTTGAAGCGAGCGGAGATAGTAAACTTCCGCTGGCACGATCTGCGCCACACGTGGGCAAGCTGGCTAGTGCAAAACGGTACACCGCTTAACGTAGTGCAAGAGATGGGAGCTTGGGAATCCGAAGGGATGGTGCGGCGGTATGCGCATCTCGCCCCGGCGCAGTTGGCGCGACATGCAGAGGTCATCTCGAAACTGCTTGACGGCACAATTGCGGCACAGCCAACGAAGGAAGGCGAGCTAACTACTAGCTAACCTTCTGATAATTGGTGGGGCGTGAGTGGCTCGAACACTCGACCTACGGATTAAGAGTCCGCTGCTCTACCAGCTGAGCTAACGCCCCATATTGAAATGGACGGGCATTCTAACGCAACGCGGCAAAACCGTTGACAGTTTTTTTGAGCGGTAGGCGCGCCAATGAAACGGGGCGCCCTGACCGACGTATCAGCCAGCGCACCCCGCGTGTTACAGGCCTCAACTCAGGCGTGAACGATCAGCCTTTCAGGCACTCGCTCATGAACTTCTTGCGCTCGTCGCCTTTCAGCTTCTTGTCGCCGGCGTCTTTGTTGCACGACGTCATCTTGTTCTGCTGCGTCTTTTGCTTGTCGGACGCGCCGGCATCTTCGCCTTTCAGGCATGAGCTCATGAATTTTTTGCGCTCGTCGCCCTTCTTGTCACCAGCCTTCGCTTTAGCGTTGCAGTCCTTCATGCGCTCCTGCTGCGCTTTCTGCTTTTCGCTCGGTTCTTTCTTTACCTTCTCAGCCGCGGGCGCCGCTTTTTTGTCGTCCATCTTGGCTTTGTCTTGCGCATACGCGAGCGGCGACAGTGCGAACATGAAACACAACGCTGAAATAAGTTTTTTCATGACTTGCTCCCTGTTATAGGTTTAATGGCCCGCCAGCTGATCGACGGGGTGCCCATTATTCACGAGCCGCCGCGGACAAGCAATATTACGTTTGTCCTAGCTCGAAGGCCTCAGCCACCAGCCGGTAGGATTCGCGCCGCGTGCCGTAGTCGCCGGTGATGGTGATTAACATCAACTCATCGGCTTCGAATTGCGCCTGCAACGCGAGCAATTTGGCTTTAACAGTCTCAGGACTGCCGATCACGACGCGGCGGCGGTTGTACGCAATGCGTTGCTTCTCGGCTTCCGTATAGCTGCGGCCTTCCGCTTCCTGCTGGCTTGGCACCTGCGAATTGATGCCGTAATCCATGTTGAGCCGCCGCAAGTCGATGCTCATCGCGCGCCGTTCGGCTTCGGCATCCGTTTCCGCGCAAATCACGAATACCGTCAACAACGCATGCGCCTGAGGCTCGCGGGGCGACGGCTGGTACTTGCGCTTGTAATCGCGCATCACGCTGTCGCCGCCGTCGGCGCTGATGAAATGCGCGAACGCGAAACGCAGGCCGAGTTGCGCCGCCAGCGCGCCGCTATAGTCGGATGAGCCGAGCAGCCACACCTCCGGCGCGGTCGGCCCCATCGGCTGCGCTTTGACCTTGGCAAACGGGTGGCCCGGCGGCATGGCATCGTCGAGATAGGCAACGAGGTATTGCACCTGCTCGGGAAAATTGTCGGCGGTCGGGTAACTGCCGCCGCTCATCGCCATTGCCGTCGTCTGATCGCCGCCCGGCGCGCGCCCGACGCCCAGATCGATGCGCCGTGGAAACAATGCTTCGAGCATGCGGAACTGCTCGGCGACCTTGAACGGGCTGTAGTACGGCAACAGGATGCCACCGGTGCCGACGCGGATTCTGGAAGTAGCCGCCGCGACGCGCGTGACGAGTATCTCCGGACATGGATCGGCCAGCGCCTGCAGCGCGTGATGCTCCGCAAGCCAGTAGCGGTAATAGCCGAATTCCTCCGCCGCCTGTGCGAGCCTGATCGTTTCCGCCACCGCCTGCGCGGCGGTGTGGCCGCTGATGATCGGCGATTGGTCGAGGACGCTGAGCTTCAATGGACGGCGAACTGCAAAATCAAGGGATATGTCTTTTTCATTGTCAGCTGCTTATTGTTAATAGACGTCAATCGACGTCTATTAACAATTATTTTTCCGAGCCCCGGATGAATTCGTTCAGCACGGCATTCCACGCGAGCGCGAGGTTGGTGCGATTATAGCCGCCACCGCCGAAACCCATGATGCGTCCCTGCGAAAGTTCGTTGGCGAGCGCGCACAGGCTCTTCGCCGCATGCGCGTGCGCCGCGGGTGAATATTTCAAATGCGCGAGCGGATCGCCATCGAGACTGTCCGCGCCGCACTGGAACACAATGAACTCAGGCTTCGAGCGGCGCAGAAATTCGACGACACGTTCCCATTCGCGCATGAACTGCTTGTCGCCCATGCCCGGCTGCATGGGAATATTGAGCTTGGTATTGACCGCCTCGCCCTTGCCGGTTTCTTCGGTGTCGCCGGTACCCGGGTAAAGAAACATGCCGTCTTCGTGGATGTCGGCGACGAACACTTCGGGATCTCGCTCGTACGGGTAATAAAGACCGTCGCCGTGATGCACGTCGATGTCGACGTAGGCGACGCGCCTTAGGCCGTACTTGTCGCGCAGCGTGTCGATGACCACGCCGCAATCGTTGAAAACGCAAAAGCCCGCGCCGTTGTCGCGTCGCGCGTGATGCAGCCCGCCGATTGGCTGGAACGTGCGATAGACCTCGCCGCTCATCACGCGCTCCAGGCCTTCGAGCGCGGCGCCGACGACTGCCGCAGACGCATCGTAAACGCCCGGATAAGCGGGCGTGTCGCCGTAGTCGATCGAACCCAGGCCGAGCTCGTTGAGTTCGTCGACGCGTTCGACATAGCCGGCGGTGTGAAAGCGCTCGATTTCTTCGCGCGTCGCCGCGCGCGGCGGGCAAAGCTTCGCTTCTTTGTCGAGTCCCTGCTTCAGCGTTTCTTTCCAGAAAGCATCCTGGCGGTCGGGCCCGAACGGGTGCCCATTCGGGAAACCGTACTTGCCGAGCGCCTCGCCGACATAGAGCAATACTTCCGCAGCCATTAAATGCGGTCCGCGCTCAGTTAAGTTTCGCGCCGCTTTCCTTGACGAGCTTCGCCCACTTTGCAACGTCGGCGTCCAGGAATCTGCGGAATTCTTCGGGCGTGTTGCCAACGGGCTCGGCGCCATCTCCTACGATGATGTCCTTCACATCCTGGCGATGAAGGATCTTGACGATCTCGTCGTGCAGGCGGGTCACGATCGGTTTGGGCAGTTTCGCAGGGCCGAACACGCCGTACCACCCGACGATTTCGAAGCCGGGCAGCGCTTCGGCCATCGCGGGCATGTCAGGTAGCGCCGCGAGGCGTTTCGGCGCTGTCACGGCCAGGCCGCGCAGCTTGCCGGACTTCATCATCGGCACCGCGCCCGCCATTCCCGCAAAGTTGTATTGATACTGGCCGCCGATAAGGTCGATCAACGCCGGCCCGGTGCCTTTGTACGGAATGTGCTGTCCCTTGACGCCCGCCATCAGGTTGTAAAGCTCGCCGGCGAGATGGCCGCCGCTGCCAATGCCTGCCGAACCGAAATTGAGCGGACCTTTGTAGTTGCGTGTCCACTCGACGAATTCCTTCAGTGTTTTGGGCGGCGACGAAGGATTCACGAGCAGCAGCAGGCCGGCCGCGGTCAGCTGCGTTATCGGCGTGAAATCGTCGAGCACCTTGTACGGGAGCTTCGGATTGAGCGCCGCATTTACCGTGTGTTGGTGGTAGACCAGGATCAGCGTGTAGCCGTCGGGCGGCGAATGCGCGGTGATGTCGGCAGCCACGACACCGGAAGCGCTCGCGCGATTGTCGACCACCACCTGCTGCTTGAGCACTTCGGCGAGCTTGATGCCAACGAGCCGTGCCAGAAAGTCAGTGGTGCCCCCCGGGGCCGCAGGCGTGATCAAACGAATCGGCCGGCTGGGAAAGTTATCGGCAGCAGGTGCTTGCGCGGCAAACGCGCACATCGCGAGCGCGGAAATAGCAAAAGTCTTGTTCATCGATTGCTCCGGTACTGGCGGCTAGATTTTGAGCAGGCGCGCTGAATTGCGTCCGAGAATAAGTTCGCGCTCGTAAGCCGACAGCCGCGGAATGCTCTCGACGAACTCGATCGGGCGCTCCAGGCTCATGTCCGCCGGATGGTCGGTCCCCATCACGACACGGTCGGCGCCGACGAGCCGGATGATGTCGCCCATGATCTGCGGGCTGTGGCTGATCGTGTCGTAGTGAAAGCGCCGCAGATAAGTCATCGGCGCCTTTGTCATATGTTTGGTTTCCGGACGGACCGCCGAGCCATGCGTCATGCGCCCGATCAGCGCGGGGAATGTGCCGCCGGCATGCGGCAGCACCACTTCGAGCGCGGGATACGCATCCATCACGCCGCCGAACATCAACGAGGCGGCGGCAATGCCGGTGTCGTACGGATTGCCGAGGAAATTACGCAAGTAGTAGTTCTTCATGCGGTCGGCGCCGACCGGGTCGATCGGATGCAGCAGAACGGGCAGACCCAGCGCTTCGCAACGCGCGTAAACCGGCCAGAACGATTTATCGTCCAGGTTCTTGCCCATCACATGCGTCGCGAGATACACCCCGCGCATGCCGGGAAGGTTAGCCGCGCGGTCGAGCTCCTGAACGGCAAGATTGGGCGCCTGCATGGGCAACGTGAGCAGGCCGTAAAACCGCTGCGGATACTTCAGGTGCACGGCGGAAAGACTGTCGTTGTAAACCTGCGCGAGCTTCAACCCGAACGCGGGCGGCGCCCAGTACACCATCGGCGAAGTCAGCGACAGCGCGTGAATGTCGACGCCGGTGGCATCCATGTATTTAAGGCGTATGTCAGGATCCATATAGGTTTCCTGAAATACGGTCGTGTAGCCCGGAAAGCTGAACGTGACCTGACCGCGCGCATCACGGCTCATTTTCGCGCCGTTCGACGCGCCTTCTTTCTCGAGCAGCGCCACGAAATCAGGCGAATGCCAGTGCGCGTGCGCGTCGATCACGCGCATGCCGTAGCCGCGCATGCCGCGCTGTTCGGTGGTTCCCGCGCAACCCGCAAGCACTGCCCCGCCGACCGCGGCCATGCCGCCCAAGAACCTGCGTCGTCCGATACCCATGCACTCCTCCGTATTATTGTCAGGACCTGCTAAAACAACGCGAGCTGCGTGTCGCCGGCTTTGCGCACTACCGGCGGCTTGAACAGCGTTGCTACCGGCGAACGGTGACGCTTCGAGGTATCGAAGCCATGCCGTTTGCTCGCGATATCGAAACGCTTGCGCAGCAGATCGGCGAACTCACCGCTGCCGCTCATGCGTGTGCCGAAATCCGGGTCGTTGTCGCGTCCGCCGCGCATCTGCTGCACGCGGCTCATCACGTGCTTCGCCTTCAGCGGGTAGTGTACCTCAAGCCAGTCCCGGAACAGATCTTTCACTTCATAGGGCAAGCGCATCAATACATACCCCGCGCTGCAGGCGCCGGCGGCGTGCGCGGCTTTGAGCACAGGCTCGATCTCGTGGTCGGTCAGAAATGGAATAACGGGCGCGACCAGCACGCCGGTGGGTATGCCCGCTGCCGACAGGCGCCTGATCGCCTCCAGGCGCCGCGCCGGGGCAGAGCAGCGCGGCTCCAGCCGCCGCGCGAGATCGTGGTCGAGATTGTTGACCGAGATGTAAACGTTGACGAGATTTTTCTTCGCCATGGGCGCCAGGATATCGATATCGCGCTCGATCATCGCGTTCTTGGTGACGATGCCGACCGGGTGATCGCATGCCGCGAGCACCTCGAGGATGCCGCGCGTGATCCGGTATTCGCGCTCGATCGGCTGGTACGGATCGGTGTTGGCGCCGAGCGCGATCAATTCGCATTGGTAGCCCGGCTTGGCAAGCTCGGCGCGCAAGAGCTCAGGCGCGTTGATCTTGGCGAACAGCCGCGTCTCGAAATCGATCCCCGGGGAAAGATTGACATAGGCATGGCTAGGCCGCGCATAGCAATAGATGCAGCCGTGCTCGCAGCCGCGATACGGGTTTATGGACTGCATGAACGGCACGTCAGGCGACTGGTTGCGCGAAATAATGGTTTTCGCGCGCTCGATCGTCACGTGGGTTTTAAGCTGCGGCAGATCGTCTTCGGGCACCGAATTCCAGCCATCGTCCACCGCCTCGCGCACGACGTTCTCGAACCTGCCTTCGGGATTGATAGCGGCGCCGCGCCCTTTATGCGGCGCGGCGTGCTGGTGATTCACGGTTTTCAGTGGCATGCCGTCACGTTAGCCAAGCGGGCGGCACAAGTAAAGACCGCGTCGGTAACCGTCGGCGTCTTCCGCGCATGCAATACGCAACGGACGGCGCCACGTCACCGGTCGCCGGCGGGAACCATCCCGCCACCCGTCCCGCGGCGCTTGCTTGCGGCCTGAATCACGGTAAAATGCGAATCATCCGGATGATAGAAATACAGAATAGCCTTGCCCAGCGAGTTGCAGTCATGCGGGACTCGCGTTTACCCCCCCCGAAAGAACATGAAAAATATCAAAGTCACCAATGGCGAACGCGCGCATAAGCTGCGCGTCAAGCTCAAATTGAGGCAGGATGAATTCTGGCCGCGTGTCGGCGTCACGCAGAGCGCGGGCAGCCGCTACGAAACCGGCAGCCGCCGGCTGCCTCTGCCTTTAAGAATGCTGATCGAGCTTGCGTATGGCAGTGAATCACTGGCAGCGCTGAAAAGACTGCGCGCTTAGAGCCCGCATCCGGTCGCGGCGCGCTGGCGCCGCAAACAAAATTAGTGCATGACGTTTTTCCGCATTGCCGCTGTCTGCGGCGATGCGTTTTCGTTCGTACCTCGCCAGGATTGCAGTTCTTCGATACGCACAGCGCTATTGACGGTACCTGTCAGGTTTTTCCTGACAGGACGCTAAATATCCCATCTGCATATGACGCTTTCATTAAAGCTACTATACTGGTGAGATTCAGACCTCGCCGATAACTGGAATGACCAATAACGCGGGCGGCTCCACCCTCCAATTGCGCTCTGCAGATCCGCTGTACAAGCAGGTCGAGCGCGATATCGTGCAATGCCTCGCGCAAGGGGAATGGAAACCGGGCGCG
The DNA here is from genome assembly GCA_025363575.1 of Betaproteobacteria bacterium. The sequence continues at coordinate 60,480 of JANYDM010000003.1, read as the reverse complement.
CAATTGCCCGTGGAGTCGGCGCTGGCGAATCGGTTCGGGGTGGCGATCTACACCGTGCGCGCGGGTATCGGCGCCCTGGTCGCGGCCGGCATATTGACCCGCAAGCAGGGCAAGGGAACATTTGTCGCCCGCCACGAGCGCGAGCGTCCCCGCCAGGTTTTTGCCAAGATCTTCGACGATGAAAACCGCAAAGTCATTCCGACCAGCCACAAGGTGACCTTTTTCGAAAAGCAGCGCCCCGACGAGCGCACGACCAGCCTGCTCTGTCTCGACCGGCAGAAAAAATGTCACGTTTATTACTGGGAGGTCGTGGCCGAGGTTGACGGGCGTCCCACCGCCATCCGGCACATCACGGTGCCCTGCGGCTTGTTTCCGGGCCTCACCGGACGCGTGCTGCGCGCCAACCGGCAGAATCTATATGCGCTTTACCAGGACGTGTGCGGCGTCAACGTCACCCGGCTCGAAGATAGGGTGCGCGCGATCAAAGCCGATGTCTATGCGGCAAAAGTGCTGAGCGTCAAACGCGGCGATCCGTTGCTCAAAATCGACCGCATCGCCTTTACGTACCACGCAATCCCGGTCGAGTTGCGCACCCACGTATACGATAGCAGCCGCTTCCACTATTTTGCCGACCAGCCCGGCGTCTGAATCGGCTTGAGACTTGCCTGCCTTACCCTTCGCGATCGGTTAGCGTGCTCTCTATGGCAGCCAGCGCCTGCGCATCGGCACCGCCCTGCTTACGTGCCAGTTCGACGGTGACGCCGCCGAGCCCGCGGTAAATCGCTGCGACGCGCGGGTCCCACGCTTCCAGCGCCGCCACCTGGCTTGCCACCGTAGTACTGTCCCCGCGCGCTATCGGACCCGTCAAGGAATGCGCGGTGCCCAGGCGGAAAACATTGTCCATCGTCTCGCGCACCAGCGGCTCCATCATGCGCAGGGCGTCATCGCGCCGGATGCCGGATTTCTCATAGCTGCGCAGCCCGGTTTCCAGCAGCGCATTGAGATAATTGCACACGATGACGCTCGCCGCGTGATAGACAGTCTTGAACGCGGGATCGATTTCGAATACGCGGGCGCCGCTGCGCTCGAATGCAGGCTTGAGCATCGCGAGCGCAGGTGCGTCGCCTTCGGCCGCGCAATAGGTGCCGGCAAACGTTTGCGCCGCGAGCACGGGATCGCCGAAGCTCTTCAGCGGATGCACGCTAGCGACGAATACGCCGGGCGGCACGGCTGCCGCCAGATCGCGCGACGGTAAGGCGCCGCTGCAATGAAAAAGCACGTCGCCGGATTTGAGCAGCCCAGCCGCGTTCAATTCTTTGCCGCATGTGACTATCTTGTCGTCCGGCGGCGTAAGCATCCATACATCGGCACTACGCATGCCGGCGATCGCGTCAATGGCCCGGCCGCCGCCGATAAACGTAACCGCCTCTGCAGCGATCGTGTATGACCGGTCGCACACATCGCCGACAGCGAATACGCCTGCTTGCGCGAAAACCCGCGCCAACGTGCGTCCGGCCCTGCCGCCACCTATGATGTTAAGCATTGCCATGCGCCAGTGTAACGGGATTGGCCATTCTTGACCGCCTTCGGCGCCCGCGCCTATCATCGACCTTTCTCTCGCAACTTCGCCGTGAAAGTCCCGCCATGACCGCGTCCACCTCTCCGTCCACCGACCGCTTCGGCAACCCGCTCGACCCCATCGTGCGCTATGCGCGCGGCACCATCCTCAAAAGCACCGATGAAGAGGTCGCACGCATGCTGAAGGCGCGGCGCATCGTCGGCGACCGCGTTCGCGCCAAGGGCCAGGACAGCGTTTACGACCTCTCCGGCATGAACCGCGGCAGCGGGATCACCGCCGGCGATACGCAGCACCTGACGAGCCACGTGCCATTCTTCGAGCGCTTCGAGGGCAAGACCGAACCGCATGCGCTAAAGCACATGGGGGCCGACCCGGCGCAGCACAGCGCGATCATCATCAATCGCGTGTCGGCGGCGAATTTCGTCGCGCTGACGACGCTGCTCAAGCGCGGCGACCGCGTGCTCGCGCTGTCTCCATTGAACGGCGTCTGCCATCCGTCGACGACACGGCCGATCACGATGGCCGGCGCCGATTATCAGGAGTTCCACTCCTATGCCGAACTCGAGCGCGAGTGGTACCGCGGCGGTGCGCCGCGGCTGCTGCTCATCACGCCGATCAGCGCGTCGAAGCGGCACCTGCCGTTCGACGAGCTCACGAAGGCGCTCGCGCTGCCGCGCAATCCCGACACGCTCGCTTACATGGACGACGCGCACATGGCTTCGCGCGTCGCGTTCTTTGAAGAACCGCGCAGCTTCCAGGTCGGCGCAGTCGACATCGCGGTGTGCTCGGCCGACAAGCACGTCGCGGGCCCGCGCGCCGGCGTACTGGTGGGGCGCAAAGATCTGATCACGCAGATCGGCTCGGTCGCTTATGAATTCGGGCTCGAAGCGCAGGCGGGGCAATACGTCGGTGTCGCCAACGCGCTCAAGAATTTCGATCCGCGCGTGGTCAAGCAGGCGGGCGAGGTCGCGAAACAGCTCGTCGAAGTGCTGGCGCAAAAATACGGCGCCAAGCGCGCCTACCTCGGCGGGCCCGGCGTGTCGATCCAGGGCGACGACGTGATCGACATCGCGGTCGAGCAGCGCGGCGGGAAGGTAAAGCCGCAGCTCGTCGCCGTCGAGGCGGCGGGGCTGGTCGCCATGGAGATGCTGGAGAAGGACGGCGTGCTGACCATAGGCGCGGTGTCCATGCCCGGCAGCGCGCCGGTGATGCGCCTGATGATGTACCCTGACGGCTCGCGTCTCGGCATGGAGCGCATCGCGGCTGCGCTCGAAAGCAGCATCGACCGCCTGGCTGAAGTCATCGACGATGTCGACGCGGCGCGCGCACAACTGCTTGGCGCATGAGGATGAAATATGCAGCGCGCACCCTGGCGGCGCTTGTTGCAACACTTGTTTTTTTGCCCGCCGCCGATGCCCAGACTTATCCGGCGAAACCGCTGCGCCTGATCGTGCCATTTCCCGCAGGCGGCGGCTCCGATGTCATTGGCCGCATCGTTGCGCTGAAACTGACCGAGCGTTTCGGCCATCAAGTCGTCGTCGACAACCGCGCCGGCGCGGGCGGCTCGATCGGCACCGAGGCTGCCGTGAGGTCGGCGCCCGACGGCTACACGATGGTTCTCGCATCGACATCGGAAATTGCCATCAATCCCACCCTCTACAGCAAGCTCAACTACGACACGGTGAAAGACCTCACGCCTGTCGCCTTGGTCGCATCGACGCCCATGGTCGTCATCGTCCACCCGTCCATGCCGCTCAACACGGTCAAGGACCTGATTGCGCTCGCGCATGCCAAGCCCGGCGAAATCAATGTCGCGTCGGCGGGCACCGGCACGATCACGCATCTCTCCGGGGAGCTCTTCCGTTCGATGAGCGACATCAGGTGGACGCACGTGCCATACAAAGGCGCGCCGCCCGCGCTGACCGATCTCGCCAGCGGTCAGGTGCAGGCGATGTTCTCGTCGCTGCCTGCGGCAATGGCGTTCATTAAAGCAACGCGGGTAAAGCCCATCGCCGTGTCCGCGAAAACGCGCGTTGCGACGCTGCCCGCCGTGCCGACCGTGATGGAATCCGGCGTGCCGGGCTACGATGTCGAGTACTGGTATGGAATTTTTGTGCCGGCTGCGACGCCGAAGGACGCCGTGACGCGGCTGGCGGACGAGATCGCGCAGTCGCTCAAACAGCAGGACCTCATTAACAATCTCGCGAACCAGGGCGCATCGCCCGGCGCGCTCACGCAGGCGCAGTTCGCCGACTTCGTAAAGAACGAAGCCGCCAAGTGGGGCAAAGTCGTCAAGGCATCCGGCGCAAAAGCGGATTGATTACCGCGCCAAGCGCATTTCCCATCCTCCCGAACTATTGCACGCACCGCGCCATGCTCACCTTTCCCTTCAAGGGGAAGGCCCGGGATGGGGATGGGTCAGCAGGTTCCTATTCTGCAAGCAACTGCTCGGCCAGCATCTCCCACTCTTTTTCGAGCGGCACGTCCGGCAGCGTGCTGCCGGCGCGCCCGTGCCAGTAATTCGAGTTGTCGAGATCGCCTTCCTTGCGGTGCAAATAAGCGTGTATGCGTGCGCCGGCCTTACCCTGCACGGACTGCGCTATTTCATGGGCTCGCTGCCAGTCGCCCTTTGCGTCGTGCCATAACGCCTGCAACAATGTGGCAGCACCGGCGGGCGGCGCCTCCGCCGCCAGCGAGCTTTGAAATTCGCTGATATTCACCATCCCCTCCTCGTCCGGGCGCCGCTTGAAAAAAAGTTGCTCGCCCTCACGTAATCGAGCCATCTCTGGTACGATTCTATTTTATACGGCATTCGAGGACGGCAATCATGGCGCAGCAACCTGAAGGTAAGAGCATGAACCTGACGATGGACGCCGCCGGCGTTTATCGCGAGGACGTTTATACCGACCGCAAAGTCGGCACCATCCGCTGCCTGTCGCCGGTCAAAAGCGACGGCACGCCGGATACCAGCCGCGCGGCGCTTTTCGTCGGCGAAGCCCAGATACTCACGCCGATGGGCGCGATTCCCGTGACATTCGAGATCGAGGCCAGCGGCCTCGCCGATGCCGTCGACAAATATGAAGAAGCGGCCAAGGAAGGCGTCGAGCGCACCGTCAAGGAAATCCAGGAATACCGCCGCCAGCAGGCCTCATCTATCGTCATCCCGCAAGGCGGCGCCGGCGGATTGCCCGGCATGGGCGGCGGCGGCGGGAAAATCCAGATCCCGTAAAAAATTCCTTCCCCCGTCAAGGGGGAAGGGGAATTACCGCGAAGACTTCTATTTTGCCGGGATAATCGGCAGCGTAATGCTCGACAGTTTGTCGCCGCCCGCGTAAATCGTATTTTCAGCGCCCGCGTTGTAATCGCCGTGATAGTGCGTGTAAGGCGCGCTGCCGACGCCATCGCGCGGCTGCACGTCGACGCGGATGCGATGCCCCTTTTTGAAAACCATCGACGTCGGCCACACTTCGACCTGGCACTCGACGATTTCTTCCGGCTTCAGCCATAACCGTTCGTTGTGCGCATGATAGGGCCGGTAGGGCAGCGACCGCACCGGATCGAGCTTGCGGTGGGAGGCGCGCAGCCAGCCTTTCGTAACGCACGGCACCGGCTGGCCGTGCTGGCCGATTTCGTTGACGTCCTTGCCGTCGGCTCCGATATTGCGCAGCGTGACGAAAATATCCATGTCCTCCGACGTGCTCGACACCCACAGATTCATCACGATCGGCCCGGTCACTTCAGTGTCCTTGTCCAGCGGCGCAGTCGTGAACGAGATGCCGGAACGCCCGGTGTTGCCGTGCGTCGTCGCCAGCGAGGAACCCGACGCCACACCTGCCTTGCCGGCGCCGCTCGCGGAGTAAGTGACCTTGCCGGCAGCCTTGGGCGCGCTTGCCGCGAGCGTGCCTTCGACGCCCATCAGGTCGCCCGTGGGTTCGCGGTCGATTTGCAAATACATCTTCGTCCATTGCGTGCGGGCGAGCGGCCATTCGTTCTCCGCCCGAAACTCATAGCGCTCGGGGCTGCCGCCGGTGCGGATTTCGAGCTTGACCGGCGGCTCGTTCATGATGCCGGTGTCGTTGCCCTTCAGCCAGTGATCGAACCAGCGCAGCTGGTCCATGCGCCCTTCTTCCGCGTGAAACGGATGAAAGTGCGTGCCGGTATGGACGCGCAGTTTTTTCTGCGGCGAGGCGGCGTTCATGTAGCCCTCGGTGTTGCCGCGCAAGTGCATCGAGAAACCGCCCCAGTTGCCGACGCTGTAGAGCGGCACCTTGATCTGGTCCCAGCGCGCGCCCGCAAGCCGCCAGAATTCAGAATCGAGATCGTTGCGCATGTACTTCCACATCATGTCGTTGTGGAACGCGTCCGGGTTGTAGCCGCGCGGACGCCCGAGCAGATGGTGCGCGGTGTGCGTCAGCCACCAGTTGCCGATGAAGCCGAGCGCGAAGATGCCGCCGTGATAAGCCTGGTCGCGATATTGATCGGCGCGCCCTTCCCACGGCATGATCGCTTTCAACGACGGCGGATTCAGGTTGGCGACGCGCCACTGCGAGGACGCGTGATAAGAAATGCCGAGCAGCCCGACGTTCGCCGAGCACCAGTCGCGTTTCGCGATCCATTCGATCGCATCGTAATAATCGAGCGACTCCTGGTACGAGCTCGGCTCGGATTCGCCGGGCGATTTGCCCGACCCGCGCGCATCCACGCGCACGCACGCATACCCGCGCGGACACCACCAGTTCGGGTTGACCGTCTCCCAGTTCATGTACGGATTCGCCTTCTCCTCGAGATCGTCGGGCGGAATCCACAACTTGTCTTTCTGATAGACGGTAAGGTTCATGATTACCGGCACCTTGTCCTTGGTGTCGGGCCGGAATACGTCGGCGTAAAGAACAGTGCCGTCGCGCAGCGGAATCTGCACGTCCTTCTCGACGATCAATTTCAGGTCGCGCGGCTGGGAGACTTTGGCGGTTACTGCGTTCATACGATTTTCCTTTGCGATCGGAATTAGAGATTTCAAAATCTAAAACAATTATTTGCCACAGATAAACGCAGATGAACGCAGCTACTTCAAATGAATCATGCCCCTGTTTGCCTTCGACTTCATCCGCGTTTATCTGCGTTTATCTGCGGCTCACGAGCCGGATTGCTCTAATCAAACTTGACGTTGTTCTCTTTGATGATGCGCGCCCACCTCTGCTGCTCGGCGCGCACGAATTCCTGAAACTCTTCAGGCGAGGCGCTTGGCGTCAGCGGCACGCCGGCTTTGGCGAACGCGTCCTGGGTCGCAGGGCGTTGCAGCACCTGCGCGGTTGCAGCGGCGAGTTTGTCGATGATCGTGCGCGGTGTCCTGGCCGGCACGAAAAATCCGTTCCAGTTGACGCTGCCCATGCCGGGAAAGCCCGCCTCGGCCATGGTCGGCACGTCGGGCAGCTCGGGCAGGCGCTTTTTCGCCGTCGCCACGAACGCTTTCATGCGCCCGGCTTTCACCTGCGGCGTAACTGTCGCCGCGTTGAGTAACGAGAAATGAATTTCGCCCGCAATGACCGGCGCAAACGACGACCCGGCGCCTTTCGACGGCACGTTGACCATCCGGATGCCGGCTTTCGACATGAATTCGAGCATGTCGAGATGCGAGTACGCGCCGATCGGATTCGAATAATTAAGCTGACCCGGACGCGCCTTTGCATAGTCAATCAGCTCCTTGAGCGTATTGGGCGGAAAACTGGCGCCCGATACGAGGAGACTGGGAACCGATGCGAGCAGCGCAACGCCCGTCAGTTCTTTCGTCGAATCGTATTTAAGCGCCGATTTGAACGCGATCGGATTGATCGCGCCGGTCGAAACATTGTTGATGACGACGGTGTAGCCGTCAGCCGGCGCGCGCACTGCCATCTCGACGCCGATGTTGCCCGACGCACCGGACCGGTTGTCCACCACGAACTGCTGCCCGAGCACCTCTGCGAGTCCCTGCGCCATGATGCGTGCGACAATGTCGGTCGCCCCGCCCGGGGCAAACGGCACGATAAGGCGAACGGATTTGGCAGGCCAGTCGGTGCCGCGATCGGCGGCGGTGCCGACATTCGACGCCAGCGCACAAGCCGCGAGCAGCGCGGCGCGCGCAATCGATGCGGTGATCACTTGCTCCTCCACGTATTTGTCACACCGTCGCCGTGCTATTCGGGTTTCAGGTTCGCAAGTTTGATTGCCTGGCTGAAGCGCGCGTATTATTCCGCCACGAATTTTTTGAATTCCGCGGGCGTCGTCGTAACGGGATCGGCGCCCTGACGCTCGAAGAGTTCGCGCGTCGCCGGCGTCTCGACGACCTTGACCAGGGTCGCGCGCAGCTTGTCGAGTATCGCTCGGGGAGTGCGCGCCGGCGCCATCAGCCCCATCCACCCGCTCGACAGATAGCCGGGCACACCGGATTCGCTGACGGTCGGCAGGTCCGGCGTCAGCGCGGAGCGCCTGGCCCCGGCAGTGGCGAGCGCGCGCAACCGTCCTCCGCGCACGTGGCCCAATACAGCCGGCGCAGGCGTAATGGTCACCTGCGACTCATTGCCGATCAGCGCGGTGACGGATGCACCGCCGCCTTTATACGGGACGTGCACGACGTCGATACCGGCCATATGTGTAAACAACACGCAGGCCAGATGGCTTTGCGACGCCGAGCCGGCGTTCGCCATATTCAGCTTGCCGGGATTTGTTTTCGCGTACGCAATCAATTCCTTTACGCTCTTCACCGGCAGCGACGGGTGCACCACCACCACATTCTGCGTGACTGCAAACAGTGAAATGTATTCGAAGTCCTTGATCGGATCGTACGGCAGCTTTTTAAATGTCTGCGGCGAAATCACCGCTGTGCCGGTGGCGACCGCGAACAATGTCTGGCCATCGGGCGCGGCATGCGCGACGACTTCTGCAGCGAGCGTGCCGCCGGCGCCGGCGCGGTTGTCGGCAACTATCTGCTGGCCGAGCTCTTCGCCCATGCGCGCAGCGAGTATGCGGCTCACGTTATCGACCGACGCACCGGGGTTCTGCGGCACCATCAAGCGGATCGGACGCGCCGGGTAATCAGCAGCGTCGAGTTGCGCGGCACGGGCGCTGCCCGCGATCGCGCACGCCAGACCGCCGATGGCGAATATTTTCGCAGGGCTATTCATATGGGAGGCCGCAATATACCATGCTGCTATTCGACACCGCCGCGGCGGGCCGCGCCTCCCGCCGGGTGTGCGCACGCAACGCGCCGCTCGATTGAACATCTCTCGAATGCGCAGTTTGAAACGGGCACCGGACATGTTTTGCAGACTTTATTTCTTGCTTCTTGCGGCTTTGACGTTCAGCGCGCCCGCCTTCGCGCAGGCGCCGGACCACGCGCACCACAAATTCGACGGCGCCGCGCAATGGGCGAAAGTGTTCGACGATCCGGAGCGCGATAAATGGCAGAAGCCGCATGAAGTCATCACGGCGCTGAGCCTTGCACCCGACCAGTCGGTCGCCGATATCGGCGCGGGTACCGGCTACTTCGCAGTGCGCCTCGCCCACATGCTGCCGCGCGGCCGCGTGTATGGCGTCGATCTCGAGCCGGACATGGTGAAGTATCTCGCCGCTCGCGCGCTGAAAGAAAATCTGCCGAATCTGACCGCGGTCGCCGCTGCGGGCGACGATGCGCGCATTCCAGCGCCCGTCGATCTCGTAATGCTGGTGGACGTCTATCATCACATCGACCGGCGCACGGAGTATTTCCGCAAAATGCGCGCATCGCTCAAACCGGGTGGCAGAGTTGCCATCATCGATTTTCGCCCGGACGCGCCGGCGGGCCCGCCGAAAAACGCACGCATCGCCCCCGCGCGCGTCACAAAAGAGATGCAGGACGCAGGCTACGAGCTGGGCGCGGAGCACGCGTTTCTGCCAAACCAGTATTTCCTGATCTTCAGGCCGGCACCCTGACGCGCGCGTGCGCGTTGAAAGTTCCTTCCGTGAGACAACATTTGACACGCTGCGCCGGGCGGCCACTGACTCTGCTTACCTTCCTGCCCGCCGCGATGCTTTTGTGCGCCACCGCGTGCCTCGCGGCCCAGGCCGCCGACCCCGCCGCTGAAAAACGGCAAAGCCTGGCCAACCTGCGCGCCGCGATCGTCAAGAACTTCACCTCGCCCTGCGGCGCCAAGCCCACTAAACGAATCGAGTTCAAGCTGCTGCTGCAGGACAACGGCTACGTGCAAAGCATAGGTCTTATGCAATCGAGCGGCTCTGCGGCATTCGACGCGTCGCTCATGACTGCCATATCGGACGCACAACCTTTCGGCCTGCCCAACGATCCCGCGGCGCGCAAGGAAATTCGCAACCTCAACCTCCGGTTCGATGCGTTCTCCACACCGATACCCGATTGCGGGGGCGGGAAATAGCCGTCGACTGGCAACAGTTCGGGGGACGGAACACGCAGGCACAAGGGAAACGGCCATGAAATTATTTTTTGGCGTTGTTGCTGCGGCGGCATCGGTCGCAGCGGCGCCGGCGATCGCCGCGGATGGGCAAACCTATCCGGCCAAGGCAATACGCATCGTCGTGCCGTTTCCTCCCGGCGGCATTGCCGATCTTATCTGTCGCGTCTTTGCGCAGAAGTTCACCGAAACGTGGAACCAGCCGGCAGTCGTCGACAACCGCGCCGGCGCGGGCGGCAATATCGGCGCCGACATCATCGCGAAAGCGCCGCCGGACGGCTACACGATAGGCATCGGCAGCATCGGCACGCATGCGGTCAACGCCAGCCTGTTCTCCAAAATGCCGTACGACCCGATCAGGGATTTCGCGCCGGTCGCCCTCGTGATGGAAGCTGACGGATTGCTGGTTCTGCATCCGTCGGTGCCGGTGAAGTCGGTCAAGGAACTGATTGCACTTGCGCGCGCGCGGCCTGGTCAGCTTGCGTACGCTTCAGCAGGCAATGGTACTGCGGCCCACCTTGCGGGGGAGCTTTTCAAATCGATGACGAAGATCGACCTCGTGCATGTGCCTTATAAAGGCAACGTGCCCGCGATCACGGACCTTGTCGGCGGGCAGACGTCGATGCTGTTCGCCACCATGCCGACCGCGCTGCCGCTCGCGCGTGCGGGCAAGCTCCACGCGCTCGCCGTGACCGGCGCGCACCGCAATCCGGCGGCACCGGAGCTGCCGGCCATGGCGGAGACGCTGCCCGGCTTCGACGTGACAAACTGGATCGGCATCTTCGCCCCGGCGGGGACGCCAACCGACATCATCGCCAAACTCAACGCCGAGATCACACGCATCATGCGCCTGCCCGAAACGCAGAGCCGCCTCGCCAATGAAGGTGCGAAATTCCGCCCCAACACGCCCGCAGAGTTTGGCGCGTTCGTCAAAACGGAAATCGCCAAATGGGGCAAGGTGATTCGCGATTCCGGTGCGCGCGCCGACTGAAACATACCGCCCAGCAAGAATCGCCATGCGCAGTTTGATTCTGCTTGCGCTTTGCGCGGTCGCTCCGGCAGTGCTCGCGGAGCCGGGCCCCGAAGGGCCGTGCGGCGAAGCCGTCACGCTGCGCACGCACGGCGGGACGACCATGCGCTATTCATACGCGCCTGCCGCCGCGACGCAAGGAGAGCCGGCGACGCTGGTATTGCTGATTGGCGGTGGCGGCTATATGGATATTGACGACAGCGGCTGCCCGCGCCTGCTCGGTCGCAATGTGCTCGTGCGCATCCGCCCCCTGCTGCGCCAGGCCGGCATTGCGACGGCGCTGGTCGACTCGCCATCCGATCTGCATTCAGACGAAGGGTTGGGCGGCTTTCGCATCGCCGCCGACCACGCGGCCGATCTGGCGAAAGTTATTGCCGATGCACGAGTACGCTCGAAAGGGCCGGTGTGGGTCGCCGGCCACAGCCGCGGCTCGATTTCGGCCGCCAATGCCGCTGCCCGATTGAGCGGGCCCAACGCGCCTGATGGTGTGATCCTGTTGTCGGCGATGCTAAGCGGCGACACCAGGGCGCGCCGGCCGTGGGCTGCGCAGACCGTGACGTCCACGAAACTCTCCTCCATCAAAATCCCGCTGCTAATCATCGGGCACGCCGCGGACAACTGCGCACGCTCGCCGGCAAATCTCATGAGCGACGCCGCCGCGAAAACGCACAGCACGCGCCAACAGGCGGCAACCGTGACCGGCGGGCCGGTAGCGCCCGGCCGGCGGCCCGGCCTTGCCGGCTGTGAAGTCCGTGAGCCGCATGATTTCGTCGAGCAGGAAACCGAAGTCGCCGCCGGCATCGTGCGCTTTATGCGCGGCGAAAGTTTCTAAAAATGCACAACGCCAACCGCGAAAGGCGATGCCCGGCCGTCTTTGCAACTGCGCGAACACCACCGGGCCCCTGATCGCTGCATTCAGGTCGTACAATGTCCCCTTCGCCTGCGGGCGCGCCGGTCGAGAGCCGCCAGCGCCATACGCCGCGCGCGCTTCATCCGCTTTGTAAGGAGAATGATCCATGCCCTCCGGCACCGTGCGGTTTCACCGCGTGCTCCGCGCACCCCCTGAGCGGGTCTACCGGGCGTTTCTGAACGCCGATGCAATGGCCAAGTGGCTGCCGCCGTACGGCTTCACGTGCAAGGTTCATGAGATGAATGCGAAGGTTGGCGGGACTTTCAAAATGTCGTTCGCGAATTTCAATTCCGGGAACGCACATTCTTTCGGTGGCGAGTACCTCGAACTTGTTCCCAACGAGCGCATCCGCTACACCGACAAGTTCGACGACCCGAAATTGCCCGGGCAAATGCAGGTGACGGTGGTCCTGACAAAAGTCTCCTGCGGAACAGATATCAATATCGTCCAGGAAGGGGTGCCTGAAGTCATTCCCGTCGAGATGTGCTATCTCGGCTGGCAAGAATCTCTTGCGCAACTGGCAAATCTTGTTGAGCCGAAAATCCCTGGCTAGCAAATCGAGTTAGCCGGCCGCTTGCCCCAATGAAAAAACTGAATGTTGCAATCCTCGGCACCGGCAGCATCGCTTCCGGCGGACACGCACCTGCGCTGTTGCAGTCCAAGCACGCGCAATTGTGGAGCGTGCTGAGCCGCAATCTTGATCGAGCGGGAGAATTTGCGCGCGAGTTCAAGGCGCAGTCCGCAGCTTCCGCGCATACCTCGCTCGAAACTTTGCTCGCCGATCCTGAATTGGACGCGGTAATCATTGCCACGCCGGACAAGCTGCATGCGGATCAGGCGATCGCTGCCGCAACAGCGGGCAAGCACGTGCTTCTCGAAAAACCGCTGGCGACGGACGCCGATGGAATTTCGCGGGTCGTCGCAAGCTGTGCGCGGGCAAAGATTACGCTGGGACTGTGCTATCGATTGCGCTGGCATGCCGGACATCGTTTGCTCGTCGCTGCCGTGCGCGCCGGAAGGTTCGGCGATGTCCAGCACGTGCGCAGCATCTGGACTTCACGCCAAACCGATGCCAGCAACTGGCGCGCATCGCCGGAAGTCGGCCGCTGGTGGAGCCTGGGCGCCAATGGCACCCACCTGATCGATCTCAGCCGCTGGATCTTGCAGCCGACCCAGGGAGAGATGACGCAGGTGAAAGGCGTGATTGCACGCGAAAAATGGCAGAGCGCGCACGACGAGACCGCGGTCGCCGCTTTCAAATTCGAAGGCGGGGCGACGGCGGAAATCTGCACTTCGGTGCTGTTTGACTCGCCCAACCGCCTCGAGATTTACGGCTCAGAAGGCTGGGCGGTTTGCGAAAACACTTTTGGACGCGAAGGCGCCGGTCGCATCTGGACCGGCGAAGGCCCGATTGATTTTCCCGTCGTCAATCCGTTTGCCGGCCTGCTGGACGACTTCGTGCAGGCAGTGCGCCGGCGCGGCCAACCGGAAGTGGGCGCGATCGAAGGCGCGCGCAATGCTGAAATCATGCTGGAACTGATAGCAGCGGACTGACGAACCCCGCCGCTAGATTACGTCCCGCATGTTCGGGACGGTCTCGATCGCGCCAAGCGTTTCGAATAGCTTTCCCGCAGTGTCCCCGAGCACGCTTTTGGTGATGGTGGTGAATTTCTCGCGCAGTTGATCGTGATTGAGCGGCTGCTGCGGCATGCCGGGGAAATACGTCAGGTCCTGCGAAAATTCGCGGCCGTCCTTCATCTTGACCGTGACGCGGCTGGCGAGCGGATTGTTCTTGACCGGGTCTTTTCGCACTTCGACTTTGACGTTGCGGCACAGCGCGCGGATCTTGGCGTCGTTGCGCGCCTCTTCCGAGAACGATTCCGGCTGGCGCGGGTTGCGGTAAAACGAGAGTGCAACGTTGAACGGCGCGCTGTACTGCGCCATCGTCATATCGTTCGGCTCCAGGATATTGTGGTGGCTGAACATTTTCTCGCTGCCTTCGATCCTGATCGAGGCGATATCGTCACCCTGAATTTGGTGTTTCTCCTTCAATTCGAGCGCCGCGGTGACTGGCACGTGCGAAGTCACGTGGCACGAATAGCGCTTCAAGGTGAGCGTGAGCATTTTCCAGCTTTCGCCCAGGTTCGCCGTCAGCCGCGCTGGATCACCTTCGTGGCAGAACACGTTCATATAGCCGAATTTTCCGTCGAGCACCGTTGCGGGGCCGGTGAAGCCGTTCTTCGCCAGCGTGGCCGCCAGCACCCCCGATTCCGCGGCACGGCCGAGATGCATGCGCTTCACGTCGCCCCCGCCCGATTTCGAAAATTCGAGCAGGCCGCAACCGAGCGAGCCGGCAATGCCCAGCGCATTGGTCATTTGCGCCGCACTCAACCCGAGCAGCTTGCCCGCAATAACGGCGCCGCCAAATGCACCCGTTACGCCGGGCGCGTGAAAACCGATGTGCTCCGTCGACTGCTTCGACGCGTCACCTATGCGGTGCATCACTTCGCCGCCCGCAACAACCGCCGTGATGAAATCCCTGCCGTTGATGCCCGCCTCCTGCGCGATCGCCAGGCCCGGCGCGGTCAACGATGCCCCCGGATGCACGCCCGCGCTTGGCTGCACGAGACAATCCATTTCGAATGCATGCGCCAATGCGCCGTTCGCGAGCGCCGCCACCGGCGCATGCACTTTTTTGCCCGTGCCGAGGATAGTGCTCTGCCCGCCTTTCCCATATTGCTCGGCGTAGGCGATGACGATTTTGCTCCACGGCAGGGTCGACCCGTAGGTACAGGCGCCCACAGTATCGATCACGCACGCCTTGGCACGGTCGAGCACGTCGGCGGGGATCTGCTCGTATCGAAGTTGGGTGGCGAATTCAGCGAGGGTCTGTGCGGCGGTCGTCATGGCGGGGACTGTGCTTTCGATGAAAGTGAAGGAACAACAAATCAAAAAACGGCGGGCGGTTATTTACCGCAAAGTTCGGCGCCGCGTTCTTTGGCGTAAGCGAGCGCGTTGAAGCCAAGATTGCTAAGCGTTTTGTCGTCGGTGCGGAAGATGCACGGCAGCTCGCCATAAGACTGAAACTTCGCGAACAGGTCTGCGCCCTTCATGCCGGTCACGTACTCGCGCAGCAATGCGCCATCTATCGTGCGCCTGGCCGCCGCAATGGCCTCGTTGAGCGTCTCATAATCGCCGATATGGCGCAATGCCTTCTCGGCGTTCGCCGTTTTGGTGTAGGCCTCGACGTAGAAATTCATGGTCCCCTCCATGGAGAAAACACCGAGTGTAGTCGGCGCGACTGGGGAATTCGAGGGCAAAAGTCGCTGTAAGCACGCACCGCCCGAGCCAAAAACCTCTTCAGCGGTGCGCAGCGATGAACGGCGCATCGTGTCCGTTCCATCGCGGCGAGGCGATCCGGCGCTGCGCGTCCGGTTTCGCCCCTATTTCTCTTCCATTATCCAGACGCCGTCCCACTCGCCCGCCGGCGGGGCGCCCTTCAGCTTCTCGCAGCGGCCGATGTAGATTTCCGAGAGCTTGTCGTTGGGATTCAGGCGCAAGGCGGCGCGGAACGCGTCGATCGCCGCGTCCCATTTCCCGGCGCGGTACTTGGCCATGCCGTCCTTGAACTGATTGACGACGTCCATCAAGTTCGGAAACGACTCGTCGTCGTGATAGTCAAGCACTTCGTAGACGCCGACCGGTTTCGTTTTACCCTTCACCACCACGAGGTCGATTTCGCGCGTGCGGTAGGTGCCGCGCAGCTTGCGGTACGTGAACTCGCTGATCAGGATGCGCGCCGCATATTGCTTGCAGGCCGACTCGAGCCGCGCCGCCAGGTTCACGCCGTCGCCGATGATGGTGTAGTTAGTCCGCTTTTGCGAGCCTATGCTGCCTGCGACGACGACGTCGGTATTGAGCCCGATGCCGATCATCACCGGCAACTTGCCTTCACCCAGGCGCTTTTTGTTCCAGACGTTGAGTTCGCGAATCATCGCCAGCGCAGTGCGCAACGCGCGGTCTTCATCGTCGTCGTGTCCGACCGGTATGCCGAAACCGGCCATGATCGCGTCGCCGATGAATTTGTCGAGCATGCCGCCTTCACGGTTGATGCAGTCGACCATGATCTCGAAATATTCGTTCAGCAGGCTCACGGTCGCGTGCGGACCGAGCTGCTCCGTCAAGGTGGTGAAGCCACGGATATCCGAAAACAATATCGTCGCGGGCAGGCTTTTGCCGCCGAGCACTTCGTCACCGGCCGCGAGCAGCTGGTCGGCGATCAATGGATCCATGTTGCGCGCCAGCGTCGCCTTCATGCGTTTTTCAGTCGAGATATCCTCAAACATGATCATCGAGCCGAGACGCTTGTGCTCCGCAGTCACGAGCGGCATGACCGTGACGTTGACGGACCGCCGCTGTCCGGCCAGCTCCATTTCGGCGTCCATCGTGAGATCGAGTTGCCGGGCCTCCGCCACGCGTTTCAGCTTGTCGAGCACCCACGCATTCGCACCGCTGAAGAACTCTTGCGCCGGCTTGTTGATCAAGTCGCGTGCATTAGCGTGCAGAATGCGCAGCCCTGCGGCGTTGCAGGTGACAATCTTCTCTGTTTCGTCCAGCGTGAGCACGCCGCTCGACATCGACTCGAGCATGCTCTCGTTGTAGTTCTTCATGTTCTGCACGTCGGCGAAGAGCTTCGCGTTCTCGAGCGCGATCGAAATCTGCGCGGTGAACGCCTTCAGGCGCGACTCGTCTTCGTTAGTGAACGGGCCGCCGCGCTTGTTCAGCACCTGCGTGACGCCGATGATGCGTCCGCGCTGGTTGACGATGGGCACGCACAGGATGGAGCGCGTGAAATAGCCGGTTTTCTTGTCGAACGCCGGATTGAAGCGCAGGTCGGCGTACGCGTAGGGGATGTTGATCGTCTTGCCGGTCGTGAACACGGCACCGGCGATGCCGACGTGGTTGGGTAGCCGGATCTGCATCGCCTCCAGGCCCTGCCCCACTTCGGACCACAGCTGGTTCGTCTTCTCGTCGTTGAGGAACAGCGTCGAGCGCTCCGCGTTCAGCATGCGCGTCGCCTCGCCCATGACTTTCTGCAGCAGCGAGCCGATCTTGATGTCGGATGTCACCTCCGACACGATGTCGAGAAATTCGAGCTCCTGCTTGCGGATCGCTTTCATGCGTTCGATGAACTGCGCGCTCTGCAGCGCCAGCGTACCCTGCGTCGTCATCGCGACGAGCAGCTTGAGATCGCCTTTGGTAAATGCGCCTTTCTGCTTGTTCAGCACCTGGGCGACGCCGATGATCTCGCCTTTCGCGGTGCGTATCGGCACGCACAGGATGCTGCGCGTGATGAAGCCGGTTTGCTCATCGATAGTGCGATTGAAGCGCGCGTCGGCGTAAGCGTCGTCGATGACCACGCCCTCGCCGGCGGTAAACACATAACCGGCGATGCCGCTGTTGTTGAGGAGCCGGATTTCGCGGTGCGAGTTGCCCTGCGCCACGCGCGAATACAGCTCGTGCGTTTCAGGATCGTTGAGGAACAGCGTGCCGCGCTCTGCATTGAGCTCGGTCGTGGTGACCTCGACAAGGCCGGTGAGCACGTCGTCGAGAGAATCCATGCCCGACATTTTTTGCGAAATACTGAGCAGCAGTTCCGCGAAACGCAGGCGCCGGTCGCGGCTCGCGTTCGAAATGTCTCCGACGTCGCGTGCGATGGCCGGCGTCGCGGCGGCGCCGCGTGCCGGCGCGCGTACCGTCTTGCGGCTTTCCGCGATCGCGGCCGCTGGCGCGCGCGCGACCTTGACCCGCCGTTTTTTCACCGCGGCTCTGCGCATCTCAGGCTTTCACCCGCGAGGCTTCGAGCGCGTCGCGCAATGTGGTCACGGTCGATTTCAACTGCTGGATTTCATCGTGCGCGGCGCGCACCGCTGACTGCACGCTGCGCTCCTTGTCCTGGCGCTCGATTTCAAGTGCATCACGCAATGCGGTTGCGGCCGAACGCAGCTGCACGATTTCGTGATTGGCGGTCACCACCGCGTCCTGTACGGCATTCTCGCGGTCGATGCGCGCCTGCTCGAGCGCGTCGCGCAACGCAGCCGCCGTCGCTTTCAGCTGCGCGATCTCGGTGCTGCTCGCGACCACCGCGTCCTGCACGCACTTTTCCTTGTCGGCCTTCTCCTGCTCAAGCACGTTGCGCAATGCCGTGACCGTGTTTTTCAGGTCGCGGATTTCCGTCAGCCAGGCATGGATCTCATCCTGGGTAACGGCAGCCGGCTGCGGAGTGTCCATACTTTATTTTAGTGGGAGCGGCGATAGGGCGGGATAGGTCTTTGATACTAGCAGAAAATCCCGCCGCCATTTATTGCATTAGCATATGTCAGTCGGCTTTGGCGCCCGATTCCCTCACCACCTTGGTCCATTTGGCCAGTTCGGCTTTGATAAAATCGGCGAACTGCTCGGGCGAGTTTTCAGCCGCCGCTTCATAGCCTGCCGACTTCAGCCGCTGCACGATTTCGGGCTGTTTTAATGCACGCATTGTTTCGACATTGATTTTGGCGACGACGGCGCGCGGCGTGCCGGCTGGCGCGACGAAACCGTTCCAACCCCTGACGTCAAATCCGGCCAGACCGAGCTGGCTCAGCGTCGGCAGGTCCGGCGCGAGCGGCGAAGGTTGCGCACTCGTGATACCCAGCGCGCGCACTTTGCCCGCCTGCACCTGCGGCAGCGCGGCAGACACGATTGCAAACGCCATCTGCACCTGCCCGCCGACAAGATCGACCATCGCCTGGCCGGCCCCTTTGTAGGGGACGTGCACCAGGTTGATGCGGGCGGCCGACTTGAACATCTCCGCGGCGAGGTGAGGCGGCGTGCCATTGCCCGACGACGCGTAGTTGATCTGGCCGGGCCGCTTTTTGGCGAGCGCAATCAGTTCGTCCATCGTTTTGACCGGCAGCGACGGATGCACCATAAGAATGAAGGGCGCCGATGCAGCCAGCGCGACCGCGGAGAAATCCTTGATCACGTCAGTAGTGCCCTGGTTGAGCGCCGCGTTGATCGGATACGATGCGCTCGACAAGAGCAGCGTGTAGCCGTCGGGAGCCGCTTTCGCAACGGCCTCGGCGGCGATCACGCCACCCGCGGCCGGCCGTGGATCGATGACGATCTGCTGTCCCCAGGCCTCCGTGAATTTCTGGCCCATGATGCGGGCGACGATGTCCGGGCCGGGCCCGACGATGACGCGGACGGGTTTCGACGGATATTCTTGCGCGCAAACGCACATACAAGCACTGAGCACCAGCACTGCCAAGACTGTGCGAAGCATCGAGGTCATGACGCCGCTCCTCCGAACCACCAAATCGTTAAGGCGCAGATAAAAGATAAGCGCGGATACTTCGAAAGACAAAAATAAACCGCTTAAAGCTCTAGCCCTTCGCCTTATCTGCGTGTATCTGCGGCTGCATTGATCTACCAGCGTTTTAAACCCTGCCGCCCGGTGTCCTGAGCGCGATACAAGCAACCATCTCCGCACGTGACATACAAACTGTCGAGTCCGCTGTCGCCGAAAGCGCAGCGCATCGGCTCCGCCGGCAGGCGGCAGGTCGCAAGTATCGCTCCATCCGGTGCAAACACATACAGCATGGGCCCGGGACCCGCCTTTGCGGAACCGCCGCACGCGACGATATTGCCGTCGGCATCGATGCACAGGCCCTCTATACCGCGATGCGCGCCGCGATGATCTTCTCCGAAGGCATGCAGCACCGTGTAAGGCCCGATGGCCAGGTCGTCGCTTACCGGATACGCGCGCAGTTCGCGCGGGCCTTTGCGCCCGGCCTCGCCCTCCGCGACATAAAGAATTTTTTCATCGGGCGACATCTGCACCGCACGCGGCGCCGCGGTGTCGTACGTCACGCGCACGATTTTCCACGCATGACGCTCGTCGAGCTCCAGCCGCAAAACGGACGCATGGTCGAGCGGCCGAAAAATCTGCGGCCCGAACGCAATCACGCGGCTGAACGGATCGCTGAACCAGATGCGGTTCGCGCGATCGATCACGAGGTCCGACGGATGATTGTGGATCGCGCCGTCGAGCCGCGTGGCGGTCACCGCTGCGGTGCCGTCCGGCAAGAACTGGATGACGCGGCGCCCGCCGTCCTGGCACGCGAACAAGCGCCCGTCGGGACCAAATGCAATACCGTTAATGCGATTCGCGTGTTTCTTATACTCGGCGATCTGACCGCTCGCGGGATCGTAGCTGCGGATAAACCCTTCGTCGACGGTGGAAAACAGCATGCGCGCGCCGTCCCATGCAAGCCCGCCCAGCGCGCCCGGATAAGGGCCCGCGATCTTTTCAAAACTCAAATTCATCGCGCGCACCTCACCACACCGCTACGCCGGGAATTTTCACCCGCGTGCGGACAACCTGTTTGAATGTCGTGACGTACAGCGATTTCCAGTCGTCATCGCCAAACGCCATGTTTGTGCAGTGACCCGGTATCTTCAAACGGCCCAGCAGCCGGCCGTCGGGGGCGATCACATGCACGCCGCCGGGGCCGGTGCAATACACATTGCCTTCGACGTCGCACTTCATGCCGTCCGCCACGCCATCCTCGGTGCCCGTCATCTTGTGAAAAATGCGGCCGGGCCCGACGCTGCCGTCGGGATTCACATCGAACGCGCGTATCAATGCGAGCCGCGTGTCGTTCACGTAAAGAATCTTTTCGTCGGGAGAAAATGCCAACCCATTGGGGTAAGTGCAGTCCGCGATCACAAGCTGCACTTCCTTGCCGTCGGGCGTCAGGCGAAACACGCCCATGATGTCCATATAGCGCTGCACGTCCTGCGCGACCATCCCCGGAATCACAAGCCCGCCCGCGGAATCGGTCCAGTACGTCGAACCGTCGGATTTGACGACGATGTCGTTGGGGCTGTTGAACTTCTTGTCCTGCCACTTCGATGCGATCGTCGTGATGCTGCCGTCGTGTTCGAATCGAAAGATCGTGCGAGTGCACCAACCCGCGACGGTGAGCCGGCCTTCCTTGTCGAAGGTCATCCCGTTCGCATGGCCGGACGGGCGCAGCACGACTTCCTTGCCGACGCCCGGCTTCCATTTCCATATCGTGCTGCCGATGATATCGACCCAGTAAAGCGTGCCCGTGCGCTTGTCCCACACGGGGCCTTCGGCGAATATCGTGCCCTGCGCGATGCTGTCGAGCGGCGGATCGCGGTCGACGACGCGCTCGAACCCCGGCGCGATCAGATCAGTGTCCACCCGCACCTCCCGGCGCCCAGGCTTTTTCGGCCAGCGCGTTCTCGTCGGTGGCGACATCGATGACGACCGGACGGTTCATCGCGAATGCACGCGGCAGCAATTCCTTCAGTTGCCCCGGCTTGTTTACGTTGAACGACGCGCAGCCGAGCGCTTCTCCAAGCTTGGCAAAATCGACCGACTTCTGGAAGCGCCAGATTTCTCCCGAGCGCTCCGCATTTTTGCCTTTGTAGGCCGCATCGACCAACGGTATCTCCTGATTGAGCGAATTGTTGTTGTTGACGACGACGACGAGATTGATGCCGTAGCGCGCCGCCGTCTCGAGCTCCGCAAGATGGTAGTAAGCACCGCCGTCGCCGGTAAAGCACACGACCGCGCGATCGGGCAGCGCGCATTTGACGCCGATCGCGCCGGGCAGGCCCCAACCGAGCGAGCCCGCACAGCGCACGAAACCCTGGCGCGCGCTTGTGAATTCGATCATCTGCCCTGTCCACATGCCGGAATGGCCGGTGTCCGACACAACCACGCCGTCCGCCGGCAGCGCCTGCGAAATTTCTCGGCACACGCGTGCGGGATGCAGCGGCATCGCATCGGAATTCATCAGCGGCTCATTTTCCCTGCGCCAGTCGGCGATCAGCTCCCGCGTGCGCCCCAACCATGCTTTGCCAGCCACGGACGGCTGGCCTGCCGCATTGATGAGATGACGCAGCGTCACTTTGGCGTCGCCGATCAGTGAAACCGCATTGGGATAGTTGCGGCCGAGCTCTTCCGGATCGATGTCCAACTGGATGACGGTGACGCCCGGCGCCGGGACTTTCCAGCTTGTCGTCAATTGCCCGCCAGTATGGCTGCCGACGAAGAAGACAAGATCGGACTCGGAAAGCGCCTTGTTCGCGCAATTGCGCGAATACACGCCCGCCACGCCCATATTCAGCGGATGACTGTCGAGGATCGCCGCCTTTGCGTTGAGCGAAGTCACGACGGGTATTTGCAGTTTCTCGGCGAGTTCGACGATCTCCGCCTGCGCGCCCGATGACACGACACCGCCGCCTGCAACGATCAGCGGACGCTGCGCTCTGGCGAGGACTGCAAGCGCTTCGCGCACGCGCGCGGGCTCGGGTTCGGGACGAAAGGCGGGCACGCTCTTGAATTGCGCTTCGACGAGTGGCGCAAGATCGGCTTCGGCATCGCCGATAGTGCCGCCGTGCAATCCGGTAAGGCGCAGATGCGCCGGCCCCGGTGCGCCGGTGGTTGCTGCGCGAAAGGCCTGACGCATGAGATCAGGCAGGCGCTTGACGTCGTCGACCTGCGCGTTGAACTTGGTCACCGCGTCGAATTGGTTGAAATCCTCGACCTCCTGGTACGCGTGGCGGTAGCGCGAGCCGGGCACCGAGCCGCCGGTGACGGCGATCATCGGCGAGCACGCCATGAAGCCATCGCGCAGCCCCGCGGCCAGATTGGAGGCGCCTATCTGCTGCGCCATGCACACGCCGGGCCGCCCGCTCGCGCGCGCGTAGCCGTCAGCCATATACGCGGCGGCTTTTTCGCCGTGCGTCATGATCTTGTGGATATTGAACTCATCCATTTCTGCGAGCGCCCGCATAAGGATGGTCGGCACGTGAAACACGTGCGTAACGCCGTAGCCATGCATCACCTCGGCGAACAGCCGGGCGCCAGTCATTTTTGCCATTGTGGAAATCTCCCCTCGAAGGAATGCAATACTACCAACGAAATAATTGGCGCGGAGAAACTTTTGGAGTTTTTTTGCACGCACCTTGCTTATAATCATCACCCGCACATAACGATAACTCCGGAGGAGTCTCTGCTGTGGAAACAAAGCTGAAACCGATCCGGCGCGTCGTCACCGGCAACGATGCGCAGGGACGCTCGTGCGTTGTCTACGACAGCGCGGCGCCAAACGTGAACCCCGGCGCAATCCGTCCGGGCACCGGCATGACCGACGTATGGGTCTACGAGGAAAGCCCTGCGCCGCTCGCCGGGACGCGTGACGACGGCAATCTGCTCTTCAGCTTCGAGCCGCCTGAGACGGGCGGGCATTTACGCATTGTGCAATCGCCGGCGAAACCGCCCGGCTACGATCTAGCAAATGATAAGACAGCCGTGCCGTTGCACGAGCCGCGTCAGCGGCCGGGCGGCACCTGGGACAAGGGCGGCGCCAACGCGTACTCGTCGCCCGTGCATAAGTCGGAGACCGTCGACTACGGCATCGTGCTCGAAGGCGAGCGCGTACTCCTGCTCGACGATGGCGAGCGCGTGATGAACCCCGGTGACGTCGTCGTGCAGCTTGGCAACTGGCACGGCTGGTGCAATCCGAATCAGGGCAGCCTGATGGCGTTCGTCATGATGGGCGCGAAGTACGAGGATTGATGATGACGACATCCACGAAACCCGTGCGCCGCATCGTCTGCGTTGACGAGAACGAAAAATCGAGAGCCATCTCCGACGCGCCGGTGCGCGACGTCAAGACCGATCCCGCGCGCCCGGGCTACAGCGCGACGCGCGTGTGGGTCACCGACCGCACGCCCGCGCGCATCGCCGGCATCGCCGATACTTCGCACCTGCCGCACGCGATAGAGCCGCCGGCGGGAGGATCGGTGTGCCGCATCGTCACGTTTCCGCCCGACAAAACATGGCAAGGCAAAGTCGGCGCGCGCGAAGTGCAATCCTTCTTCGCGTCCATGGGTTCGCCCGCCGCGTCGACGTATGCGCAGTCTGCACCGCATCCCTACATGCAAAAAACGCGCACGCTGGACTTGTGCCTCGTGCTCGAAGGCGAGATCACGCTCGTGCTCGATACGCAGGAAGTGAAATTACAGACTGGCGACACCGTCGTGCAGCGCGGCACCAATCACGCGTGGAGTAACCGCTCGGACCGCCCGTGCACGATCGCGTTTTCAATGCATGACGGTAAATCTTAGAAGCAGATCTTGGCTACCGCTTAATGCGGACAAGCTCAAAGCATCACCATGCAATTAGTCGAACCTGCATAGATCAAGTTTTATATATATGTAGATATACCCACGCAGATGTATATATATTTCTGCATATCGTTGCGTATACAAATATATGCGTTTAGCATCTACGAATTGTCAACTAATTTAAAGTTAGGCATGATGAGGTGAGGGCGTGAATCGACAATTGCGGTACATATTTGTCATCACATTGGTAGCTCAAAGCCCCGCTGTCCATTCCGCCGTAGACTGTCGAAACGCGTGGACTCAACACGACATGGACTATTGCAACGACCTTGAAAACGCGCGACTCGATAAGCGACTCAATCGTGTCTATCGGCAAGTGATGTCCCAGCTTCCGCCCGACTCCCGAAAGCGCCTTAGAGAAGAACAGCGAGCGTGGATTAAAGATCGCGACGCACAGTGTCAGCGCGTTTGGGAAAATGGCGCGTGGGACAAGCCGGTTTGGGAGCAAATAAGCTGCGAGTCCTACATGACACAACAGCGTACGGAAGCGCTACTGAAATGGCAATCACGATAGAGTACTTGCCAACTTTCGGAAACCGCATGCCTAACCGCGTGTTCGAAAATGGACGCGCGATAAACCTGCGCGCCATTCAACGCGAACGTTAAGCGTCACATGACAAAACTCACTTGGGACGATCTTCTCTCGCAAGATTCAAACATCGACTTTGGGCGAATCCTCTCTTGTTGGCCTGTTATTAGTGGCAAGGTCTTGCCAATTGGCACGTCGGCCTTCGGAGACGTTTTCTTTACAAGGCCAGATCAGTCAATCTGGAAGCTAGATTCTTTCTCAGGACAAATTGGAGAGGTTGCAAAATCACAGGCAGAGTTTGGAGAAAACATGCACTCTCAGCCCTGGCAGGAGCAACATCTCCGAAGCCAGCTTGTGTTTGAACTTAGAGAGCGCGGACTCGAAAGAACATCACTCCAAGCATTCGCTCCAGTTCCTCATCCGGTTTTTACGGGCGAGCCGCGCTTCTAAGGCTCAAGTTATGGATACAGTTGTCTGGCACAGCATTAGCAGTCAGGCGCTCGGCCAATCGGTCAATCGGGAGAAGGCAAATCCTCCGCCGCAAAAACCGTGGTGGCGACTGTGGTGACGCTTAACACTACAGTCGAGAGGGACGGCTGCAAGCTGCGCTTGCAGTTCCCTCCGCTTCGCTCCGGCCGCCCCTCACTTCCACGTTCGGCGTCATTCAGCACTGAGAGTCGCTTCCTTGACAGGCGTATTTATTGTAGCTACGATAATAGATGCGTTTTGAGTTCGATCCAGCCAAAGACAGAATAAACCAAGCGAAACACGGTGTTTCCCTGATCCTGGCAGTCGAACTCGATTGGGAAGCAGCGTTGGTGTGGATCGATGGCCGGTTCGAATACAGCGAGACGCGTATGGTCGCGCTCGCGCCGAAAACCGGGATTCTGTACTACGTTGCCTTTGTTGATCGAGGCGAAGTGCGAAGGATCATTAGTCTGCGCCGCGCCAATCGTCGTGAGGTGAAACACTATGTCCAGCGCCCCTAAGCGTCTTTCTGTAATAATTCCCACCGCCGAAGAAGACCGGGCCATTACCGCGGCGGCGAAAGGCGATCCCGACGCTCTCCCGCTTACGCCGAAGCAACTGAAGGCCATGGTACCCATGCGAGCGCTACGCGGGCGCCCGAAATCCGAGAACAAGAAACTGCTCGTTTCGGTTCGCTACAGCCCCGAGGTTGTTGCGTACTTCAAGTCCACGGGCGACGGTTGGCAATCGCGAATGGATGGTGTGCTTCGAAAATATGTGGAACGCCATTCCCGCAGAGCATGACAATGACCCCGAACCATTCGTTGCATCCGACCGCCTACAGCGGCGGCTGAACGCCACGTTAGACAATCTGCGTTTATCGGCGGCAAATAATTTCTGGATTTTTGAAGCCGCATCCGTTACAGATCGACGCACGAGCGTCACTCCGCCTTAGCCCCTATCTCCTTCGCCAGTTTCGCCCACTTCGCGAGCTCCGCGCGCAAGAACACGCCGTACTCCTGCGGCGTATTGCCGACCGGCTCGAAACCAAGCAGGGCGATGCGCTCGAGCACATCGGGCAGCAGGTCTTTGACGAGTTCCGTGTGCAGCTTCGTGATGACGGCCGCAGGCGTGCGCGCCGGCACCAGTACGCCGCTCAACTCCGGCGCACGCTGATCAGTGAAGCCTTAGACGGCCGGTAAATTTGCTGGAGTATACTGTTGCGATAGCCTGCGCTGGAGATCCGCCATGAAGACGCCGCTGATCACCGTCGACCCCGAAATCCACAGCGGAACCCCCGTTTTCATTGGCACGCGGGTCCCGGTCAAGACGCTATTCGATCACCTTGAGGCTGGAGACTCGTTGGAGGTCTTCCTGGATGACTTTCCGTCCGTCAGTCGCGAACTGGCGGTAGGAGTGCTTGAAGAGGCGCGCGCCGCAATCATCCCAGATGCGCATCCTGCTTGACGAGGATCTACCGCATCGTCTTGCGGCAATGCTGGTTGGTCACACGGTTTCCACCGTTCAGCGCAGCGGGTGGACAGGCATCAAGAATGGAAAGCTGCTCGGACTCGCCGCCTCGGAATTCGATGTGTTCCTGACGATGGACGGGAACCTTGAGTTCCAGCAGAACCTTGCCGCCCTGCCAATCGCTGTGCTTGTCGTTGAAGCAGTCAGCAATCGCATGGAACACCTCGCACCGCTGGTGCCCGGTATCCTGAAGGAACTCGGCAATATTCCACCCAAGTCCCTCCGGAAGGTCGGCGCCTGACCCAGCGACGAGTATGCCCACCAACGGCAGCATTAGGCTCGCGGTTGAGTCGCGTTAAAGCTTCACTCCGCCTTAGCCCCTATCTCCTTCGCCAGCTTCGCCCACTTTGCGAGTTCCGCGCGCAAGAACACGCCGTATTCCTGCGGCGTATTGCCGACCGGCTCGAAACCCAGCAGGGCGATGCGCTCGAGCACATCGGGCAGCATCAGGTCTTTGACGAGTTCCGCATGCAGCTTGTTGATGATGGCCGGCGGCGTGCGTGCCGGCACCAGCACGCCGTTCCAGGCGGGCGCGTCGAAGCCGGGCAAACCCGACTCGGCGACCGTCGGCACGTCGGGCAGGCTCGCCGAGCGCGTGAGGGTCGAGACGGCGAGCGGACGAATGCGCCCCGCCTGAATCTGCGGGACTGCCGACGGCGACACGACGAACATCAGCTGCACTTCATTACCGATCAGCGCCGTCACCGCCTGGCCCACCGTCTTGTACGGCACGTGCACGATGTTCACACCCGCGCGGCTTTTTAACAATTCGATGATGAGATGCGCGGGTGAACCGGTACCGCCGGATCCCGCATTCAGCTGTCCAGTTTTGGCGCGCGCGAGTTTGATCAATTCATCGATCGATTTCACCGGCAGCGACGGATGCACCGACAGCACGAAAGAAATCTTGCCCAGCAAGGTCACCGGCGCGAAATCGCGTATCAGGTCATACGAGAGCTTGAAGAAATTCGGGTTCATCGTGTGCGTGGTTGTCGCCAGCATCAGCGTATAACCGTCGGGCGACGCACGCGCGACGGTTTCGCCGGACAGTATTCCGCCGCCGCCGCGTTCCTCGATCACGATCTGCTGGCCCCACGTCGCGGTCATCTTGGGGCCGAGCAGGCGCGCCATCGCGTCCGGCCCGCCGCCGGTGACGAAGCGTATGGGTTTGGAAGGATAGTTTTGCGCGAGAGCGGGCACGGCAGTCGCAATGAATAAACCTGCGTAGATCATTCTCATCACTGCTCACCCCCACCCTAACCCCTCCCATCAAGGGGGAGGGGATTTTATTTTATGCGGCGATCGGATTACTTCGTCGCGTCGCCGCTTTCGACGATGACTTGCTCCACTACCCCGCCGCCGTCGCGCCTGAACGAGGCTGCCTTCTGATATTCGGGCGAGGCATGGCATGCGGCCGCCTGCTCCAGATCCGGAAATTCAATGACGACGAAGCGCTGGAAATTCTCCGGGCCTTCGACAATCTTGTAGCGCCCGCCGCGCGCGAGCACCTTGCCGCCGAATTTGGCGATGATGCCGGGCACGAGGTCCGTGTACTGCTTGTATTTGACCGGATCGTCGATCCGGCAGCGCGCGAGCCAGTAAGCTGGCATTGTCTCCTCCTGCTAAAGCATTTCAGCCGCAGATAAAAGCAGATAAACGCGGATACGTCAAAATCCAAACCATGAAAAATAATTGTTTTTGGTTTTATCTGCGTTTATCTGCGGCTCAATGTGGTTTGTTTAAATACTATTTTCCGCCAAAGTCCGCTTCGATCTTGCGCCACTTCTCGACGCCGACGATTTTGGTGTATTCCTCGAACGGCGTACCGGTGCCGACCAGCTTCAACTCGCCGCTCTTGAGATCGGCCAGTGCCATCTGCATCGTCTTCGTGATGCGTAGCAGCAGCGTGATTCCGTAGAGCGCGATACCGTAACCCATCTGGCCCAACACGGAAGGTTTCAAGATCGGCGTGATGCCGCCTTCGAGCATGTTGGCGACGTGGCAAGTCTGCACTTCGCGCACAGCGCGCGCGATCTCGTCCTCGTTCAGCATCGATTCGATAAACACGCCGTCGGCGCCCGCGCGCACGTAGCGCTCGGCGCGGCGCAGCGCTTCATCCATACCGTATATCGCGCGGGCATCGGTGCGGGCCACTATGAAAGTGTCGGGATTCATCCGATTGGCCGTCATCGCGCGCAATTTCGCTTCCATCTCCTCGGTCGGCACGACCTGCTTACCGGCCATGTGGCCGCAGCGCTTGGGCGACACCTGATCTTCGATGAACATGGCCTGCACGCCCATGCGCTCGTAGGTATGCAGCAGATGCACCGCGTTCTTGACGTCGCCGTAGCCGTTATCGGCATCGACCAGCACCGGCAGGTCGCACGCGCTGATCATGTCGCGGAAGGCGGCCGAGAATTCGCCAAGCTGGGCGAGCCCGATATCGGGCAGGCCGTAGCGTGCGCCCGCGGTCTGAAAGCCGCCAATGAAAAATCCCTTGAAGCCCGCCTCCTTGATGAGCAGCGCGGACAGCGCATCGTGCGCACCCGGCAGGACAAGCGGTTTCTCGGTCTGCGCGAGCTGGCGTATCGTCGGTGATTTCACTGGAGATTCCTGTTTTTAATTGAGCTGCGCGAGCGAATATAGCAGCCCGTCATTGCGCTCGCAATTGGCGCGCCGGGCTGACGGGGATTTTCTTGACAGCGGCGTGCGGACTCATCACGATGCAATCATAACAACGTAAGTCCGCCCGCATCAGGGTTCAGGATGAAAGCGCCGCCCTTCGCTTATATCAAAGCCAGATCGCTCGCCGAGGTGTTTCAATTGCTCGAAACGCACGGCGACGATGCGCGCCTGCTCGCTGGCGGGCAAAGCCTGCTTGCCGCGCTCAACCTGCGGCTGTCATCGCCGGAATTATTAATCGATATCACGGGCATACCCGGGCTGGCCGGCATCACGGTTGCCAATGGCAAAGTCACCATAGGCGCACTGACGACCCATGCGGAAGTTGAGCGCTCGCCGGAAATCGCCAGGACGCTGCCGCTGCTCGCGCAGGCCGCGCCGCACATCGCGCACGTCGCGATCCGCAATGCCGGCACGTTCGGCGGCAGCATCGCGCTCGCCGACCCGGCAGCGGAATGGCCGGCGTGCTGTCTCGCCCTCAATGCGGAATTCGTCATCTCGAATAAAAATGGCAGCCGCAAAGTCAAGGCACGCGAATTTTTCCATGCGCTGTATACGACCGCCATCGGTCCGGGCGAGGTATTGACCGCGATTGATATCCCGGCGCCGGCTGCCGGTTCGCGCAGCGCCTTCGTCGAGTTGACGCGACGCCGCGGCGATTACGCGATTGTCGGCGTTGCGGCAATGGCGGCGAGTACACATGGCGTGCTGTCGAACGTGCAGCTCGCCTACCTTGGCGTAGACCAGACGCCGGTGCTCACCAAAACCGCGATGGCTGAAGTCGAAGGCAAACGCTTGTCACCTGCGGTGATTGAGGCAGCCGCCAAAGCGCTGGCCTCCGATCTCGACCCGAGCGGCGACACTTATTCGACGCCCGCGACCAAGTTGCACCTCGCACGTGTGATTACCGCGCGCGCTCTCAACGCTTTGAACGCATGAGCAAGCCTATGGATCAATCCGTCGAAACTACGCTCACCGTCAATGGCGCGCCGACGACGCGGCGCATACTGCCGCGCCAGCACCTAATCGATTTCCTGCGCGAAGACCTGGGCCTGACCGGCTCGCACACCGGCTGCGAGCACGGCGTGTGCGGCGCGTGCACGGTGCGCGTCGACGGCAAGATAGTGCGCGGTTGCCTGATGCTCGCCGTGCAGGCGGCCGGCAAAAGGGTCGAGACCATCGAAGGCCTGTCCGATTCCGGCGAAATCGCCGATCTGCAGCGTGCGTTCCACGAGCGCAATGCGCTGCAATGCGGCTTCTGCACCCCGGGCATGTTGATGGCAGCGCAAGACCTGATTTTGAACAAGCCGCGCGCTACGCGCGACGAAATCCGCGACCACATCTCCGGCAACTACTGCCGCTGCACCGGCTATCAGGCGATCGTCGATGCGATTGAGGGCCTGCTAAAAGCAAAAAATAACCGCTGATGAACGCAGATGAAATTCAAAAGCAGCGACGTCTCTATCGGCTTTCATCGGCGGTTACAAAAAGATAGACTGAAATGAGCGACGCGAGCAAAGCAGACAAACCGTACATCGGCCAAAGCGTGCCGCGGGCGAACGCAAAGCGCCTGCTGCAGGGACGCGGCGTTTACACCGACGATTTGCGCCTGCCGCGTCTTGCACATGTGGCCTTTTTCCGCAGCCCGCATGCGCATGCGCGTATCGCCATGCTGGACTTTACGCGCGCGCGCAGCATGCCCGGCGTCATCGCTGTCGTTGACGGCAAGGCGCTTGCCGCCTACTGCAAGCCGTGGGTTGCCGTGCTCGCGCACCTGAAGGGCATCAAGTCGGCGCCGCAGCACGCAATCGCCGTCGACCGCGCGTGCTGGCAGGGCGAAGCGGTCGCCGCGGTCGTCGCCGAATCGCGCGCACAGGCCGAAGACGCGGCCGACCTGATCGACGCGGAATGGGAGGAATTGCCCGCCATCGTCGACATGGATGACGCACTCGCAGGCAAATACGTGATTCACCCCGACCTTGGCGACAACATCTGCTTCACGCGTGCGCTGGATACCGGCGAAGTCGACGCAGCCTTCGCGAAGGCCGACGTCGTAGTCGAAGAGACCTACGAATTCGGCCGTCACACCGGCGTGACGCTCGAAGCCCGTACGCTGCTAGCCGATTTCAACGCGGCAGAAAATTCGCTCACCGTCTATCACTCGACGCAGGCGCCGCACATGATGCAGGACATCATTTCGCGGCATCTGGACCTGCCGGAAGCAAACGTGCGCGTCATCGCCAGGGACGTCGGCGGCTCCTACGGCATCAAAGTGCACGTGTATCCGGACGAGATGGCTACCGCAGCGCTGTCGGTGATGCTGAAGCGCCCGGTGAAGTTTATCGCTGACCGGCTGGAATCCTTCCTTACAGACATCCATGCACGCGAGCACAAGGCGAAGCTGCGGATCGCCTGCAGCAAGGCCGGCGATATCCTTGCGTTCGACCTCGACGATTTGACCGGGATAGGCCCCTACTCTGTTTATCCAAGGACGAGCGGAATCGAAGGCAATCAGGTCGTCAATCTTACCGGCGGCCCGTACAAGCACAAGCAGTACCGCGCGAATCTTAACGTCGTCTTCACCAACAAGAACGTGACGTGCCAGTACCGCGCCGTCGGCCATCCGATCGCGGTATCGATCACGGAATGCATCGTCGATCTTGCCGCCGAAAAACTCGGCATGGACCCGGCCGAGTTCCGCCGCCGCAACCTGATCGCGGACGACGCCTATCCCTATACGTCTGCGGCCGGCATGAAATTCGAGAAGCTCTCGCACCACCAGACGCTCGACAAGCTGCTGGCGCTCATGGACTACAAAAAGCTTCGCAATGAGCAGGAAGTTCTGCGCAAGAAAGGCGTCTACCGCGGCATCGGACTTGCTGCAATGATAGAGGTGACGAACCCATCGCCGGCTTTCTACGGCGTCGGCGGCGCGCGCATCTCGGCTCAGGATGGCGCGACGCTGCGCTTCGAGCCCACCGGCATGGTGACGTGCATGGTCAGCGTCACCGAGCAAGGCCAGGGCACTGAAGCCATCTTCGCTCAGATTGCTGCCGATGCGGTCGGCGTCGGCATCGACAAGGTGCGCGTCATCACGGGCGACACCGGCACCACGCCGTATGGCGGCGGCACCTGGGCGTCGCGCGGCGCCGGCATCGGCGGCGAAGCGGTGTTGCAATCAGGCAAAGTGTTGCGCGCCCACATTCTCGAAGTGGCTGCGGCGATTTTGCAGACGGGCGGCGAAATGCTCGACGTGCGCAACGATCATGTAGTCGACGTGCGCACCGGCGAGGTCAAGCTGCCGCTCGCCGAAGTGGGCCGCATAGCCTACTTCCGCCCTGACACGCTGCCCATGGATTTCCAGTCCGAGCTGGTCGTGACGCGCCACTACACCCCGCGCGGCTACGGATTTGCATTCACTAACGGCATGCAGGCGTCCCTGGTCGAAGTCGACGTCGAAACCGGCTTCGTCAAACTGCTCAAGCACTGGTGCGTCGAAGACTGCGGCACCATCATCAATCCGCAACTTGTCGACGAGCAGATTCGCGGAGGCATCGTGCAGGGCATCGGCGGCGTCTTATTCGAGCACTGCATCTACAGCGCCGAAGGCCAGTTGCTCAACGGCAACATGGCCGAATACCTCGTGCCCATGGCGGGCGAAATGCCGGACATGGAAATCGCCCATGTCGTCACGCCGACCAAAACATCGGAACTTGGCGCCAAGGGCGCCGGTGAAGCCGGCACCGCTGGCGCACCTGGCGCGGTGATGAATGCGATCAACGATGCATTGCGCCCGTTCAAGGCGCGCGTCACCGCGCAGCCCGTCACGCCCGAGCGCGTCCTGCGGGCCCTCGGTAAAGTTTAGCGATGCGTGCCGTTTGTGCGGAAATTCCTCGACACGGCTTCGCCATGCCGCGAACCTCGCCATGTGAAAACCCGGATTAACTTGTAAACTTCGAGAGTCCCCAACACAATGAAACACGTGTGCGTTGCAGCCAGAATCGGTGAGGGCAAGACGCCCGGCGCAGGCAATAGTTATTCATATTGCCAAGACGAGCAACGCAGCCATCGCCGATTCTGGCTGCAACCTTTCGGGCTGGCACGAGTTTTGGCCCATGGCGTTGTCGAAAGCCCCTTGCTTAGAATGACTAAGCCGCGGGACTTTCTTCTAGCCCTGAGCCAAAATCGTGACAGCGCATCGCGCGTTTCATTGTGTTAGGGACTCTTTACCTATGGCGGAAGAAGAATCAAGCAACCTGACCGGGGACTACATCACCTACACGATAGCCTCGCTCGGCGCCGAGCGCTGGTTCGTCGACAGCAACAAGGGCACGTCAGGGTATTCGTTTCACTCTCTGGCCGAAGCGGAGCGGTTCGCCATTACGCTTGCGCAACGCAATACCCCGAGCAAAGTGTGCAGGCTGAGCAGCGACGGCGAAATCGTCACCGAAATGGTGTTCAACCAGCCAACCGACACCGGCCGCTAGTTCGCGCGTTGTCTCATCCCTACACCGCGCAATACCGCTCTTGTATCGTCTTGTCCGCCAGCAGGTTGGCGGCAGTATCGTGGTGCACGATCATGCCCTGGTCCATGACATAGGCGCGGTCGGAAATCGACAGCGCGCGCTCGACGTTCTGCTCGACCAGCAGGATAGTGGTGCCGGCGCGCTTCATCTCCGCAAACAGGTCGAACATCTCATCGACGAGTATCGGCATGATGCCTTCGGACGGCTCGTCGAGCAAAATCATTTTCGGTTCGGCCATCATCGCGCGCGCGATCGCCAGCATCTGCTGCTCGCCGCCGGATAAGGTTTCGCCGGGCTGACCGAGCCGCTGCTGCAAGCGCGGGAACGTGCGTGCAATGCGCGCGATGATCTCGCTTTCGCGCTGGCGATGGGGCGACGCCAGCAATCCAAGCTGCAGGTTTTCCAGCACCGACAGCCCCGGCACGATGCGCCGCTCTTCGGGCACGTAAGCAAGCCCCCGGTGGTAACGGCGGAACGCGGGTTCGCTCAGCACGTCCGCCCCGTCGAACTTGACGCTGCCGCCGTGCTTGGCCACCAGACCCATCACGGTACGCAGCGTGGTGGTTTTGCCGGCGCCATTGCGCCCGATGAGCGTGACAATCTCACCGGCGCCGACTTCGAGGGACACGCCCTGCAGCACATGGCTGTGCCCGTACCACGCGTTGAGACTTTCAAGTTTGAGCATCGCTGCCATCAATGCTTTCCCTGCCCGAGGTAGACACGCTTCACGTCGTCATTGGCGCGGATGTCGTCGGGCGTGCCCTGCGCGAGCAATTCACCGTGATGCAGCACGACCAGCTGCTGGCAGATCCCCATCACCAGCTTCATCTTGTGCTCAACCAGGATCACCGTGCGCTCGGCCGCGAGGCGCACGATGAGATCCATCATCTTGACGGTTTCCTCCGGCGACATGCCGGCGGTCGGCTCGTCGAGCAGCAAAAGCCGCGGCTTGCACGCCAGCGCCATCGCGATTTCGAGGCAGCGCTGCTCGCCGTGCGCCATGTCGCGTGCCGTCGCGTTGCGCTTGGCGAAGATGCCCACTCGCTCCAGGAGCGCGTCGGCCTGCTCTATCAATTCGCGGATGCCGGCGCGCGGCGTCCACAGGTTGTAGCGCGTCTTTTGCATCTGCGCTGCCACGCGCACGTTCTCGTGCGCGGAGAGCTGGGGGAATAGATTCGTGATCTGGAAGGATTTGGCGATGCCGCGCCTTGCGTACTCGTGCGGCCGCAGGCCCGTGATATCGCGGCCTTCGAAGCGCACTCGCCCGCTCGACACCGGAAACGCGCCCGAAATTACGTTGAAAAACGTGCTTTTGCCGGCCCCGTTCGGGCCGATGATCGCGGCGAGCTTGTCCTCCGCGAAGCTAACCGATACGTCCTTCAGCGCGACGAAGCCGCCGAATTTTTTGCCCACGCCCTCGGCGACCAGGATGTCGCTCATGAT
Organism: Betaproteobacteria bacterium; assembly: GCA_025363575.1. The sequence continues at coordinate 25,075 of JANYDM010000003.1, read as the reverse complement.
TTCGCCACGCCGAGCCAATGCAGGATCGAGCCCCAGATGCCGCGCGGAAAGAACAGCACGAACACCATGAAGGTCGCGCCGAGATACAGCTGCCAGTGCGTCGTCCACAACGTCAGCACGTCGCCGAAGAGCTGGAACACGCCGGCGCCGATGAACGGCCCGAAGAAGGTGCCGAAGCCGCCGAGCAGCGCCATCATCACGACATCGCCCGACGTCGAAATCTGCAGCACTTCGACCGGCACGGTGGACAGATGCAACGCGCGCAATGCGCCCGCGACGCCGCAGAACGCGCCCGACAGCACGAACGCCATGAGCTTGGTGTTGGCGACGTTGTAGCCGCACGCGGCGGCGCGTGCTTCGTTCTCGCGTATGGTTTCAAGCACCGCGCCGAACGGCGACGCGAGTATGCGTGAAAAAATCCACAACGCAATCGCGACCACCCCGAGCATCACGTAATACTTGTTGACCGGATCCAGGAAGTTGATCTCGAACCCGAACAGATTGACCGTGGAGACGTTGATGCCGCGCAGCCCGTTCTCGCCGCCGGTCACGCTTTCCCATTTATAAAAGAGGTAATAGACGCATTCGGCAAGAGCCAGCGTCACCATCGAGAAGTAAATTCCGCGTGTGCGGATGGCAAGAAAGCCGATCACGCAGGCGACCGCGGACGAGAACGCGACGCCGCACAGAATCGCCACGTACCACGGCCAGCCGAAATGCACGATGACGATGCCGCAGCCATAGCTGCCCACGCCGAGCAGCGCCGCGTGACCGAACGACAAGAGGCCTGCATAACCGTATAGCAGGTTGAAACCCAGCGCGAACAGGCCCCAGATCAGAATGTTGATCGCCAGCGTGTGATACGGCACGAGCCACGGAAAAATAATCAGGAACGCGAGCGTCGCGGCAACGCGGTGGCGCGCGATGGCATCGAGCACCGCGCGCCAAGCGCCTGCTTGCTGCGCATTGCTGCCGTGCATGCCTAACCCAGCGCTCCGGTGCGGCCGAACAATCCTTGCGGACGCACCAGCAGCACGACCGCCATCAGCACGAATATCGACACGCGTCCCGCTTCCGGTGATACCAGCGAAGTGAGGCTCACTACCACGCCAACGAGCAAGCCCGCGACTACTGCCCCGGTAAGCGAGCCCATGCCGCCTACGACGGTGACGACGAACGCATCCGCGAGTAGCGAGACACCCATTTCCGGCGTCACAGACTGCAGCGGCGCGGAGAGCACGCCGGAGAGGCCCGCGATGCCGGTGCCGATGCCGAACACGACCAGCCAGACCCTGGAGATATCGATCCCCAGCACGCGCACGATTTCAGGATCGCGCGCGCCGGCGCGGATGATCAGTCCGTAGGAAGTTTTTTCGATGAACAAATACAGGGCGGCGACGATGACCGCGGTTGCACCGATCAGGAACAACCGATAGAGCGGAAAGTGGCCGATGCCGATATTGACCGCGCCGGTCAGGCCCGCGGGCGTCGAGAACGGAATGCCGTTCAGACCGAACGTCATGCGCACGACTTCGACAAAGATATACGACAGGCCGAACGTCAGCAGCAGTGGATAGTCGATGCCGCGCCCATAGAGCGGACGCACCAGCACGCGTTCGGTGACAAGGCCGATGGCGCCCACGCCGAGCGGCACCAGCACGAGGCACACCCAGAAATTTCCGGTTTGCGCGAAGAGCCACACGCCCATATAGGCGCCGACCATGAAGAATGCGCCGTGCGCGAAGTTCACGACCGCCAGCATGCCGAATATAAGAGACAAGCCGAGCGCCACCAGCACGTACACCGCGCCGAGCGCGATGCCGGTGACGATCTGCAGCAACAGGAGGTCCAGCGTGATGCCGCTCATAGGATTACCGTGGTATTGAAAACGAATCCCCTCCCCCTCGACGAGGGGGGGCCGGGGTGGGGGTGAGCACTACCACGACACGCAATGATTTCACCCCCATCCCCGCCTTCCCCCGTCAAGGGGGAAGGCGCTACTAAGCCTTATGCCCGAGCTCCTTGCAGGTGCGCAGCATCTTCTCGCTGCCGTTGTCGATGCCGATGACGTCGAACACGTCGTTCTTGTCGCGCACGTTGGCCGCGGCCTTCGACTGCAGCATGATCAACGACTGCACCGACTGGTGATCGCACTTGCGATAGGACTGCGGCCCTTTGTAGAAATCGTACTTGAGCGCCTCCATCGCGGGAATCACCTTGTCGGAATCGGTGCTCTTCGCGTTGCGCGCGGCGACGAGCAGCGAGCGCACACCCGCGTAGCCAAGCGCGCCGTAGTCGGTCGGCACCGTGCCCGGGTGCGCCTTGCGATAGCGGTCGTTGAACGCCTTCGCGCTGGCGAGCGAGTCCTCGATCTTCCAGTAGTACGAAGTCGCGCCGACAACGCCTTCGAAGGGCTCGGGGCCGGCAGCCATGCGCGCGCTGATCAGCAGGATGGGCGTGATGATCTTGACCTGCTTGGTGATGCCGAATTCGTAGGCCTGCTTGGCTGCGTTCACGAGGTCGCGGCCGAAATTGATCATGCACAGGATGTCAGGCTTCAGCGACTGCACGCGCGGGAAGAACGACGTGTAGTCGCTGGTGCCGAGCGGGTAACGCAGATCGGCGAGCGTTTCCAGGCCGAGTTCCTTGCCCGCGCGCTGGAAGCCGCGCAGCATCTCGTGCCCGTAAGCGTAGTCCGGCGTGAAAAACACGACGCGTTTGCCGAATTTCGGAATGGCGAAGCGTGCGACCGCGCCTGAAGTCATGTGCGGATTCATCGCCTCGTGGAACGTGTATTTGCTGAAGTCCTTGACCTCGCTGATCGCGTCCGACTGGCTGATCGAGTTGTAGATGATGCCGCGTTCCTTGCACACGTTGTTGACCGACAGCTGCACTGCCGCGGACAGCGCGCCGACGACGAAACTGACTTTCTCTTTTTCGATGAGCTCGAGGGTGCGCGTCGCCGCTTCGCCGGGATTCAGCTTGTCGTCGCGCACCAGCAGTTCCGCCATGCGCCCGTTGAGGCCGCCCGACTCGTTAAACTCCTTGATAGCGATTTCGGCGCAGCGCACCTGGTCCTGCGCTTCGGTGCCGAAAGGGCCCGTGAGTGGCGTCGGAAAACCAATCTTGATCGGCGCCTTGGACTGCGCGTGGACGATGTTGATCCAGAACGGTGAAGTGGCGGCGGTGGCGGCAGCACTGGTGGCGCCCAGTATCAGCTTGCGGCGTTTTTTGTCGGCAGCGGGTTTCTTCGAGCGCTCGGTCATGATGCTCCTCCGTGAGGTGGATGAAACGCGAACCCGCATGCATGCCGCGGGCATTGTTATTGACGGCTATGTTACTTGAAGGCGGCGCAGCGCAACAGAGCGATCAGCCCAGTCCGGCACGGCGACTTCACGCATGATGACCTCCGGCTGCCGGAAATAAGCGGCCCGTGCGCTGGCGGCAACACTCGCGCCTATACCCTCGCCCAGCAGACGCGCGTGCGCGACAATGGCTTTGCCGTATTCGAGGCGACTGTCGGCATAGCGCGCCAGCGCGGAACCGATGTCACCCGGATGCGCCAGCAACGCATCGGCCAGCGCGGCCGCGTCGCCCGCCGCCTTCGTCACGCCGAGCCCCACATGCGGACGCGCGACGAACGCGGCATCGCCAAGCAACGCGACGCGGCCGAACGCGAGCTGCGGCGATTCCAGATCATAGATCGGCTGAAACAGCGGTTCGGCAGTCGCGCGCACCACATCGGCAAACTGCGGCGCGAGCAGTTCAGCAGCGGCCGCACGCATGTCGGCAATCACCCGCGGCCGGATGCGATCGGGCGGAATGTTGTGCTCGTAGTGCCGGCCATCGGCGTCGGTGAAAAGATCGCGCAATCCGGCGTCCCCATCGACCGGGCGGTACCACACGAAGTTGATGCGCCGCTCGCCTGCGCCGGTGCTGTTGTCGCGGCCCGGGACGAAGTAAGTCAGCATTTGCTCGCCGGGCGGCAGACAGAACGCCATGCGGCCGGCCAGCGTGCGGCGCGTTTCCTCGTTCACCGCGCTCTCGTCAGCAAGCCCGCGCCACGCGAGATAACCCGCATAGACCGGCTTGGACTGCGAAAGAAATTGCGCGCGCACAGTCGAGCGTATGCCGTCGGCACCGACCAGCAGGTCGCCGCTTGCGTTCGTGCCGTCGTCAAAATGCGCGGTTACCGCAGCGTCGTTCTGCTCCACCCGCAGCAGTGATTTATTGAAATGATAGCGGCTGGCAGGAAATACGCCCTTCATTAATCCGTAGAGGCTGCCCCATGCCGCGAGGATCTGGACCATGGGCAGCCCGGCCGCGCTGGCGCCTGAACGATCGAGGGTTACGCGCCCATGCGTCGGACAACCGATTGCTTCGTCTATGACGGCACCTGCACGGCGCATCGCATCGAACAATTCGCCGTGCGTAATGATGCCGGCGCCGCGGCCTGCAAGCGCGACGCCTGCTCGCTCGAATACCTCGACGTCCCACCCGGCACGCGACAGCAGATTGGCGGCGAACAGCCCGCCGAGCGAGCCGCCGACGACGAGGGCCTTGCGCCGTTCGCTCATGACGACGCGAACGTCAGGCGACCGACTTTTCGTTCGCGGGGTAATTGAGCTCGATCACCACGCCGCTCGGATCGTCGAGAAACACCTGACGCAGATTTAGATCGGGCACGGTGCGTTCGCGAAACGGCACGCTGATTTTTTTCAGGTGCCTGACCATGCCGCTCACATCCGTCGCGGAAAAAGCGATATGGTCGAATGTCCCCGTCCCGTTTTTCAGGCTCTCAGGATCACGATCGCCAAGATAATCTTGCAAGCCTTGCGGATCGTTCGGATCGATGCCGATGATATGCACGACCGCGTTGTCGTACGATTCGTGGCTGCCATTGTAGAGCCACAGTCCGGGAAAATTAAACTTCGGACGCGGCCCGACGGTGAGACCCATCACCCCGGTGTAAAACCGGCGCGTCGCCTCAAGATCGAGCGTGCGTATGGAATAGTGGGCGATTTTTCCAAGTGGCATGCCGGTCTCCTGCGGGGAATGGTAGCGTCGTGCCTAACTTCGACTATTCGGTGGACGCTGTCAATAGGACTCTTGTCGCCACGGGAGCGAGTGCTATTATGCCAATCGCTTTCAGCATTACAGCTGCCTGACGCATAGACCGGCGCCAATGAACCGGCGAAAAAGCAGTTCCATAAACAAGGAGGAGTCATGACCGGATTCAGACTCGAGCTCGTTGCTCCCGCGGTTGTCGCAATGCTCGTCTCATTGCTGCCCGCCCCGGCGTTCGCGCAGGGCGAACCGCTGCGGCTCGGCTTTCTCACCGTGAGGACCGGCCCGCTCGCCGCGGGCGGCAAGCAGATGGAAGAAGGCATCAACCTGTTGCTGAAGGAGCGCAACAATACGTTCGCCGGCCGCAAGGTTGAAATCTTTTTCGCCGACACCGCCGGCCAGCCCGCGCAGGCCAAGGCCAAGACCCAGGAACTCATCGAGCGCGACAAGGTGCACGTGATCATCGGGCCGCTCGCGACATTCGAGGCGCTCGCGATCGACGAATACATAATGCAGTCGAAGGTGCCGCTGATCACGCCGACCTCGGCGGCGCAGAACGACCTTGCGCAGCAGAAGAAAAGCGACTACGTGATTCACGTTTACGGTACCGCCGCCCAGCCGATGCACGCGCTCGGCAACTACGCGTCAAAAAAACTCGGCTACAAACGCATCGCGATGATTGCCGACGACTTCACCTACGGGCACGAGGGCGCGGCAGGCTTTCAGCATGTATTCGAGGACAACGGCGGGCGCATCGTGCAGAAGCTCTGGCCCGCGCTCAACGCCCCCGACTACGGCTCATTTGTCGGCCAGGTGAAAACCGGCGTGGACGGGATTTACGCCGGCTTTGCCGGCAGCAATCCGCTGCGCTTCCTGCGCGCCTACAAGGAGTTCGGCCTCAAGATGCCGGTGTTCGGCAATCCGACTCTCGTCGACGAGGGCATCCTCAAAAATATGGGCGATGAGGCGCTCGGCGTGTACTCCGCGAGCTGGTACGCGACCGATCGCGACGCGCCGGACAACAAGCGCTTCGTCGAGGCCATCCAGCGCGAGTACAAGGCGACCCCGGGCTTCTACACTGCGGGCACGTACACCGCGGGTTTGTGGCTCGAGGAGGCGATGAAGGCGATCAAGGGCCGCTTCGAAGACAAGGCGGATTTCGTCAAGGCGCTGCACAACGTAAAACTGAACGGCGGACCGATGGGGCCGCTCAAGCTCGACGAGTACGGCAAGCCGGTGCTGAACATCTATATCCGCAAGGTCGAAAGGAAAGACGGCCAGCTCGTCAACACGACCATCGACACAGTGCGCGACGTCACCCAATTCTGGACCTACGATCCAAAACAGTTCATTTCCTCGCCTCAATACGGACGCGACGTGCCGCCGGCGAAGTTTCTCGAATAGCACGCCCTAATCTCCTTCCTCCCTCGCGGGGGGGACGGCCGGGATGGGGGCGGGTTCCCCTCGCTCCTCAATCCTCAATCCTCAATCCTATTTTTCCATGTCCATCATCCAAGTCAACGGCGTCGCAGTCGACATCGCGCAAACCGGCAGCGGCCGCGACCTCGTCCTGTTGCACTCGCTGCTCGCGGACCGCACGGCATTCGAGCGCGTCGTGCCTGAGCTCGCAAAAAAACACCGCGTGACGCTTGTCAATCTGCCGGGGTATGGCGCTTCCGTGCCGCACGGCACAAGCGTCGAAGACTACGCCGATCACATTGCCGGTTTACTGCGCGCGCTGAAACTGCCGCGGGAAACCGACGTGCTCGGCAACGGGCTCGGCGGCTTTATCGCCATTGCGCTAGCGTGCCGCCACGGCGCAACATTCGACAAGCTGTTTATCGCCGATTCGCTCGCCACTTTTCCGCCCGCGGGCAAGGAGCCGCTGCGTGCGATGGCAGAGCGCGTGAAGCAACAGGGCATGACAGCGGTGCTCGATGCGGCGATCAGCCGCATGTTCCCGCCCGCGTTTGTCGCCGCGAATGCGGAACTCGTCGCCGAGCGCAAAGCAGTGCTCGCGAAAGCCGATTCCGCGTGCTTCAGCCGCGCTTGCCTCGCATTATCCCGCGTCGATCTCACGCCGCTGCTCGCCGGGATCCGCAACCCGGCATTCGTGATGGTCGGCGCGCTCGACGGCGCAACGCCCGCCCCGCTTGCGCGCGAACTTGCAAAGGGAATCGCCGGCGCCGGATTCATGGAGATACCCGAGTGCGGGCATTGCCCCCAGCTCGAAAAGCCGGAGGTTTTTGTTCAGGCGGTCGAAGCGTTTCTGGCCTGACGCTAATTCGCGCCGGCGGGTTTGAATTTGTGTATACGCCGGCCGCGGTTCTCGGCGACATAGACGTTGCCTTTCGAATCCACCGCGATGCCGTGCGCCTGCACGAACTCGCCGGGAAATGCGCCGGGCCGGCCGAAGCTGCCCAGATGTTTGCCGGACATGCGGTCGATGATTTCGATCTGCGAATTGTTCTGGTTGACGACGAAGATCAGCCGCTGATTCGCATCGGGAGAGAAATCGATCGCGACAGCCGAACCGCCGGTCTCCACGCGCTTGCCGTCGGCCGGCGGCGTGTAGGGTTGCCACGGCACTTCGATGACGCGTTTGAGGATGCCCACCTTATCGTACACGTGGATTTTCGACCCGCGGCGGTTGCATACGTAGACGTCCTGATCGTTCGCGATGGTCAGGCAATGCACCTCGCCCATGTTTTCGGGCAGCCACTGACGCAGGAACTTTCCGTTCTTGTCCATCACCGCCACGCGGCGGTTGCTTTTCACGGCTTCGCCGTCGGCAATGTAAACATCGCCATTCTGGCGGTCGACGTAGATGGACGACGGCATCAGAAAACGTGCTGCGGACGAATTGAGCGGCTTGCCTTTCTCGCTACCGTCGGACGAATCGTAAACGCCTTTCTGGCCGATCTGCAGCAGCAGCTTGCCACCATCGTGCGTGTATTTCTGCACCATGGCGGAAGGCGCGCTCGCGACCCAGAAATTTCCTTCTTTGTCGAGATGACAGGAATGCAGGCGCGGATCCAGCACTTTGAGATCGCCCCACGAATGCACGACGTTGCCCGCGGGATCGAACTCGATGATTGGCGGGGCGAGCTTGCCGGCATTTAGATCGCCCTCGGGCACGTCTTGCCGGTTGAGTATGAACACATGGTCCTGCGCATCCACGCACACGCCGCCCAACCCGCCGAGCACCCAGCGGTCCGGCAACGGCTTCGGCCACGTAAGGTCGGGCTCATATTTCGGCGCACCCGTCTGCGCTAACGACGACGGCGAACAAATAAATCCGGCCGCGATCGCCACCATCGCGTGCATTCCCATCCTGACAAGCAAGCATGTTTTCATTTACGTGATGTCCCTAGCTCAGCGCTTGATCTTCAGCAACCGCGCCGCATTACCGCCCATGATTTTGTCCTTGTCCGCGCGCGATAGCCGCGGCACGCTTTCGATCAGCTTCACCGGGTTGTCTTCGCCCATGTCGAATGGGTAGTCGGTGCCGAGCACGACGTGGTCGGGGCCATACTTGGCGATGAGGTGGCCCAGCATCTGGGTGTCGAACGTGATGGTGTCGAAGTAAAACTTCTTCAAATAGCTCGACGGCGCTTTCTTGATGATGACGCGGCAGTCGGGTCGCGCGCGGTGCGCGTGGTCCATGCGCGCCCAGTAATGCGCGAGGTAACCGCCCGAGTGCGGCAGCACGACTTTAAGTTTCGGATTGCGCTCCATCACGCCGTCGAATATGAGGTGGCTCGCGGCGACCGTCGTCTCCAGCGGATTGCCGATCACGTTGTTGAAGTAATGGTCCATCAGCCGCTCCCCCTGCGTGTAGCCCAGCGGGTGCATGAAAACCACGATGTCGAGCTCCTGCGCCTTGGCGAAGAATTTTTCCAAGCCGAGACTCGGGTCCGTCAAATCTTTGCCGTTGACGTTCGGCAGGATCTCGACGCCGCGCATGCCGAGCTTGTTCACGCAGTATTCGAGTTCCGCGACCGCCATCTCCGCGTTCTGCAACGGCACCGTGCCCATCACGACGAAACGCTCGGGCCATGTCGCGGCGATCTCGGCGAGGCGATCGTTCGCCATGCGCGCGAGTTCGCGGCCGAAATCCGGCTCGCTCCAGTAGATGCACTGGTTGGGCGCCGGGCACACCGCCTGGATATCGATGCCCATGCGGTCCATGTCTTTCAGCCGCACTTCGATCGTCGAGAGCATAGGCCCGCGATCTTTTATCTGCTTGACGTTCACTTCTTTCGTCAGCGCATTGGCGAACACCCCGGACGGCTCGAACTGACTCGCGTTGAGGTGCCCGACTTTCGCGTTGATCGCCGGGTTCAGATAATGGCAGTGCAGGTCGATGCGCAAGCTGCGGCCCTTGCGGTCGCGCACGACCTTGGCCGGCGCAGCGGCCGGACGCGTCTTGGCGGCGGTTTTAGTCGCGCCCTTGCGCAGAAACAGCGAGGGACGATGGCGATGCGCGACATCGGTACAGCCGGGGGTGCAGGTGAACATCATAGGTAATTTCCTCGTCTTAAAATCGATGAACCGGTAATGGGGGAACGGGGTATGGGGAACGGGTCCTTAAATCGTAGCCCATCACCCATCGCTCATAACTCATCACCCATTACATCAGCATCCAGCAACTATTCAATCATGTTCTCACAGTCTGTACTAAAAAACTCCGAGGTGCTGGGTAATCAGCGCCTCGTTGTCGCGCACCTCGCTGGCGGCGCCGGCAAATACGACGCGCCCGGTATTCAGCATGACAACGTCGTCGGCGAGATCGAATGCAAGCTTGATGTTCTGCTCGACGAGCACGATGGACTGGCCTTCCGCCTTCAGGCGCGCGATCGTGCGCCCGACTTCGGCGACGATCAGCGGCGCCAGTCCTTCGGACGGTTCGTCCATCAGCAGAAGGCGCGGATTGCCCATCAATGCGCGGCCGATTGCGAGCATCTGCTGCTCGCCGCCGGACAACGAGCCTGCATGCTGTTCGAGACGCTCCGCGAGGCGCGGAAACAGTTCGCATACGCGCGCCAGCGTCCACGGCTTGTCGACCGTGCTCCGCGATTGCTGCGCGACAAGCAGATTTTCGCGCACGGTGAGCGTCGGGAAAATGCGCCTCCCTTGCGGCACGAAGCCGATGCCCTTGCGCGAAATTGCCTCGGGCGGCAGGCGCGTGATCGGTTCGCCGAAAAAGCGAATGTCGCCGTCGCGCGGCTGCAGAAACCCGATGATGGTGCTCATGCACGTGGTTTTGCCCGCGCCGTTGCGCCCGAGAAGCGCCAGCACGCGGCCGGGCCGCACCGCGAACGACACGCCGTGCAGCACGTGGCTGTCGCCATAGAGCGCGTTGATGCCGCTGAGCGTTAAAGCGTCCTCAGGTGGCAAGCTCATTCTCCAAGCTCATTCTCCAAGCTCAATTGCCAAGCTCAATTGCCAAGCTCATTTGCCAAGCTCATTTTCCAAGATAAACCTCGCGTGTTTTCGGATCGGCGACGACCGCGCTGCGCGTGCCTTCGACGATCACGCTGCCGTAATGCAGGACCGTGATGTTCTCGGCGAGGTCGAGCGCCGTGTCCATGTCATGCTCGATCATGACGACGGTGGTTTCGCGCGGAATAGCCGCGATGAGCTGGCTGATCGCGCCGCGCTCCTCGCGCGACAATCCCGCCAGCGGCTCGTCGAGCAGGAGCACCTTCGGCTTCTGCGCGAGCGCCATCGCGATCTCGACGCGGCGCTTCTCGCCGTACGACACGGCGCTCAACGGCCGTCCGGCAAGGTGCTCGAGTCCGACCCGCGCGAGCACCGCGCGCGCTTCCGCATACAGATGTGCTTGCCCGTCGAGCGGCGCAAACATGTTCCAGCGCGCTCTGGTCATGCCGAGCAGCGACAGCGCGACGTTGTGCTCGAGCGTGTCGTGCGCGAACAGCGTGATGATCTGGTAGGTGCGCGCGAGGCCGCGCTGCGCGCGCCGGTGCGGCCGCATGCGCTGCACTTCTTCGCCGAAGAGATGAATCGTGCCGGCGTCGCGCTTCAAGTCCCCCGCAATCAGGTTGAAGAGCGTCGTCTTGCCCGCGCCATTGGGCCCGATGATGAGGCGGCGCTCGCCCGGCATGACCGTCAGCGACACGTCGTTCGTCGCGGGCAAGCCGCCGAACGATTTCTTGAGTCCGCGAATGTCGAGCGCGGCAATCATGGTTTTCGCCAGCGTGCCCATAGCCGGCGCACGCCGGGCACGAGCCCGTCTGGCATAAAGATGACGATGACCACGAACACGAAACCGAGCAGCATATTCCAGCGCTCGATGTACGCCGACACGTAGTTCTTCAGCACCATCACGATCGCAGCGCCTATCAGCGGACCGGCGAGCGTGCCGGAACCGCCCGCGATCACGCCGATCAGGCCTTCGGCCGAGCTCGTGAGCGACAGCGACGCCGGGTGTATGTACTTATGGTAGTACACGAACAGGAGTCCCGACACCGCGCCCCAGAATCCGGCGTAGACGAAAGTGATCCAGCGAATCAGCCACACGTCGTGGCCGAGCGCGCTCATGCGCCGCGCCTGGTCGCGCGCGCCTTTCAGCGCCGCGCCGAAGGGCGAGCCGACGAAGCGCGCCATAAACCACAGCGCGATCACCGTGACTGCCAGCGCGAAAAAATAAAACGCCACCGGCTGGTCCAAGCTCACGCCGAACGGCGCCGGACGCGTAAGACCGCGCAGGCCATTGTCGCCTTCGGTCACCGCGACCCAGCGGTAGGCGGTGCCCCACAGCACCTGCGACAGCGCGAGAGTCAGCATCAGAAACCCGAGGCCGGTCGCGCGCAATGAGATAAGTCCGAACAATCCCGCCATGACCGTCGTCGCGATCAGTGTCAGCGGCGCGATCATCCAGTGCGCGAGGCCATACTTGAGATAGAGCCACGCCGATAAGTACGCGGCGACGCCGAGATAGGCCGCGTGACCGAGCGACGGCAGGCCGCCATAGCCAACCAGCAGGTTGAGGCTCGCCGCAAATATCACCGCGATGAAAATCTGGCTGGCGAAATTGACGTAGTACTCGCCGGCCGCGAACGGCAACGCTACTGTTGCGAGCAGCAACACCCACCAGCCGGCGTGCTTCATTGCGTTATTTGCTTTCCGAACAACCCGCGCGGCCGGAACGCGATCACGACAATCATCGGCAGAAACAAGATCACGTACGCGAGATCGGGTAGCAGCGCAGTGCCGAACGTGTAGATGAAGCCGATAATGAAGCTGCCGACAAATGCGCCGATAAGACTGCCGACGCCGCCCAATATCACGACGATCAGCGCAAGCGGCAGCATGTCGGCGTCCAATCCCGGGTACGCCGACAGTATCGGCCCGCCGATCACGCCGCCCGCGCCGGCGAGTCCGGCGCCGAGGCAGAACACGATGGTGAACAATTTCGACACCGGGATGCCGACGGCGCGCGCCATCTGCATGTCGTCGACACCCGCGCGTATCATCGCGCCCAGCCGCGTGCGCTCCATCAAGAGATAAAGTGCAATTGCGGTGACCGCCGCAATAACGATTACGACCAGCCGGTAGCTGGGAAAAGCGACGCCCATCACGACCAGCGGATGCTGCAGATATTCAGGCGTCGGCACCGGAATCGGATCGCCCCCCCAAACGACGAGGCAAAAATCGGCGATGATGAAAGCGAAGCCGAGGGTGACCAGCACCTGCCCGAGCGCGTTGCCGGCGAGCGCGCGCAGAATGAAGCGCTCGAGCAGCCCGCCGAACAGCGCGACCACGAGCCCGCCGAGCAGCGCGGCAGCCCACAGGTTAGGCACGTACCGCAATATCGTCACGCCCACGTACGCGCCAAGCATGAACAGCGCGCCGTGCGTGAGGTTCGCGATGCGCATCACGCCGAAGATCAGCGAGAAACCGGCGGACAACAGGAACAGCAGCCCGCCGAGGGCAAGGCTGTTCAGCGTCTGTATGATCCAGAATTGCATGCGTGGTGAGCGTTAGCGTGGCGATTGGGTGAGTCAGAACTCATCTCAAAAATTCAAAAATCAAAAGCCCGGCCACAGAGGACACAGAAAGAACAGAGAAATTCAAAAAACATGAATCCTGCGCGCAGGGATTTTTATTTGTTTTTCCTCTGTGTTCTCTGTGCCCTCTGTGGCGAATGTTTTTGAATTACTCGAGATTTTTCGCCGGCGGATAATCGCGCGAATACACCGGGTTTTTCAGAAACTCTTCCGGCTTGTAAGTCCAGAACTGGCTCACGTTCGGATAAGTCTGGATCACCGTGTTGACGAGCCTGCCCTCCTCGCGCTCGACTTTGCGGATGTAAACGTTGCCGACCACATTGCCGTACTGGTCGAATGCGACGCGCCCGCGCACGGTGTCGGTTTTGCTCGCGCGCAGCGCCTTCATGAACGCCGGCTTGCTCTCGATGCTGCCCTTGATCGCGTTCAGCGCGTTTTCGAGTACCGCGGCTTCGACGTAGGTAGCCGCCGCGTAAAAACCCGGGTCGTAGCCCGCCTCGGCGCGAAACGCCGCAGCGAACTTCTGGTTGAGCGGATTCTCGAGCTTGGCCGAGTACCAGCACGTCGTAACGATGCCGAGCGCCTCGATCTTCATGTTGCGCAGCACCGCCTCGTCGAGCGCGGTCATGCCGCCGACGATGTTGACTTTGCCGCGCAGCCCGTACTCATTGAACTGGCGCACGTAGCGAAAACCGTTGGAGCCGGCGAAACCGAGGAAGACGCCGTCGATGTTGGTCTTCAATTGCGCGAGGAAGGTGCCGTAATCGGGCACGGTCAGCGGCGGGAACATTTTCTGCACGATCTTGCCGCCGAGTTCCTCGAACACGCGCTGGAAGCCCGCGCACATTTCGTGGCCGTAAGGAATGTCGTCCGCGATCACCGCCATACGCCGGTACTTGAGCGTCTTGTAGCAATAGTCGGCGAGCGGATGCGCGCACTGCGACGACGTCGAGGTGCCGCGCACGAACCACGGGTTGGGTTTGCGCTGCGTCATGTCCTCGGCCGCGGCAACCGACAGCGTCGGCAACTGCTGCTCGCGTATGTAGTCGTCCGTCGCCAGCGCCTCGCCGGCCGCAAGCGGCCCGATCATGACGTTGATGCGGTCTTTCTCGACGAGTTCCTGCGTCTTCGCTTTGGCTTGAGCCGGATTGCCGGCGCTGTCGGCGACGAACAACTCGATCTTGCGGCCGGCCATCATGTAGTTGCGTTCGCGCAAATACATAATCAGCGCTTTCTCCATGTCAATGCCGCCGGAGGCGAGCGGCCCGGTCTTGACCGTCATCAGGCCGAGCTTGATCGGCGCCCCCTGTGCGCGCGCGAGCGCCGGTAACCCCAATGCCGAAACGCCAATACCCGCGCCGGCAGCCTGCATGAAACGCCTGCGATCGATGGTCATGTGTTCTCCTCCTTCTGGTTATTACGTTTAGCTTATACCGAATCCTGCTTAATGCGCCGTATTCGCGTCCGGCTGATTCTGTGGCAGCGCGCGGTCGAACGCGGGGTTCTTCATACACTCGTCGAACACGCGCATCACGGTCGGCACCCCCGAGACGTCGCAATTGAAATAATTCTTCGCGCCTATCACTTGCGACGCCACGCAGATATCGGCAATGGTTATGTCGTCGCCGTGGCAAAAAAGCCCGCTCTCTTTTTCCTTCGCGAGATGGCCTTCGACCGCTTCGAGCGCCTTCAGGGACCAGTGCGCGAGCCAGCGATTGCGCGTCGCCTCGTCGAGCTTCAGTTCCTTTTCCATGTAAACGCGGATACGCGGCACGATGAGCGGATGACCGTCGCTGACGACGATCTGCGCAAGCCCGCGCACGCGCGCGCGTCCGCGGGCGTCTTTCGGCAGCAGCGGCGGTTGAGGATGCGCCTCATCGAGGTATTCGAGTATCGCCATCGATTGAAACAATGGCGGCCCGTCATCGATCACCAGCGCAGGCACGACGCTTTGCGGATTGACCGCCTTGTAAGCGGCATCGTGCTGATTGCCTTTCAGCAGATCAATCGACACTGCGTCGGCATCAAGTCCTTTTAACGCGAGTGCCACGCGCACGCGGTAAGTCGCGAGCGAGCGCCAGAATCCGTACAGTTTCATGACAAATAGCTCCTGTTCAACGCCTGGATGGAATCACCGGCAGCAATACGTAAGCCGCGCGCTGCGGGCCGCAGTGCAACTTGACCTTGTTGTGAAAAACCGCCGGTGGGCGGTCGCGCGGATCGTCGTGCAGAAAAGGTCCGCAGCCGGTGAGTTCGTTTTTGAAATTCGACAGCTTGCCGCCGCTGCCGCCGGGATAAATATAGTCGCGGCCGCGCACGGACAGCGCAATGCGGCAGCCGGCCGGCACCACGATAGACGCCGGCCATAACTCGATATCGAGTTCGACGACTTCGTTGCGCTTCAGCGGCTGCAATTTGTCGTGCGTGTGGTACGGCCGGTACGGCAGCGACAGTTTGCGGTCCAATTTGCGATGCGATGCGCGCAACCAACCCTGCGCGACCGGCGTGTGCGGATCGATCGCACCCTGAAACACGATTTCCCTCAGGTCCGCCGAGAAGACGCGCAGCACCAGGAACAAATCCACGTCGCGGGTCGAGGACGACACGAACAATTTCGCCGCTGACGGCCCGGTGATCTCGGTTGCCTGCGGCAGCGGCGGCGAAAGAAAAGTCACGCCATCGCCCATCGCGTCGTATTCAAGGATTGATGACGCAAGCGGCGGTGCCTGCGTCAACGCATGCGCGACCGGGTCGAGATAAAGCTTCGTCCACAGCGTGCGCGCGAGCGGCCATTCGTTTTCGTGGCGCTCGGCAAAGCGGTCGGGATGCCGCACCTGCAGTTGCACGCGCGGCTGCTTCGCCCAGCCGTTCTTTTCGCCTTTAAGGAAATGCGCGAAGAAGCGCTTTTGCAGCTTGACGCCGTAGTCGGTGTAGAAATGAGTCCAGTGCTCGATGCCATGCGCTTCGAGCCACTTGTGTTGCGACGCCGCGCGCATGTAGCCCTCGAAATTGCCGCGCGGATGCAGACCCTGCCCGCCCCAGTTCGCCGCAGACAGAAAAGGCACTGTGATCTTGTGCCATTTCGGCGAGCGCGCCTTGTGGTAGCTATCGTCGAGCGGATGCGCGCGTATCGCGTTGCCGAAGTCGCAGCGATTCTTGGCGAGTTCTCCCGCGCTCAACAGTTCGTCGCCGCATACGAGCTGCCCGGTGACGCGGCTGCGCTTACCAGCCTCGCCGCAGCCGTACTGCACGGTCTTCACCTGCATGTCGTACCAATTCTCCCAGAACGTCGACAGAATGCCGCCGTGGTGCGTCATGTCGCGATACCAGTCGGCAGCACCCTCCCAGATGCACATCGCCGCGAGATGCGGCGGACGCAATGACGCGACGTGCCATTGATTGATGCCGTAATAGGAAATGCCGTTCAAGCCGACCTTGCCGTCCGACCACGCCTGCACACCGGCCCATTCAATGCACTGGTAGAAATCTTTCGTTTCGCGCGGCGAAAAGTGATCGATGAAGCCAGGCGAACGCCCGGTGCCGCGGGCATCGACGCGCACGACCGCGTAGCCGTCCGGCACCCATTTCTCGGGATCAACCACTTCCCAGTTCTGATATTTGTTCGACGAACCCGCGGCGACATCGGGATGCGTCTCGATCATGCGCCGCCACGCGCTCGGATAGCCGTCCTCGAAATGCAGACCTTTTGCGTATGGACCGTAGCTCAGGATCACCGGCCACCTGCCGGCGCGCGGCGGGCGGAACACGTCGGCGCGCAGAACGCAGCCGTCATTCATCGCGATGGCCACGTCCCACTCGATGCGCATGCCGTCGCGAATTTCGCTGACTGGCGAACTCATTTCCGAAGCTCCTCCTGCGCCGCTCTATGTCGGCGAACCTGCTAATATTCCGCGTGCCAGTTTGACGCTACGCCAGCGCGAGTGTCAACACTGCTGACTCAACGTATCGGGAGAATGCATTTGAAAATCGGCATCGTCGGCATCGGCAAGATGGGGGCCGCTATCGCGGCGCGACTCGCGGGCCTCGGCCATGAAGTGAGCGCATGGAACCGCACCGCGGCAAAAGCGCAGGCGCTCGCGCCGTCCGGCATCAAGATCGCAGCCACGCCGCGCGAGCTTGCGAATGGCGTGGAGGTTGTCATCACCATATTGACCAACGCAGAAGCCATCGATGCCGCCTATGACGGTAAGGACGGCTTGCTCGCCGGCGACGTCAAGGGCAAGTTGTTTATCGAGATGAGCACGGTGCGACCGGTGACGGAGAAAGCGCTCGCGGCGAAAGTCGCCGCCAGGCAAGCTGCGTTGATCGATTGCCCGGTCGGCGGTTCGGTCGGCCCCGCGCGCGATGGCAAGTTGTTCGGTTTCGCCGGCGGCGCCGCCGCGGACGTCGCGCGCGCGAAACCACTGCTCGACCAGTTATGCCGGCGCGTCGAGCACGTCGGGCCGATCGGCGCCGGCGCCAGCATGAAGCTCGCGATCAACCTGCCGCTGCTCGTATACTGGCAGGCGCTCGGCGAAGCGTTGGTTCTGTGCAAGCCGCTGGGCCTCGATCCGGCGCGCGTGATGGATATACTCGCCGACACTTCAGGCGGTCCGAACATGCTCAAGATGCGTGGGCCCGCCATTGCCAAAGCGCTGAAAAGCGAAGACACCGGCGCGATCACGTTCGACATCGATTCGATACGCAAAGACCTGCAAACGATGATCGAAGAGGCGCAGGCGCTCGGCAGCACCCTGCCCGTCACCGCGCGCGCGCTCGAGTGTTTCGATGAAGCCGCGCGCG
Source organism: Betaproteobacteria bacterium (assembly GCA_025363575.1). The sequence goes on along the minus strand of JANYDM010000003.1, from coordinate 7,172 downwards.
ACGGCCTCGGCAAGGGCGACGCGACGTTGCTGCCCGCGCGCTGGCCCGGCAAGACTGCGCGCTGAATTTTGAAATTGAATTCAACCAGAAAGGAATTAGCATGATTTACGAAATGAGAACCTACGATCTCAAACCCCATTCCGTCCCCGAGGTCGAGGCGCGCTTCGCCGAGGCCTACGAGATACGCAAGAAGCATTCGCTGCTGGCCGCGTTCTGGCACACCGAAATCGGCCCGCTCAACCAGATCGTCCACGTCTGGGGCTACAAAGACCTGAACGAGCGCGCCAGCATCCGCGCGGAAGCCATCAAGGACGGCACCTGGCCGCCCAAGATCAAGGACTTCGTCGTCAACATGCGTTCCGACATCATGATGCCGCTGGCAGTGTCGCCCGAACTCAAGCCGGCCAAGCTCGGACCGTATTTCGAAATGCGCACCTATACGCTCAAGAGCGGCGCTGAATTGCCCAAGCTGATCGCGCTATGGGAAAAAGGCATCGCCGACCGCGTCAAGCTGAGCCCCTTATGCGCGGCGTGGGTTTCCGAGCTTGGCGCGCTCAACAAGTTCGTTCACATCTGGCCGTACAAATCGATCGAGGAACGCAACGCCACGCGCGACAAGGCGAAAGAAGCCGGCGTCTGGCCGCCCTCGCTGCTCGCCAAGAAACACAACATGCCGGCGTACGAAATGACCGCCCAGGAAAACAAGATCCTCATGCCGTCGAAGTTTTCACCCATCCAGTAAACGCGACAGCGCTATCCTCACCTTCCCCTTCGCCCCGCAGGAAGTCCTCATGGGGGACAAGGGGAAGGCCCGGGATGGGGATGGGTGTCCAAATTTACCAGACCAATACCGCAACATCGCGGTAACAGATTGGCCTTAATATAAAAACGCCGCGACGTATGCGGCGAATGGGAGGAAACATGCGCCGCAATTTTTTGTGTTCGCTCTTCTTTTTGTGCACAGCGGGCTTCGCACACGCCCAATCCCCCGCCACGCTCAATCTGGTTTTTGTCCTCGACGGCCTGCGGCCCGACAGCATTACCGAAGCCGACACGCCCACTCTGTACCGGCTGCGCAAGGAAGGCGTGGCGTTCCAGAACACGCACTCGGTGTTTCCGACCGTCACGCGGGTAAACTCCACGTCGCTCGGCACCGGCAGTTATCCGGCGCGCCACGGCATCATGGGCAACACCATATATGTGCCGGCCGTCGATCCGCAGCGCGCGTTCTCCAATGATGACTTTCAGCCGCTGCTGAAACTCGACGAAGCCACCGGCGGCCGCATGGTCACCGCCACGGGGCTCGCCGAGATTCTCGCGCAGCAGGGGCGCAGCATGGTGGTCGTAAGCTCGGGCTCGACGGGCAGCGCGCTGCTGCTCGCGCCGAAATCGCCGGGCGGCATCGGCACCCTCATCAGCGGCGATTTATTTCCCGGCACGCAAGTCGCGTTTCCGTCTTCGGCCAGCGACCCGGTACTCAAGCGCTTCGGCCCGGCACCGAAAAAAGGCGGCGCAACCGATCAATTCAACCCGTCGGTGGACTGGGCCATGCAGGTGCTTCGCGACTATGTGCTGCCCGAGCTCAAGCCGGCCGTTGTATTCACGTGGATGAGCGAACCCGATCACACGCAGCACGCTCTCGGCCCCGGCGCACCCGAAGCAGTCGCGGCGATCCGCAATGACGATCGCCAGCTGGGCCTGGTGCTGGAAAAACTCGAAACGCTCGGTCTGCGCAACAAGACCAACATCATGGTGGTGTCCGACCATGGTTTTGCGCAAACGGTATTCAATGTCAACGTCGGCCGCGCGCTCGCTGATGCCGGAATGATGACGGCGGGAGCGGACGACGTCGTCATTGCGTCGAGCGGCCAGGCCGTTGCGTTGCACGTCAAAGACAGATCGCGCGTGCCGGCGATAGCCGCGTTTCTGCAACGCCAGCCGTGGTGCGGCGTCGTATTCACCGCCGCTGAAAAAGGCGGTGCGCCGCATCAGGGCACGGCCCCCGGCACCTTCTCCCTCGAATTCGTGCATCTCAGCGGTCATGAGCGCAGCCCCGACATTGTGTTTACTTTTCCGTGGTCGTCCGCGCCAAACAACCACGGCGCGCGCGGCACTGAATACGCACAGATCAGCGGCAAGCGGGACACGGAGCCCTACGATGGCAAGCGGGCGGGACACGGCGGCATCGGCCCCTGGACTGTGCGCAATACAATGCTCGCCTGGGGTCCGGCGTTCAAGCACGGCGCAGTCGTGCGCACACCCACTTCGAATGTAGACGTTGCACCGACGCTGCTGCATCTCCTCGGCCAGCCGAACTCAGCGTCGGAAATGGACGGCCGCGTGATTGCTGAAGCGCTCGCCAACGGGCCGGATGAGGAACAGGTTGCGATGGAAACGCGTACGTGGCGGGTTAGCAACGGCGCCTACGCTGCCGTGCTGCAGACCAGCGAAACCGGCGGCAAACGCTACATCGACAAAGGCTGGCGCGAAAAATAATCCGCGCCGTTGCGTTGCACTAGCCGCCCGGCGCGCCCTGCGTGTTGACGTAGATTGAATAAACCGATGTACTCGCTGCCATGAAGAGCCTGTTGCGGTAGCGTCCGCCGAAACACAGATTGGCGCAGCGCTCCGGCAGGTCGATGCGGCCGATCAGCTTGCCCTGCGGACTGAAAATCGCCACGCCGTCGAGGCCTTCTTTGCCCATGCCCCACCCGCACCACAGGTTGCCGTCGACGTCGCAGCGAAAGCCGTCCGGCGTACCCTCGGCCTCCGCGACGAGCAGCGTGCGACGGTTCGTCAGACGCGCGCCGTCGGCAACATCGAATGCGTGGATCTCTCGCGGGGTCGCTCCGGCAACAATCACGTACAGAATTTTCTCGTCAGGCGAGAAGCACAGACCGTTCGGCCGCACGACGTCGCCGGTGGCAACCGTGAGCTTGCCCGATTGCCCGTCGAGGCGGTAAATATTGGTCGGTAACTCGGGCTTGGCGACATGGCCTTCGTAATTGCCGAGGATGCCGAACGGCGGATCGGTGAACCAGATCGAGCCGTCGGACTTGCACACGATGTCGTTCGGCGAATTCAGCGGTTTGCCATCGAAGCGGTCGGCGAGCACCGTGATGCTGCCGTCGTACTCGGTGCGCGTCACCCGGCGCGTGTCGTGCTCGCAGGTGAGCAGCCGGCCCTGGCGGTCGCGCGTATTGCCGTTCGCGTTGTTAGAGGGCTTGCGAAAGACGCTGACACGGCCCGTCTCCTCGTCCCACTTCATGATGCGGTTGTTCGGGATGTCGCTCCACAGGAGATAGCGGCCGTCACCGACCCACACCGGCCCTTCGCACCAGCGCATCCCCGCCGCGATTCGTTCGACCTTGCTCTGCGCTATACGGTAACGCGCAAAGGCCGGGTCGATGACCCGGACCGCCGGGTCGGGATAGCGTTCGCTCGGTTGCCATTGCGCGAATGCGCGCGGCGCGGCCGCCAGTGCCGCGGCGGCGGTGCCTGCCGCGAGGAACGTGCGTCTTTTCGCTTCCATGTCTGCCTCCCCTGATGGTGAAAGTTTGCGACCCTTCATCCTGCCGCCAAAGATACGCCTGCGCGCGCGCTTCGTCAGTCGCGCGTTTCACTGCGCTTCGCGGCCGCTTGGGTTGCCATTTCGACTATGCATGCCCTAACATCGGCGTTCGGAGGATCAAGGTGGCAGCAAAACCCGCAATTGCAATCATCGGCGCCGGCATGGGCGGCCTCGCCGCCGCCGCAACGCTGCGCCGCGCGGGGTTCGACGTGCGCGTGTTCGAGCAGGCAGCACGCTTCGGCCGTATCGGCGCCGGCATCCAGATGATGCCGAATTCAATGAAAGTGCTGCGCGAAATCGGCGTCGAAGACCGCGTGCGCAAGGCCGCCTTCGCGCCGCGCTCTCACCTCAATCGCATTGGCGACAGCGGCAAAGTCACCATCGAGCTGCCGATGCCGGAGGAACGCTACGGTGCGCCGTACCTCTGCATGCACCGTGCAACCCTGCACGAAGCGCTGCTCTCCGGCGTGCCCGCCGACATCATTCATCCGGGCAAGAAACTCGTTGGTCTCACGCAGGACGCGGAACGCGTCACGCTCGAGTTCGCCGACGGCACGCGCGAGCACGCCGATGCGGTGATCGGGGCCGACGGCGTGCATTCAGTCGTGCGCGAAATTCTGCTCGGGCCCGAGACGCCCTACAACAAAGGCCGCGTCGCCTATCGCGGCGTCTTTCCGGCATCGTTGATGAACGGGCTCGACATCGGCCCTTCGCGCACCAAATGGTGGGGCGAAGACCGGCATATCGTTATTTACTATACGACCGCCAATCGCGACGAGATTTACTTCGTCACCAGCCTGCCCGAAGGCATCGATTGGGCGACGAAGGAATCGTGGTCGGCGAAGGGCGACGTCAAAGAGCTGCGCGCTGCGTATTCAGGATTTCATCCCGACGTGCGCGCCGTACTCGACGCCTGCCCCGATTGCCACAAATGGGCGATCCTCGAGCGCGACCCGCTGCCGCGCTGGAGCGTGGGCCGCGTCGCGCTGCTCGGCGATGCCTGCCACCCGATGACACCGTACATGGCGCAGGGAGCGGCAACGTCAATAGAAGATGCCGCGGTAATTGCGCGCTGTCTCGCGGAGGCGGGTGACGACATCGAAGGCGCCTTCCAGCGCTATGAAGCGCACCGCAAACCGCGCACGTCACGCATTCAGGCGATATCGAGCGCCAATACCTGGATGCAGAAGCCCGGCGATAATCCGGACTGGCTGTACGGCTACGATGCCTGGCGCACGCCTTTGACGGCAATGGCAGGTATATCGACGGTTCAATAAAATGCGGCAAGGCTGCTCCTGAGCCGCATCACGAGGAAGTCAACATGACAAAGAAATCCCGCGCCGCGCTGCGCACGGCAGCCTGCCTGCTGATCGCGGCGTGCCCATGCACCGCCACCGCACAAACCGGCTATCCGGCGAAACCTGTACGGCTGCTCGTGCCGTTCGGCCCCGGCGGCGTCGGCGACATCACTTCGCGCGCCGTGATGCAGAAAATGAGCGAGGCGATGAACCAGCAGATCATCATCGACAACCGGCCAAGCGCCGGCGGCATCGTTGCGGCCGAGACTGTCGCCAAGTCCGAGCCCGACGGCTACACGCTTTACCTGATGAACAACACGAACGCGGTCAGCGGCGCAATGTTCAGGAAGCTGCCTTACGACACGCTGAAAGATTTCTCAATGGTGTCGACGATCGGCGCGTTCAGCATCGTCGTGCTGGTCAGCCCCGACTCGCCGGTCAAAAGCGTGAAGGAGCTCATCGCACAGGCAAAGAACGCGGGCGGCAAATTCAACATCGGCTCGATCAACATCGGCACCACTCAGCACCTCTCATCGGAGCTGCTCAAGTCGATGGCCGCACTCGACGCCGCCTCCGTGCCGTTCAACAACACGGCCGGCGTATTGACCGCGCTGCGCGGCAACAGCATCCAGGTCGCAATGGAATTTCTGCCGCCGGTGCTCGGCCAGATCCGCGCGAATACGCTGCGCGCGATCGCGGTGACCTCGAAGACGCGCTCGACTATGCTGCCCAATGTGCCGACTCTCGACGAGAGCGGCCTCTCCGGATTCGAAGTCAATTCGTGGAATGGCATCGCGGTGCCGGCACAGACGCCGAAAGCGATCGTCGAGCGGCTTAACAAGGAAATTCATGCGGCGGTCAATTCGCCCCTGATCGTCCAGCGCTTTCAGGAACTCGGCGTGAGCCAGAACCTGTCGACACCCGACGGCATGCGCAAAGTGCTCGTCGACGACATCGCGAAGTGGAACGCGCTGATCGACAAAGCGAACATTCCGCGACTGTGATCGGAATGACATCATGAAAAAATTATTCCAGGTGTCGCCAGCCGCGCTCATGGTATGCGCATTGAGTGCGGTTGCCGCCGACGTGCAGCCGACGAACGATCTGCCGAATCCGTATCAAACGACGGCGCCGTGGGGCAAAGTCAGCGACCGCAAATGGGGCGCGCTGAACGGCGTTGCGATCGACAATGACGGCACTTCGGTGTGGGTCGTCGATCGCTGCGGCGCAAATCCCGACGTGCCGCCGGGCGTCTCACCCGTTGCCTACGACAGTTGCGCGGGCTCTCCGCTGCCGCCGGTCATGAAGTTCGATTCATCCGGCAATCTATTGAAAAGCTTCGGCGCGGGCCTCTTCATTTTTCCGCACAAGATTTATATGGATCGCGACGGCAATGTGTGGGTCATTGACGGGCGGGGACTCAACGAGCGCGAGCGAAAATTATTTCCGCAGGATGCAAACAAAGGCCACACGGTGGTCAAATTCAGCCCCGAGGGCAAAGTACTGCTGACCATCGGCAAGCCCGGCGTCGCAGGCAACCCGCCCGACGCGCTGACCGAGCCGACGAGCATCGTCGTTGCAGCGAACGGCGACATCTTCGTCGCCGAAGGACATAGCGGCCAGCAGCCGAACGCGACTCCGGAAACCGTTGCGCGTGTTTCCAAATTCACCAGGGACGGCAGGTTCGTAATGTCGTTCGGCAAACTCGGCGCCGCCCCGGTCGAATTCAGGACGCCGCACGATCTCGCTATGGACGCTCAAGGCCGCCTGCTCGTCGCCGACCGCGGCAATCACCGCATCCAGTTTCTCGATCAGAACGGAACGTTCATCACGGAATGGAAACAGTTCGGCCGGCCGAGCGGCGTTTATCTGCGCGACGGTCTGATTTACGTTGCCGACTCCGAATCGAACGGCGTTGCGCCGAACCCCGGCTGGCTGCGCGGCATTCGCGTCGGCCGATTGAGCGATGGCGCGGTGCTCTACCGCATTCCGGACCCGCAGGAACTGAAAGGCACGAGCGCTGCGGAAGGTGTGGCCGTCGATGCGCAAGGCAATGTCTACGGCGGTGAGGTCGGCCCGCGACAGATCGCGAAGCACGTAAAGCGCAATTGAATCGTAATGCAACGTAGTTCCATGCGGGGGAGCCGATGAAAACACTATTTTGCTTCTGGTTGTGCATATGGTCCGCGCTGGCGACGGCGCAAACCGCCGACGATTTGCTCGACAAAAATAAGAATACCGAAAACGTGACCACCCAGGGCATGGGCTATGCGCTCAGGAACCACAGCCCGCTCAAGCAAATC
>JANYDM010000198.1 GCA_025363575.1 Betaproteobacteria bacterium | reverse complement strand
GGATCCTGAAGTACGTCAGAGCAAATGAGGGAAATAACTCGTATTGAATAGTCTTCTGGATTTTTAATTACATAGATTGGGGCGCCTCGAATCATATATTGCTGTTCAAACGGGTTGCCGCCCATAGGTTCCGTCTTGCATTGAACGATTACAATCAAGACTGGGGTTCCAGCATTGGCCCTCTTTCCCTTCATCACCAAACATACGGGATCGACGAAAGTCTGTCCGGGTGACTGATGAGGCGTGGGATCTTCAAGTACCCATTCAACTTTAGCAGTAGATACTACGCGCGCTTTCAATTCAGTTAGCTGAATCCCTTCGCAACCAAGAATCCAAATAGCAAATTCGGGAATTTCGATAGTTCCCGAGGTAATCTCATCAATTACAGACCACGGGCAGCAATATTCCGGCGTTGCACAGAAACTGGAGTTAGTTTCAGCCGCGCGTTGAAGGAAAGATTTAACTTTCTGGACGGCGAGTGCTTGATCGGTATTGCGAATACCTGTTGCCGAGTCGATGATTTGTGCTCTTGGTTGAAGCAAAGCTAGAGTAGACGGTTCGGCATTTGGCTCCAGTTGTGGAAATGTGGGCAGGTCAATTCCGCGCGCCAACAACAATTCGCGCACGGGCTCTATGTAAGGATTAGGCGTTGGCATTGTTTAATTGGATTCGAAATAGTCTATTTGGCACGTTTCTACTCCTGAAATACTTGGGTCGTGAATTTGGCTTGAGAACGTAATGCGGATCTCTACTCCTCTTTGCGAGCATTTCCATCGCATTAGTATCAACGCGCGCAATCGGCGTCACTGCATCAGCGCGCGCAATGCAAGCATAAGCCCGCGATCAGAGCCGACGTTAGAAAACGCTTCACGAATTTTCACTGCCCTGTGATTCTTCTTATGACAGTGTCTTAGTCTACGCCAGGATTGTCTGCCTAGCCTGTCCGGAAAAACCTTACATTGGGGCCAAACGCGTATTGTGGCGCAGCGAACGCGCCGGCGGGTCTATTTAACGACGCCCAGGTCTTTCAGCGAACTGCGGAAATCCTCATACTGCGCCGCGAGGTAGCGGCCGGCCTCGGCGCTCGGCTGGTAGTTATTCACGCAGTAATTGTCTTCGACGTCTTTCTTCCACTCCGCGGTCTTCGCCAGCGCGCCGAACACGCCGTCCCAGTACGCGATCTGTGCAGGCGCCAGGTCTTTCGCACCTATCACCGCGCGAAAACTGTCCTGCACGACATTAACGTTCTGTTCGCGCCACGTCGGTATGTTGGCAAGCGCGCCGCCCGCTCGTTGCGGCGCCGCGATGGCGATGATGCGCAGGCCGGCTTGGCTCGATTGGATATAAGGCAGCACGCTCGAGGCCGTGGCGGGGACCAGGTCGACATGCCCGCCGATGACGGCGGTGATCGCTTCGCCGGTGGCGTTGAAGATCACGAGCCGCAGTTTCGAAATATCGACGCCCGCTGCTTTGCCGACTTTGCCCATGGCGACGTGGTTGCCGCTGCCTATGCTGGTGCTGATGGCGATGCTGACCGAGCGCGGGTCGGCGCGCAGCCGCTCGATCAAGTCTTTGCCGGTCTTGATCGGCGAGTTGGCGGCGACGGCGAATGCCGTGTATTCGCTGGCGAGCATCGCGAGCGGCGTGAAGTCGGCATGCGATAGCACCGATTTGCCGGTAATGTGATTCGTCAGCAGCGCAGGCGAGCCGATGGCGAGATATTGCCCGTCGCGCGGATGCTGGCTCAGATAAGTCCAGCCGATGGTGCCGCCGCCGCCCGCCTTGTTGACGACGTTAAATGCGATGTCGGCGATCTTGCGCTCGCGCACTATGAACTGGATCGAGCGCGCGGTGCGGTCCATGCCGCCGCCGGGGCCGGACGCCACCATGATCTCGACTGCGGTCTTCGGTTGCCATGCGGGCGCGGCGGCGTGTGCGGCGTTTTGGATCGCAAGAGAAGCGATTGCAAGGAGCGCGATTGCAAGCGATGCGATTGATGCGGTGGTGAGACGGCGGTTCGTGAGCATGCGGTATTGTGTACTATAGGCCGCTGCCAACCACAACCTTGATGAACGAATGAAATCCTACTGGATCGTCACGCGCGACGGGCACTCGGCGCTCGAGCCGCGCGACGTGCCCAGGCCGCAGCCGCAGCGCGATGAATTGCTCGTGCGCGTGCACGCGACTGCGCTCAACCGCGGGGAGCTGATAGTCGGTAGCGCGGTCCACGGCGGCCCCGAGCGGCTGGGCGGCACCGAGGCATCCGGCGTTGTCGAAGCCGTGGGCGAAGGCGTCACGCAGTGGAAAAAAGGCGATCGCGTGATGGGACGCGTGCGCGGCGCGTTCGCGGAGTATGCGGCGATGTATGTTGGCCAAGTGCTCGCCGTGCCGCCGCGCCTCACGTGGGAGCAGGCCGCCGCCATCCCGTCGAGCTTTATTACGGCGTACGAAGCGACCGTGCGCTACGGTAAGCTGCAAGCGGGCGAGTGGCTGCTCGTGGCCGGCGCGTCGTCGGGCGTCGGTGTCGCGAGCGTGCTGACAGCGAAAGTTCTCGGCGCACGCACGCTGGGCACATCGGGCTCGGCCGCGAAGCTCGAGAAACTCGCGGCGCTGGGCCTCGATGTGCCATTGCAAACGCGCGCGCCGGACTTTGCCGGCAAGGTGCGCGCGGCGACCGGAGAAGGCGCGAACCTCGCGGTCAATCTGGTCGGCGGCTCGGTGTTCGGCGAGTGCATGCGCTCGCTGGCGCGCGAGGGCCGTCTCGCCATCGTCGGCTATGTCGACGGCGCCTACCATGCCGATATCGATCTCAACGCCGCGCATATTGACCGGCTGCAGATCTTCGGCATTTCTAATGTGCGCCTCAAGCGCGAAGAGCGCGCCGAGACGACGCGCGGCTTCGCGCGCGATATCCTGCCGGCGCTCGCCGATGGACGCATCTCACCGGTGATCGATCGCGTATTCGCGTTCGACGAGATGCCGGCCGCGCTTGCGCATATGGACGCGGAAGATCGCGTCGGCAAAGTCGTGGTGAAAGTCGTTTAGAAAATCCTTTGCCGCAGATAAACGCAGATACACGCAGATTTAGAAAAAAGAAAAAATCCCATGAGTTCTGGCTCTATCCGCGTTTATCTGCGTTTATCAGCGGCTCAATTGGTTTTGCTTTTGGTTTTCACCATTGCTTCCGCGGGCGCGCAGACTTATCCCTCGAAGCCGATCCGTTTCATCCTGCCGTATCCACCGGGCGGCGGCAACGACTTCGTCGCGCGCGTGCTCGCGACGCGTCTCGCAGAAATCATCCGCCAGCAGGTCGTGATCGACAATCGCGGCGGCGCGCATGGCATCATCGCGACCGACCTCACGGCGAAGGCGCCGCCCGACGGTTACACGATATTCATGTGCGGCACGGGGCACGCGTTCAATCCGTACCTGTACAAGAGGCTGCCGTACGATTCGGAAAAGGATTTTGCGCCGGTGAGCCTCGTCGCCGTGGCGCCCAACGTTCTCGTGCTGCATCCGTCAGTGCCCGCGGCGTCGGTCCGCGAGCTGATCGCGCTGGCCAAGGCGAAGCCCGGAGCGCTGAGCTACGGCTCCTCGGGCGGCGGCGGCAACACCCATCTCGCCGGCGAACTTTTGAAGTTGCTGGCGGATATCGATATCGTGCACGTGCCCTATCGCGGCACGGGGCCGGCCGTCACTGCACTCTTGTCTGGCGAAGTGCAGATGATGTTTTCGACGCTGCCGCCGGTGCTCGCGCAGATACGCGCCGGCCGGTTGCGCGCGCTCGCGGTCACCGGCGCGAAACGCACCGCCGCAGCACCGGAGCTGCCGACGATTGCGGAATCGGGCGTGCCGAATTTCGAAGCGACTGGTTGGTGGGGCGTGCTCATGCCCGGCAAAACTCCGCCCACCGTCGTCGCAGCGCTCAACGCTGGAATCGTGAAAGTGCTGAGCGCGGACGCGACGAAGAGCCAGCTTGCGCGCGATGGCATAGAGGCGGCGCCATCGACCCCGGCGGAATTTGCCGCGCATATCCGCCGCGAAGGACTGAGATGGGCGCCCGTGATCAAGGCGGCAAATATTCAGGGAGAGTGATGGGTGTTCGGTGACCAGTGACGGGGTGACTGTTCTGCTCATCACCCTAATCACTTAATCACTTAATTACGGATTTCCTCATTCCGCCTTCATCCGGCGTTCCTTGAACACCACGCGCCACTTCTGCACTTCCTTTTTGAGATGCGCGGCTGCTTCGTCGGGCGTGTTGGCGATGATTTCGACGCCGCGCTCGCGCCAGCGCTGCAGCGCGTCGGCCGTGTGCAGGCTCGCGCGGGTCTTGTCGGCGATCGGGTTGACGATGGCGCGCGGCGTGGCGGCAGGCGCGGCCAACGCGTGCCACGTCGTGAATTCGTAGCCGGGCAGCCCCGATTCCGCGAGTGTCGGGATCTGCGGCGCGATCGGCGAGCGCTTGAGACTGGTCACGCCCAGCGCGCGCAGGCGCTTCGCGTCGACTAGAGGTAGCGCGTCGGCGACCGTGTTTGAAAAGAAGATCGGCGTTTCGCCGCTCATTGCGGCGGTTGTTGCGGCGCCGCCACCTTTGTAGTGCACCGCGAACAGATCGATTTTGCCCATGTAATTGAGCAGCTCAGCCGCGATATGCGGGTTGGTCGCGGCGCCGGCAGTGCCATAGCCGAGGGCGCCGGGTTTTGTTCTTGCCAGCGCAATCAGCTCGCGCACGTTGCGCACGGGCAGCGACGGATGCACGACGAGCAGCGCGTCGACCGCCGACACGATGGAGACGGGCGCAAAGTCCGTGAGCGGATCGAAAGGCATCGTGCTGTAAACAAACTGGTTGGTCACGAACGGCAGCGTGTTCAACACCAGCGTGTAGCCGTCGGGCGCTGCATTCTTCGCGAGTTCGGTGCCGATATTGCCGGAGGCACCGGCGCGGTTATCGACTATGACCTGCTGTCCCCACGCTTTCGACAGGTCGGCGGCGAGCAGGCGCGCGACGAGATCCACGCTGCCGCCGGGAGGGAATGGCGTGATGATGCGCACCGGCTTGGTCGGGAAGTCCGCAGCGTAAGCGGTAGTCGCGGCCAGTGCGCCCGCCGTGGCAATGTATTTGACGAGCGAGACGGCGGTATTTCCGGTGAGGCTAATAGCGGCCTTCCGCTTCGAGCTCTTTGTAGTTGGTCGAATAAACCTGACCGCTGTCGACCAGGGTGGCCTTGACGAGGCGTCCGCCGTTCGCGCTGTCATCGCGCAACGGATTAATGTCGAGCACCACCTTGTCGCCTGGTTTCAGCGCGGTTTTCGACCAGCCGTTGCGGGTGAGATTGCCGGGGCTGGTCATCTCCAGCAGCCACGGTGCGGGCTTGCCGCCTTCTTTCAGCACGGCATTGACGAAAATGTTCACGTGCGGATTGCTCCAGTGCACTTCCATGATGGTGCCGGTCAGTTGCACGACTTTTTTCGAATCGAACATCGAAGCCGTGTGGTGCGCCGACACGGGGAGGGCCGCCATGCCGAGGCCCGCGACGGCCGATGCCACGACTGCCGTTCTGAACGAGGTTTTCATATGCTCTCCTTTGATCGCCTGAAAATAATTAGCGCTGTTTCGGGGGCGCCGGATAATTCCCCCACGGCTCATGCGGAATAGGCAAGTACACGGTATTGCCTCGCTCGTCGACCTTCGCCCTGAAGTTGCCCTGGAGGCACTGGCCTTCGGTGATCTCGTGCCCCTTGTCGCGCGTGCGTATGTACGAACGCACCGTTTTCCACGGACGGGTCAATATTTTTGGCGCGGTGATCGTGAGCTCGTCTTTCATCAGGTTAGGGCCGTCCAAGCGTATGCGTTCGACAATGTGCATATCGCCGTTGTTCGGCACGCCCAGGTGTTCGGCGACGGCGAGCCAGGCTCCGGGCAGGACGCCTATGGTATCGATGACAAGCGTGTCGCCTTCCCAATGCCCGGTGGAATGGCCATGAAACGTTTCCTCGGGATCGTCGGGATGCTTGCGCCCGTCGGTATAGATCCGGCGCAGGCGATTGCCGTCCGATTCGCCGAGCATCGTCACGCGTCCGGGCGTGAACAGCACTTCCATCGAATTGTGCGTCAGCAGCATCCACGACGGCATGCCTTCCGGCAGGCAATCGACGAACAGCGGCGGCGGGCGGCTGGCATCGGCTTCTTTTTCCTGCCACGCGATCAGTTCTGCCGCCTTGGCGTTCCATGGCGTCGGATTGGTCTTGATCTGGGTTTCCTGGTCTTTGGTCATCGGCACCCAGATGCCGCTCCAGTCGGGCAGCTTCGAAATCGCGAGCCAGTCTTTTTCAGTCGGCGCCTGAATCAGATCTTTTTTGGCCGGCGGTTGCGCGCATTGGACTGAAAACGCGGCGAATGCCAGCAGTGCGAAAGTGGCGGCCTGCAAACGCTTGATCATGGTTCCCCTCTCAGATTGCCAGGCGACCCCCGCTCGAGTGGCGCCTTTTCTGCGCAAAAGATACTCCGGGCCCGTGGCACTGTCTATCGGCGAAGCGAGCGGAAAATAATACAACACTGTCATTGCGCGGCATTCGGATTATCATGTTTGTGCAGCGAGCAGGGCCGCGCCACAGACGGACCGCTTGCCGCATCCCGATCCAAAATACTCAGGTGAGGAGATCGACATGGACGAGCAACCCCCCGGCCGGCGCAATTTTCTTAAAAAAATGACCGCGCTCGGCGCGGCCGGCGTACCGGTCGCGATGAACCCGCACGCGGCTGCCGCGCAACACCAGCATCAACACGTCGCGCAGACGGCGGCGCCGAAAACGGCGCAGGCACTCACGCAGACGCGGCGCTTTCTGACGATCGCGGAGTTCGATTTCATCGAGGCGGCGGCCGCCCGGTTGATTCCCGCCGACGAGCTGGGGCCCGGAGCGAAAGAGGCGGGCGCCGCGTGGTTTATCGACGGCCAGCTCGACAGCTCGTGGGGCACGCACGGCCGCAATTACCGTCAAGGGCCGTGGCCGGACACCGCGGTCGCGCAGCAGGGCTATCAGTTGCCGCACACGCCGCAGGAGGTGTATCGCCGCGGCATCGACGACACCAATGCGTACTGCGACAAACGTTACGGCAAAACGTTCGACAAGCTAGCGGCAGGCGATCAGGACAACGTGTTGCGCGAACTCGAGTCGGGCAAGGCGGAGCTGCCGAACGTGCCGGCGCGCTCGTTCTTCGCGATGCTGCACACCAACACCATCGAGAGCTTTTTTGCCGATCCGATGTACGGCGGCAACCGCGACAAGATCGGCTGGAAGCTGGTCGGATTTCCCGGCGTCGCCGCGGTCTACACCCCGCATATCGGCAAATTCAATCAACCGTATCGCGTCGAGCCGGTGTCGATCGCGGATTACGAAGGCGGCCGCGTGGCGGTCGACGATCACGGGCATCCGCAGCACGTCATGCTGAGCGCAATCGACGGGGAGAAAAATCATGGCGGCCACTAAGATGAAACCGGTCGACGTCGTCATCGTTGGCGCGGGACTGACGGGCACCATTGCCGCCAAGGAATTGTGCGACGCCGGCGTCAAGGTGGTGGCACTCGAGCGCGGCGAGTACCGCGACACCGCGAGCGCCGCGATGCCGCACGCGCACGACGGTCTCAAGTACGGCCGGCGCAATGCGCTGATGCAGGATTTGTCGCGCGAAACGCTGACCTTTCGCAACCGGCCGAACGAAACCGCATTGCCGATGCGCCAGCTGGGTTCGTTCAAGCCCGGCGAGGGCGTGGGTGGCGCGGCCGTGCATTGGGGCGGCGCGACGTGGCGCTTTCTGCCGTGGGATTTCGAAATGCGCAGCCGTTCCGAGGCGCGCTACGGCAAGGATCTCTTCGCCGCGGACTGCACGAGCCGCGACTGGGGCATCAGCTACAACGAGCTCGAGCCCTATTACGATCGCTTCGAGTATTGCTACGGCATCAGCGGCAAGGCGGGCAACATCAAGGGTGTGATTCAGCCCGGCGGCAACCCGTTCGAAGGCGCGCGCTCGCGCGAGTATCCCAATCCCCCGCACCCGACTTCGCACGCAATGCATCTGTACGAGCAGGCGACGAAGGCGATGGGCTATCACCCGTTTCCGGTGCCGTCGGCGACGATGTCGCGGCCGTACAAGAACATTTACGGCTCGCAGATGAACGCCTGCGTTTACTGCGGCTTCTGCAGTTCGCACGCGTGCGAGATGGGCGCCAAGGGCAACGTGCAGAGCGCGGTGTTGCCGGTGTTAATGGGCGACAAGAATTTCGAGTTGCGCACGCATGCGCGCGTGATGAAAGTGAACCTCGATTCCACCGGCAAGCGCGCAGTCAGCGTCACGTATGTCGACGCGCAAGGGCGCGAGGTCGAGCAGCCCGCCGAGCTGATCCTGCTGATGGGCTTCGTGTTCGGCAACGTGCGCCTGATGATGTTGTCCGGCATCGGTGAGCGTTACGACCCGGTCACCAACCGCGGCGTCGTTGGCCGCAACTACGCGTACCAGGTCGTGAGCCACGTGAATCTCAATTTCGAGGACAAGATTTTCAACCAGTTCATGGGCGCCGGCGGCATGGGCGTCTCGATCGACGATTTCAACGGCGACAATTACGATCACGCTGGATTGGGTTTCGTCGGCGGCGGTCGCACGCTGGTTTCCACCGGCGGGCAGAATCCGATCGAAGGGCGACCGGTGCCGCACGACACGCCGCGCTGGGGCAGCGGCTGGAAGAAGAACGTCGCCAGATATTTCAACCGCTCGTTCACCATCAACAATGAAACCGGCTGCAACAGCTATCGCACGAACTATCTCGATCTAGACCCGACCTACCGCGATGCCTGGGGCCTGCCGCTGCTGCGCATGACGTTCGACTGGCGCGACATGGAGCACAAGGCTTCCCAGTTCATCACCGCGCGAATGGAGGAGATCGGGAAGAAGATCGGGGCCGAGCACGTGAACGCCGAAGCGCGCACCGGGCGCTACACCATCGTGCCGTACCAAAGCACCCACAATACCGGTGGCGCGACGATGGGGACGGATCCGGGCACGAGTGCGGTCAACAAGTATTTGCAGAGCTGGGACGTGCCAAACGTGTTTGCGATCGGCGCAAACGCGTTTCCGCAGAATGCCGGCTACAACCCGACCGACACGGTAGGCGCGCTCACTTACTGGGCGCTGGACGCGATCAAGAACCGCTATCTCAAGAACCCCGGCGCGCTGGCGTGATGCGCGTCATCATGGAGACTGACATGAACAAGTGGTGTGCAATCGCCGTCGTCGCGGCGGCGTGCGGCGGACTATCGATGCAGGCATCGGCGCAAAGCGCGCTGGTCGGCGCGTGGCGCGTGGCGGAAGTCGCCGAACCCAACAAGCCGCCCGTCACTGCGCCGCAGCCCGGCCTCATGATTTTTACGAAGCAGCATTACAGTTTTGCCCGCATCAACGGGACAAAACCGCTGCCTGATTACCCGTCGAACGACAAGGCGACCGACGCGCAAAAAGTCGCGGTTTTCGATGCGCTCTATCTCAACGCGGGCAGCTACACCGCAACCGCGAACACGCTTGCGACCCAATCGCTGGTCGCGAAAAGCGCGTTTGCGATGGCGGGGTCGGGCAACCAGTTCGAATACACTATCGACGGCGACAAGCTCGTGCTCACGCAAAAGCCGCAAGGCATCGTGATCAGGTTCGTGCGCCTCGAATAAGCGCTGCCTCCACGGCGCGAGCGGCGCTAGCGAGCAGCAGCGAGTTGCGCCAGGCCGGCGTCACGCTGTTTCGCCGCCTCGTCCAACTTCGCGCGCGTCGCGGCGAGCCATGCGCGGTCCGCCTTGAGACGCGCGCGCTCGATGCCGAGCATGCGCGCGACCTCGGCGGCTTGCGGCCCGCCGACCGGTTTCGCCGACGTCACCATGTTCTCGGCGGTCAGCGCGCGGCGAAACTGCGCTTCGGTCAGCGGCAGCTTCGCGCCTTCTATGCCAAAGTACTTCGACGCGGCCGTGAATAGCTGCTGTGCGTCCTTGTACGGGATTTGCGTCGGCTTCAGCTTGTTGTTGCGGCCATAGGTGACGAGATCGGACGCGAAGTGGTGGCCGACGCGGAACGGCACTTCCGCATCGCGCTGCAGGATGTCGGCGAGCTCGGTCGTCACCGAATAGTCGCCGTTGACTTCCTCGAGCGCGCGCGCGGGCGAGAAGACCATCGATTGGAGCATCTCGGCGAAGTCACGGTAGAGGCCGCCCGTCGCGCGCGTCGCTTCGAGCGGCGTCTCGCTCTTGTAGTCGTTCATTCCCGACACCACGTTGTTTGCCTGCAGGTAGTAGGTGACCGCCTTGCCGATGACCGTGCTCGTTGCTTCATGAAAGTTTTCCAGCAGCCGCGGGTTGCGCTTCTGCGGCATGATGGATGAGCCGGTGGTCTTGCCTTCCGCGAACTGGAACCATGGATAGGGATCGGAGTACTGCTGCGTCAGGTCGGCGGCGAACATGGACAGCGTCAGCGCCCCCGACGCCGCGAGGTTCGACATCTCGACGCCGAGATCCTGATTGGCGATCTGGCCCGAGTCGAACGAGTTCACCACGAGCCCGTCGAAGCCCATCAGCTCGGCAAGCCGCGGCCTGTCGAGCGGGAAACTCGAGGTGCCGCCGGCGCCGCCACCGAGCGGCGAGAGGTTCAGCCGCGCCCACGCTTCCTTGTAGCGGTCGGAGCCGCGGCTCATCGCTTCGAGATAACCGCCGAGATAGTGGCCCAGCGTCGTCGGCTGCGCCTGCACGCCGTGCGTGTAGAAGGGCAGGATCGCGTTGGCGTCGTGCTCGGCCATCGCGAGCAGCGTCTCACGCGCCTCGATGAACTGGCCGAAAGTCGTCATCAGCGCTTCGCGCAGATGCAATCGCCGCGTCGTTTGCCCGAGGTCCTGGCGTGAGCGGCCGGAATGAATGCGCGTCACATCAGGGCCAGCGATTTTGATCATCGACTCCTCTATTTTCAGATAGTCGGCGGAACGCACCGCGCCCGGCTTCGCTCCGTCCGCGATCACCTGCGTGACCGACTGTGCGATTTTGCCGGCAAGCTCTTTGGTCACGATGCCGCGCTCGGCAAGCATGATGAGCGAGGCCTTGTTTTGTTCGCCTATCCAGTAAAAGCTGTCGCGGCGCGGCGCGCGATCCTGCTGTGCGCAAACGCTGCCGGCGACGAGAGCGAAGGCAAGAAAAGAGCGCGCGAAGATACGTACGTCGCGATGTGCGGTTACGCAGGCTGGCATGGTGGTAACTCCTGTGATTTGAGTCGGTCGGTGCGAAAGAGTGAGAGGGTGCCCAAGCGTCTTTGCCGCCGGAAGGCTGGTGCGGGCGGCGTTACTGGCGAGCCCGTTCACTCCACTTTGATATTGGCCGCCTTCGCGAGCCGGCCCCACTTTTCGATTTCGGAACGGATGTGCGCGGCGAATTGCTCCGGCGTCGACGGCGCCGGATCCAATCCCTGCTCGATGAATTTCTCCCGCACTTCCGGTTGCGCGAGCGTCTTCGTCAACGCGGCTGACAGCTTCGTCACTGCGGCTGCCGGCGTTCCCGTGGGCACGAGCAGGCCCTGCCATCCGGCCGCCTCGAAATCCTTGAGGCCCGCTTCCTCGAAAGTGGGGACTTCAGGCAGCGTCACGAGGCGCGTCTTGCCGATGACGGCGATGGCTCTCAACCTGCCCGCTTTGATGTACGGCATGGTGACCGTCGGCGCATCGAGCATCAGGTCGACCTGACCGCCGATCAGATCGGTCACCGCCGGGCCGCTGCCCTTGTAGGGCACGAGCAGCATGTCGATGCCGGCCCGCCTTTTCAGCATTTCGGAAGCGAAGTGCAGCAGCGAGCCCAGTCCAGCGACTGCGCACGTCAGCTTGCCCGGATTTTTCCTGGCGAATGCGATGAATTCCTGCAATGACTTTACCGGCATCGAGGGGTGCACCGCCATCAACGTTGCACTCGCTGCGATCTGGCCGACTGCGGCGAAGTCTTTCAGCGCGTCGTACGGCAGCTTCGGATAGACCACCGGGTAGAGGCCCATGGTCCCCGTATTGCCGAGAAAGAGGGTGTAGCCGTCGGCCGGCTGCTTCGCGGCGTACTCGGCGCCGACAATGCCGCCCGCCCCGCCGCGGTTGTCTATGACCAGCGACGCACCGAGATATTCGCTGAACTTCGGCTGAATGACGCGCGCGAGAAAATCGAGATTCCCGCCGGGAGGGAAAGGCACCACGAACTTGACCGGGCGGTTCGGATAAGCCTGCTGCGAAAACGACAGCAACGGCGCTGCAAGCGCGCCCGCGCCGAGCGCTACGACCAGTTTGCGGCGATTGTTCATCTCGTCTCTCCTCCTGCGGATATTCTGGCTGCTACCTGCCGGCGTTATCGTCGATCCATTTCAGCAGTATGTCGGCGAGCTGCAGGTTGTTCCTGTCCATCATCATCATGTGGCTGTTGCCCTTGATGCCGAGGTCGGGCAGCATTTGCAGCGACGCGCGACCGCCGGCAGCCTTGATCGCGTTGACCGCGGCGAGGCACTCGCTGCGGCGACCATCGCCGTTGACGGTGTTTTTCGCGCCGACGCTGTTGTCGCCCCACAGCGAGAGCAAGGGCACCCGCGTGAAAAAGTTTTTCGCGTCGTCGGCGCTGAATTTGTCACAGCCGCCTTCGACCGTAATGAAGCCCTTGACCAGGTTCGCGCGCTTGCGCACGAGGTCGATGCCGAGGACGCCTGACTGCGAATGCACGATGACGACCGCCGGGCCGATCTTGTCGAGCAGCGCGGCGAGCGCGTCGACTGTGTTGGCGCCTATGCCGGCGAGCGTGTTCTCCGCGTTCGGCACCAGCTGCATCGTGTACTGGTCGAGCGCCTCGAGCGGGAATTGCAGGTCGGGGTACGGCGTCGGATACTCGGCGCCGAAGCGGAAGTTGGCCCACGCACGCTCGAGCGAGCCGAGGAAAAGCGTCGGCATAGCCGCGGGATCTTCGCCGCGCTTGTCGCGCACGCGATTGATCGGCGTCGGGTCAAAGCCCGAGCGGCCGCGCCCCGCATGATCGACTACGTAGACGGCCCGGCCTTTGCGCGCGAAGTAGGTCGCCCAGCCTTCGCGACCGTCCGGCGTCGTCTCGAAGGTCATGCCGGTGTGTGTCGAGCCGTGCACCATCACGACGGGCACGCCTTTTTTGCCGGCCGGGATGCGGTAGTGCACGTACATCTGGTTGATCGTGATGCGGCCTGGCGGCGAGGGCCCGGTAATGAGCGATGCGCCGGGATAGTCCGACTGCACGTTCTTGCCGTTGACGAAGAAACTGCCTTCGTCTTCGAGCGTAAGCGGGCCGCCGAGCGAAGCGCCATGCGCAGTGGCGGTTGCCAGCAGCGCGATTGCCAGCAGCGCGCGCACGCCGGCGCGATATTGTTCAATGCGGTTCATCGACTGTCTCCCCTGTCGCCGGCATCCATGTGGTGATTATTGTTATAAGGAGCGCGCAGCGAGCCGCTCCCGTGGGCAAGCTTCCGCCACGCCCGCACCTTCGTCAAGCCGTGGTTTGCGGCGTGAAAATTCGGAGGGCGGCCCGGAGGCCATCAAGGCATCCGGCGCGCGCATCGATTAAACTAGCTTCGTTTGCAGGCTTCCCGGTCATTTCACGCTCAGGATAAATAATATGAATGCTCCCGCCCCAGCGCTTCTTCACACCATCGCCGATGGCGTCGCCGTTGTCACCCTCAACCGTCCGCAGGCGATGAATTCGATGAACCATCAGATGCGCATGGAGATGAACGTGCTGTTCCCGCAGCTCGATCTCGACGACAGCGTGCGCGTGATCGTGATTACCGGCGCCGGCGATAAGGCGTTCTGCAGCGGCGCGGATCTCAAAGAACGCGCGGCGCGCACGACCGACCAGATGGTGCACGACCGTCTGAACGTCGTCGCCAGATGGACCTCTCTTGTATCGAGCGTGCGCAAGCCCGTGATCGCGGCGATCAACGGCTACTGCATGGCGGGTGGCTACGAACTAGTGCTCCAGTGCGACATCAGCATCGCGTCCGAGAGCGCGATCTTCTCGCTGCCCGAAACGCAGCACGGCTTTTTCCCGGGCGGCGGCGCCTGCCAGCGTCTGCCGCGCCTGGTCGGCAGCCAGAAGGCGAAGGAGCTGATCTTTACCGGCCGCCGCTGGGACGCGAAGGAAGCGCTCGAGCTCGGTCTCGTGAACAAGGTCGTGCCGCAGAACAAAGTGATGGAAGAGGCGATGGCGCTGGCCAGGCGCATTGCAGCCAATCCGTCGATCGGCGTGCTGCAGTCGAAAGCAGCGATCAACCAGTCCGAAGAGGTCGGCGTGACCGCGGGCCTGCGCTTCGACAACCACGCCTGGTCGGTGTGCATGACCTCGGACGAATGGAAAGCGAAGCTCGAAAGCTTCGCGAAAGGCGAGCACAAGGCGACGTAATTCTGCGCGCTGCGCCGGCGCGCTAAGGCAGGCGTAGACTGCCATTTCCCGGGAGGAGGTCCACATGAAAATCAGACGATATGCCGCCGCGTGGTGCGCGGCGTTTTCGCTCGCAGCAGCGTTGCCGGCCGCGTCCGCCGATGCCCCCGACGTCGAGTTCACCTGGATGTCGATTTCCAACTGGTATATCAAGATCGGCGAAGTGCGCATCGTGCTTGACGGTTACGTTACGCGCCTGCCCGGCGCGCCGTTCTTCTTCGCGCCGAAAAGTTTTCCCGGCGACCAGTACGCCTATACCAAAGGCGCCGCGCAGGTCGACGTCGCGGCCGTGACCAGAGTGCGCGAAGCCGTGCTCGGCGGCGCGAAGCTTGATTACTTGCTGTCCGGCCACGGCCACTGGGACCATTCGTGGGATACGCCCACGTGGGCGAAGCAGACCGGCGCGACGATGATAGGCGGCAGCTCGAGCTGCATGCAGGCGGCAGCGCAGGGCGTGCCCGCGGCGCAGTGCAGGGCCGTGAGCGGCGGCGAGAAAATCGAGCTCGGCCGTGGCGTGACGGTGCGCATCGTGCGCTTTAACCATAGCGGCGACACGTCCAACCCGATCCAGCATTTCGCGCGTGAGCTTTACGATCCGCCCACGCCCGATGCGAACGGCGGCCTGCGTGCGGGCGTCGGCGAGGACTATCCAAACGGCGGCGGCGGGCGCGCTTACCTTTTCACTGTCGACCGTGGCGGCCGTACTTACAGTTTCTTCGTGCAGACCTCGGCAAGCGCGTTCGATCTCGATAAAGACATCCACGTCGACGGCGTGAATTACGGGGCGCCGTTGGCGAACCTCGCCGCGGCGATGAAAGACGCGGGACTGCGCAGCGTTGATGCGTGGATAGGCACCGGCGGCGCGCCGGTCGCGAAGCTGATCGTGCCGGTGATCAGGCCGAAGGTCTATCTGCCGAGCCACTGGGACGGGCTTTTCAACCCGTTCTGGCCGGGCATGCCGTTTCCGTTCAAGGACGACGCGCTCAAGGCTTATCTAGATCAGGAGAAAGTCGCGCTGGTGGCTCAGCATCAGTACTTCGATCGCTACCGCCTCGACGCGAGCGGCATAACGGCCGTCGCCAACGGCGACATTAAAAAGAAGCTCGGATTTGCCGACGTCCAGCGCTTCAGCCGGCAGATGCTCGATGCGGTACGCATGGTCGCGTCGACTTCGCTCGGCGATGACTGCGGCGAAGGCGCGTTCAGCTCGCAGTGGTCGGCGGCGACGGCCGGCAATCCTGCCGGTCTCTTCGCCGCAGGGTCGGCGCTGCATCCGCCGGCGCTGCCGGGATCTGCCGCACGCTGATCCCGCGCTCGCTCGGTGCGACAACGCACAGACCTGTGCTCTCCGCGTGCGGATACTGGCGGCCTTTTCTCAACGAAGGGGCCGCCATGTCCATCAAACACTCGCTCATCGCTGTTTCATTGTGCCTGCCTCTCCTCGGGGGCACTGCCCAAGCGCAAGTCGCCGGCGGCATGTCTATAGGCGTGCCCAACGTCGCGTTGATCGCGAACGGCTGGAGCGTCAAGAAAAAGGTGCTCGGCAAGAGCGTCTATAACGAAGAGAACAAAAAGGTCGGCACGATAGACGACATCATCGTCGCGCCCGACGGCACGGCCTCTTTCATCATCGTCGGCGCGGGCGGCTTCGTCGGCATTGCCAAGCACGACGTGGCAATACCGGTCGGGCAGATTCAGGATAGCGACGGCAAGTTCGTGTTGCCTGGCGCGACGAAGGCCGCGATCAAGGCCCTGCCGAAATTCATATACGCGAAATAAAGGCGTTGACGCTCAAGCGCCGCCAAAGCGCGTGGGCGGGCCCGTCATGGGCCCCTCACTAACAACCGGCTTGGCGACGCGCTCTTTCGCTATCGGCGGTGCCGGTGCGCTCCTGCTCCAGTCGGGCGTTCAGGCTCTTGCAGCGGCTTTGCTTGGCAGCTTCCGCCGCCGCTACTGATTCGCGCTTCGAGGCAGCCTGCTGCTCCGCGGTCGGCCCGCTGGGTGCGGCGGGGGCGGCGGTCCTGGTGTCCTGCTGAAGCAGCCGGCCCGCCTGAATTAATGCCGCCGCCTGTGCAGCCCTGTCTCTTTCCGCGTTGCAGTCGCCTTCAATCGCCGCACGCATCTCGGTGGAGGTTCCTCTGCGGCGGTAGACGTCCGAGATGAGTCTCTTTTGCTCGGAACTGGTGGTTGCCGCAAGCTGCATTTCCTCGGTGCGGCCCGCTTCCTTTGCCCATACGACCTTCTGGGCTTCCTCGCCGCGGCGCGCGCATGCGGGGTCGCTTGTTTGAGTAGCAGCGTTTTGCGCGCCACCGCGCGCGGACGGCGCCGGCGAATTGATCTGCGTATTGCCGTCGCACGGCTGGTCCTGAAAAACCTTGCCGCAGCGGTACGTTTGTTGGGCATGGACGGATGCGCAGAGCAGCACGCAGATGAATCCCAAGGCCAGTGCCGATCGATCCGTTCGACTCATGCTCGTTTCTCCCCGTTTTTATAATTCATGACCGCCGATGAACGATCGCAGCACGGCGATAGATAACAGCTGCAGATATGTTGCCATGGACATCGGCATGCCGCAATGCGGATGTCATTCGCCGGCGCCCCGCTCGCCGGGCTGCCGCGTCAAGCGGTGAAGCGTGCCGGCGCGAAAGGCGTGATATCGATGTGAGCGGAGTGACCGGCGACGAGTTCGGCGACCACTTTGCCCATCACCGGGCCCGCGCTCATGCCGAAGTGCGAGTTGCCGAACGCGAAACAGGCATTCGGGAATTTCGGCGCGATGCCCAATACCGGCAGGCCGTCGGGCAAGCTCGGCCGCCGGCCCATCCAGCGCGATAGTTTTTCGGTGCGCACGCCGGGGAACATAGCCTTCACCTGGCGCTCGAGGATTTCGGCGCGCTCCCAGTTGGGCGGCGCGTCGTAGCCTGCGAATTCTGCCGTGCCCGCGACGCGCAGCCCCATGTTCATCGGCGAACAGACGAATTTCGCGTCGACATTGCTGATCGGTATGCGCGGCATGACGCCCGGGTCTTCGAGCGTCACATGATAGCCGCGCTCGGCTTCGACCGGCAGCGGCGTGCCCAGCGCCGCGCTCAGGACGCCTGAATACGCGCCGGCTGCGATTACGATGCGCTCCACCCCATGCGGAACGCCGTCGACGACGACTGCGGTCACGGCTTTTGCGTTGTCCTGAAATCCGTCGACTCGCCCGCGCACTATCGTCGCGCCGTTGCGCTCGGCGTCCGCCGCAATCGCTCGCACGAGCGCGTGCGGATTCTTGGTGCGTCCGTTATCGGGCAGCAGCATGCCGCTTTGAAACACCGGCGCGAGCGTGGGCTCAAGCTCGCGAATCTCCATGTGATCGAGCACTTGCCAGCGCACCCCCGCCATTTCACGCATGCGTTGCGCCAGTTTCGAGCCTTGCGCAGCAGCGGGCTGCTTCGATACGTAAAGCTGGCCGCAATGCTCGACCAGCGCGGCCGCTTCGGTGCCCCGCGTGAGCTCTTCATAGGCGATGAGCGTGCCCTTGTGCAGCTCATGCATCGCGCGCGACGTTTTAAGGGCAGCTTCCTCGCCGCTCGATTTGACTGCCCGCATGAGCCACGGCATGGCTTTTAGCAAGTATGACGGGCGCACTGCCAACGGCCCGTCCTGCGTGAGCCAGCCCGGCAGCTCTTTCATAAATCCCGGGATGAGATAGGGGACAACGGCGCCCGGACTCAGATTGCCGGCGTTGCCAAATGAAGCGCCCTGGCCGACCTCGCCCGCATCTATCAGCGTGACCTGGAAACCCGCGCGCTGCAGCCACGCAGCGGAGCAGACGCCGACAATGCCGGCGCCGATGATCGTGACTGGCGGTTTGCTCAACTAAAACTCTTCTAAAAGACTATCGGCCACAGATAAACACAGATGAGCACCGATACAGCAACACCGCGTTTCATCCAAACGGCGATTTTAAATCTGGATTCATCCATGTTTATCTTTGGCTAAAATTTGATTTTCTAACGCTCACTCGACTTTGATGTTGCGTTCGCGCACGACCTTGCCCCACTTGCCCATTTCGCTTTTGACGAATTGCGCGACTTCAGCGGGCGACTTCTGGCCGTCCGGCTCGAAACCGAGGTTGATCATCTTCTGGCGCAAATCCTTGTTCGCCACGGCTTCGCGCACGGCGGTGTTGATTTTCGCGACGACATCGGGCGGCGTCCCGGCGGGGGCCTGGATCGATTCCCACGTCGCGACGTCGAAGCCGGGGACGCCGGATTCCGCGATCGTCGGAATGTCCGGTGCGCCGGCGAGGCGCTTGCCGGTCGAAACCGCCAGCGCTTTCAATCTCCCATCGCGCGCGTACTCGATCGCGGAACCTATGCCCGGCATCATCATCGTGATGCGCCCGGCCATCACGTCGATGACGGCTGGCGCGCTGCCCTTGTACGGCACGTGGATCAGGTCGATGCCCGCCATACTCAGGAACATTTCGCTCGCCAGATGCGCGGAGCTGCCGATGCCGAACGAGGCGTAATTGAGCTTGCCCGGCTGCGCTTTCGCCATTGCGATGAGGTCTTTTACCGAGTTCACCGGCAGATTATTGTTGGTGATGAGGAGCAGCGGCACGATTGCCATCACGGCGACCGGCGCGAAATCCTTCTCTATGTCGTAGTCCAGCTTGTACAGGCCGGGATTGATCGCGAACGACGCCGACACGAACAGCAGCGTATAGCCGTCGGCAGGTTGGCTCTTTACGTACTGCGTGGCGACTATCGTATTTGCGCCAGCCTTGTTGTCGACAACGAATTGCTGGCCAAATTTATCGCCGAGCGCGGCGCAGACCAGGCGCGCAAGCGCGTCCGAACCGCCCCCTGCCGGAAAGCCGACGATGCCCTTGACCGATTTCGCTGGATACGCCTGCGCCTGCGCCGCCATGCCGCTGAAAAAAACGGTGATTGCAGACAGGGCAACAATGGTTGAGCGGACGGGGGCAAACATGAATCGCACCTCGGGAGTTATTGTCGACACGCGGACGCGCATCGAATCGTGGCTTGCAAAGCCGTAATTTAGCGACGGGGGAGAGTTTGTGTCAAACGCTGCAAAGTGGAAGGATGCGACCGTTGAGCCGGATCTCTTGTCGCGGTGCTATAGGTCAGGTTGCAAGCAGAAATCAGCGCTTAGCGCTGACGATGCCTGGTTATACCATTCGCATTTTCGTGCGGTCGTCCAAAATCGCGATTCACGGCCGATAGAGCCTGCGTAAAAGGCCTCCGTGTCAAACGCCCTTACCGATGCACGGGCGGATGGATTATGCTTGGGCCTGTTCATGGTGTTTCCTGTGATGGGCTGACCTGAAGGCGTAAATCATGACAACGGAACAGCAAGCCGATCAATCCGCACTTGCCGACAACATCAAGCGCACTGTCGACCGGACGGCGCTGCACAAAGTCAGAAAGCTCGCGGATGAGCTCGAATCGGAAGAAGCCGGGAAGCGGCGCCTCGAGAAGCGCGCGTTGATAATCGCTGCGGTGGTCGTGGGCGCTCTGGGCACGTGGTTCGTGCTGGATCTGATAGCCAGTGACCAGAAGTACAACCGCGGGCAGACCTTTGAGATGCCTGCCAAGGTCACATTGCCGAAGAGAGACTAAGAAATTATTTTTTCGGCGCGGTAGTGCGCGAAGTGGCGCGCGAACATGGCGCCGGTGTCGAGCGTTTCGTCGAATCCCAGTCCGCGTGCCTTCTCCATCGACGACACGATGTCCCATTCGGGCCTGAACAGGTAGTCGCCGTACGGCCATAGAGCAACCGTGCCGAGCTGCGTGGGACGCAACCCGTGTCGTTTGATGGCGCGGTCCCACACATCACTTTTGTCGGCCATGTAATCGGCCAGTTTGAGATTGCGTGGGGAGCCGGGGCGCAGTCCGAAATCCCCTGCGATCTGCGGCCACAGGTCGGACCAGGGCGGATAGTCGCCGTTGACCATGTTAAAGCCCTGGTTGGCGCAACGCGGCTCGTCCGCCATCCAGGCGATGCTGCGCGCGAGCAGTGACGTATCGGTAAATTCCGTGCGCACCTCGAAACTAGCCACCGTGCCGGGAAAATCGAGCTCGAGGCCCAGTTCGCGCTGCACCGCTGCGTAGACTGCGATCACCAATCCAGCTGAACGTGCATAGTCGATCGCGGGATCGCAGAACGAATGCGGGCGCGTAGTGCTGTAGGTCCAGCTTTTGCCGCGGCTTTGCTCGCGCAGAAAATCTTCCTGCTCAAAATAGAAGTTGCGATTTTTAGCGCGCGGCGTGTCTTCGGTGAGCGGTACCGGCACCGGGCCGAGCTGGTGGCCGTAGTATTTGCTGCCGTGCACCGCATGCACATGCTTGAGCTGCGCAACAGGTTCTACGGCGCGCACGAGATTCGTGAGCATCGCTGTGTTGATCTCGACCGATTCCGGCACGCCTTCAGGATGGTCGTAGCGCGCGGCGTAGAAAATATGGGTCGCTTCCGGCAACGCGCCGAGTTGACGCGCGCAATCGGCGGCGTCGTTGAGGTCGACGGCGATCCAGCGCATGCCGGATGTCGTGCGCGCCGAGCGGGCAAGCCCGATTACGTTCCAGCCGCCAATGGAGATCAGGTGCTCGGCGATGCGGCGGCCGATGAGTCCCGAGGCGCCCGCGATGAGTGCAGTTCTTACGGTCATGGAATTCGTCTGGCGTACTGCGGGCGTCGGCTACAATGGTGAGCGCCGATAGTGAATTAGGAGCTATCCATTGTCAAACCGGGCACGCTCGAACTGCACAGCGCAATTCGTTTGCGGCTTCGCTGCCGTGCTGGTCGCGCAGTTCGCTGCTGGCGTGGCGTCTGCGCAGGCCTGGCCGGCAAAGCCCGTGCGGCTCGTAGTGCCGCTCGCCGCCGGCGGCAACATGGATATCGTCACGCGCACGATCGCGCAGAAGCTCACCGAAGGTCTGGGTCAGCAGGTCGTCGTCGAGAACCGCGCGGGCGTCAATAGTGTGGCCGGTACCGAAGCCGTCGCGCGTGCGCCGGCCGACGGCTACACCTTCCTGATGATGTCGAACACCTTTGTTATCGCGCCGCTTTTGGCGCGCAACGTGCCGTATGATCCGCTGCGGGACTTCAGCGGTGTGACGCTCATTGCGTGGTTTCCCCAATTGATGGTGGTGCATCCGTCGCTGCCGGCGCGCAGCGTGCCCGATCTCATCGCATTGGCGAAAACGCATCCGGGCGGCATCAACTACGCGTCAGCCGGCACGAGCTCGGTCGGTGATCTTGCTACCGTAATGTTCACCCGCCAGGCCGCGATCCGAATGAATCCGATTCCATACAAGGGCAATGCGCCGGCGTTGATCGATGTCGTCGGCGGTCAGGTATCGCTGATGCTGGGCGCGATCGGCCCCGCACTGCCGTACGTCAACACCGGCAGGCTGCGTCCGCTGGGCGTGAGCAGTCCGCAGCGGTCGGCTTTGCTGCCGGCAGTGCCCGCGATCGCCGAGACATTGCCCGGCTACGAAGCGAGCGTATTCACAGCGATGGTGGCGCCGGCCGGCACGCCGAAAGAAATCATCGCGCGCCTGCACGCGGAGATCGGCCGCATCGTGCAAATGCCGGAAGTGAGCAGCCGTCTTGTCCAGCAAGGGCTGGAGGTGCCGCCGCGCCGCTCGCCGGAGGAGTTCACGGCGTTTATCAAATCCGAATACGCCAGATGGGGTAAGGTCATTCGCGACGCCGGTATTAGTGTGGAGTAATGCAAAGTAAAAAGTTGCCGGAGGGGATGTGATCCGAATATTGCTGCTTGCTCTGTGTTGTGTTGCATGGCTGCCGCAAGGTGCGCACGCGGCCCCCGAATATCCGTTGCGCCCGGTGCGCATGATCGTGCTGTTTCCGCCCGGTGGCTCGGATACCGTCGCACGCATGCTCGGTCAGAGACTCGCAGAAAGACTCGGGCAGCCTTTCGTCATCGATAACCGGCCGGGTGCTGCGGGCGTCATCGGCGCCGACATCGCCGCGAAAAGTCCCGCGGACGGCCACACTCTGCTGTTCGCCACGGCGTCGTTCGCGGTCAGTTCCGGTTTCGATCGCAAGCTTCCCTATGACGCGGTGAAAGATTTTTCCGCGATTGGCTTTGTCGCGTCAGTGCCGTTTCTGCTGGTCACGCACCCGACGGTGGCCGCAAATTCGGTGCAGGAGTTGATCGCGCTTTCGAAAGCGAAGCCTGACCAGCTGAACGTTTCGTCGTCAGGCACCGGCGCCGCCGGACATCTTGTCGCCGAGATTTTCAATCGCATGAGCGGCGCGCGCATCACCCATGTTCCTTACAAAGGCACCGGACCGGCGCTGACTGCGGTGCTCGCTGGCGAGGCGCAGCTCATGTTCTCCAGCATTGGCGCAGCGCTGCCACAGGCGCGCGCCGGCAAGTTGCGCGCTCTCGCGGTCAGCAGCGCAAAACGCTCATCGCTGGCGCCTGACCTGCCGACGATAGCTGAGGCGGGCGTGCCCGGATTCGACGTCATCACCTGGTACGGCGTTCTCGCTCCGCGCGCGACATCTTCGGCAGTCATTGCCATGCTCAATCGCGAAATCGTCGTGGTGCTGAATACCTCTGAATTCCGCGAGCGGCTGGCAGCCATCGGCATTGAGCCGACCTCGTCGACGCCGCGCGAATTCGCCGATTACCTCAAGGCGGATATCGTCAAGTGGGCCGGCGCAATCAGGGATGCCGGCGTCACTCTGAATTGACGGGAAGTTGCGGCGTCAGATTTTCGGAAATCCGTAAAGTTGCGCTGGATTGTCCACCAGGATGCGTTTGCGCACGGCAGCGTCGGGAAACCAATCGCAAAAAGCGTCGACGAGCTTGCCGTCGTCGGGATTCACCGTCGGCGGATATTGATTCGGGTGTGGCCAGTTGGTGCCGAACACTGCGCGGTCGGGCCGTGCTTCGACGAGCGCGTGCGCGAACGGCCGCATGTCAGGATAATCGGGCGGGCCGGCCTTGGAGCGGTTGTACCAGCTCGAAATCTTGACCCAGCAATCGTCGCGCGCGTGCAGGATGCGCAGCAGTGCCTGGAAGCCGGGCGAGTCTACGGTGTCGCGTTCACCGCGCACGCAGCCCATGTGATCGAAAACCACTGCGCAAGGCAAGCTCATCAGCTTTGTCTCGAGCGCGGCGATCTCGTCGTTCTTGCCGAAATGCAATTGCACGTGCCAACCCAGCGGCGCCACTTTTTCGGCGACGACCTCGATGAAATCGGTGCCGCCGTAGCCTTTGACGTGCGTCGACAGCCGCGCGCCGCGAAAGCCGCCGGCATTAAGGCGCGTAAGCTCGTCGCGCGTGACGTCGGGCGGCACGCCGGCGACGCCACGCGCGCGATGCTGCCCGAGGCTTGCGATGATGTCGAACGACAAAGTGTTGTCGAAGCCATAGACGCTCGCATTGACTTGCACCGTGCGCTGCAGCCCCACGGTGTCGCACATGGCGAGATAGCGCGTCAACGGCAGGAAGGGCGGCGTATAGCTGCGGTTCTCCGTCAGCGGATATTTTTTTGGATCTTCGAATACGTGACAGTGGCAATCGGTGCTGCCGGGCGGCAGTTTGTTGCGCGGCTTCGTCGGGTTGGGATGCGGGCCTACGCAGGCTGGTGCTTCTGACATTTACTTGCCTCTTTAAAAATTACCTCCAGATGAATACAGATAAACACAGATTCTTTGCCCACCGACGGTATGAGTTTTTTTATCTGTGGCTTATAGGTTTTTATTTAGCCAACCCTAAATCAGTCAATATCCCGCGCGATTCTTCGAATTGCGCTTTCAGATATTTCGCGGTCTCGGTGCTGTTGCGGTAGATATTTTCGATCTGGCTTTGCTCGAGGTCTTTCTGCCACGCTTCGGTTTTGGCGAGCTTGCCGAGCACGTCGTCCCAATAGGCAATCTGCGGGCGGGTCATGCCACGCGGGCCGACTACGCCGCGCCACACTTCATGCGTGCTGTTGACGCCGAGCTCTTTCCACGTCGGCACATTGGCGAGCTCGCCGCGCGCGCGCGCCGGCGACGTCAACGCAATCACGCGCAGTTTGCCGCTCTGCACGAACGGCAACACAGCCGACGGCGGGGTCGACGCGAGATCGATGTGGCCGCCGAGCAACGCCGTGATGCCTTCACCGGCGGAATTGAAGGCGACCGTTTTCAGCTTCCTGATGTCGACGCCGGCCGCTCTCATCGCGAGCGCATAGGCGAGATGGCCCGAGTTGCCGAGCGACGTGCCGATGGACACGCTCAATGCGGACGGGTCTTTCTTCAGCCGCTCGATCAGGTCTTTGCCCGATTTCAGCGGCGAATCCGCGCGCACCGCGACGCATTCGTATTCGATGCCGAGAACGGCTAGTGCGGTGAAGTCGGTGTAAGGAATCGTTGTGCGTCCGGTGATCTGGTTGCCGAGCATGGTGGGCGCATTGATCAGCAGCGAGCTGCCGCCCTTGCGCTGCGCTAAGTAGGCGAGCGCGACCGAGCCGCCGCCGCCCGGTTTGTTCTCGACCGAGAGCGGCACGTCGACCAGGCGTGACTCCTGCAATACCTTCTGCAGCACGCGGCCCATGTGGTCCTGCGGGCCGCCCGGCGACGTGCCGACGAGGACCTCGACGGATTTTTCCGGTTTCCATGTGGTTTGTTGCGCATGGGCATGGACGAAGGAGATGCCCAGCAGCGCAATCAACGCGAGGTGACATGGTTTTATTGACATTGGAGACCTTGAAATTGAAGGCGATCTAAAAGAAATATTTTAAGGCGCAGATAAACGCAGATAAACGCAGATGCACGCAGATTCCGGAAACGCGTTTTCGCATGTCAAATCGCATTGCCCGCCGCGTGTCCCTCGGCGGTCGCGGCCATGACGTTGCGCGGGACTTTGCAATCGCCGACGAGATGCACTGCGATGCCCGCCGCGCGCAGCGGCCCTGCGAGTTCGACATTCGGTGCGCGCGGCGTCGCGTAAGAAAAAAACGCGACGTCGTCTATCGTCGTGCGCTCATTCGTATAGATATTCGCGTAGGTGAGTTTGCCGTCTTCCAGTGCGTCCAGCCCGCACGGCTCCGCATGCAGCACCATCTCGATGCGCTGCTCGTGCAGACGCCGCAGGATGCCCTGGCGCGTCACCATCGCCACGTCCTGAGCGATACTGTCACGCGGCGTGATCAGAACGACGCGATCGAAGCGCGCACGCAGGAATTCCGCTGCCGCATAAGTGCCGTCGGTGTGGTCCATGTCGACGAGAACGGCAGTGCCCGGCTGGCGCGCATTAAGCCGAAGCATGTCCGTCATTGCCGTGCGCAAATCCGGCACCAAGCCTTCCTCTGCGAGCTCGCGCGGCAACCATAGTGGTTTCGTCATGGATGCGCCGCACGCGAGTACTACCGCATCGGGTTTCAGGGCGACGATCTCTGCGATGCCCGCCGTCACGCCAAGGTCGATGCGCGCACCGGCTTTTAGAGCGGCGGCATGCTGATAGTCGTAAATACTGCTGAGCGCTTCGCCGCCGGGAAGAAGTGCGCGCAGGCGCGTCTTGCCGCCGACTTCACCGCCGCGTCCGAGCACGGTCACCGCGTGGCCGCGCGCGGCGGCAATCCACGCTGCCTCCATGCCCGCGATGCCGGTGCCGACAACGACGACTTTCTTTTTGACTTTGACCGGCGCGGGCCACCAGTCGACTTCGTCTTTCAGTGCGACGCGCGGATTGTTGTCGCACGCGATCGGCGCGTGCTGTGTCGAAGTCGTGTCCCAGCACGAATTGCACGACACGCAGTAACGAATGTCGTGCGCGCGGTTGTGCGCGGCTTTCATCGTCCACGCCGGGTCGCATACGAGCGTGCGGCCCAGCGCGATCAACTCCGCGTCGCCGCGCGCGACGATCGCATCGGCTTCGGCAGGATCAGTGATGCGGCCGAGGGCCATCACCGGCGTGCCGTTGACCGAGGCGCGCAGCTCGCGCATGAGCGCCACGTACGGCGCGCGCGGGCCGTTGCCGTCAGGCACGTGCATTTCGAGCGCGCGCGAATGTGTTCCGTGCGCGAAACAGACGTAATCGACATTGCGCGCTGCAGTCACGTGCTGCGCGATGAGAGCCGCTTCGCGCGCGCCTATGCTGCCGGTCGTGCCGTCGTCACCGGGCAGCTTGACGCCGATGATGAAATCGGTGCCGCACGCCGCGCGCACCGCCGCGATGATTTCAATCACGAAGCGCGTGCGGTTCGTCCAGTCACCGCCGTATTTGTCTTCGCGCACATTAGAGCGCGGCGACAGGAACTGGTGAAACAGGTGGCCATGTCCGGACGAGATCTCCACGCCGCTGAAGCCGCAGCGTTTGATGCGCGCCGACGACTGCGCGAAATCCGCGACCAGTTGCTCGATTTCCGCAACCGACAGTACGTGCGGCATGGTCCAGCTGATGTCGTCGGGCAGCGCTGATGCGCCTATCGCATCCGGATTGCGTCCCGCGGCGTGGCGCCCGCGGCCCGAATCCTGGATTTGCCCCAGCAGATGGCTGTCGTGCTCGCGCACGGCGGCAGCCCAGCGCTTCAAACCATCGATGTCGTCGTCGTTGTATGCGCGGATTTTGTAGTCGATGTTCTGATGAGTCGCCATGGAAAGTGGCTCGGTGACGATAAGCGCCGCGCCGCCGCGCGCGCGGTTCGCGTGATACTGGACGAGCTTGTCGGTGACACGCCGGTTCTGGCCGAGCCGCGTCGTCATCGATGCGTGCGCAACGCGGTTCTTCAGCCGCTGGCCGGCCAGTGTGAACGGCGACAGCAATCCAGCGTAGGGCGCAGTGCTGTCCATATAGAGCGCCGCGCGCGGCTAATCGGCTTTGGCGCCGGAGGTTTTGACGACGCGTGCCCAGCGCGTCATTTCGTCGGTGAAAAATGTAGCGAAGTCCGCGGGCGTACCGGGCAGAGGCTTGAGACTCATGGCGAGCAGTCGCTCGCGCATTTCGGGCCCATCAAGAGCGGCGACAATTTCATGGTTGAGCCGGGAGACAAGCGCTTTCGGTGTTCCCGCCGGGGCCATGATTCCGTACCAGACTGAGACGCGGAAATCCGTCAGCCCGCTTTCCGCCAGCGTCGGTACGTCCGGAAGCGCCGCAGACCGTTCGTTGCTTGCCACGCCTAGCGCTTTGACGGTGCCCGCCCTGATGTAAGGCAGCGCGAACGGTTGATTGACGAAAAAGATAGCAACCTGTCCGCTGACAAGATCGGGCAGCACCGCGGCGCCGCCTTTGTACGGGACATGCTGCATGCTGATGCCGGCCTGCGCGTTAAGCATTTCGCCGGCAAGATGCTCGGTCGTGCCGCTACCACCCGAGCCGAAGTTGAGCGTATTGGGTTTCGCCCTGGCGAGCGCGACGAGTTCCTTGACGGTCTTTACGGGAAGCGCGGGACTGGCGAGCAGCACTGCCGGCGTCGTCGCGATCAGCGCGACGGGCGCGAGATCGCGCGCGGGATCGAACGGCATCCGGGCGTAAAGACTGGGATTGATGGCGTTCGCGGGCGAGGCGATCAGCAGCGTGTAACCGTCGGGTGTGGCTTTCGCTACGACGCCAGAGCCGACATTGCCGCCAGCACCGGTGCGGTTGTCGACGATGATTTGCTGTCCGAGCCGATTGGTCAGTTGCTGGCCGAGCGCGCGCGCAACAATATCAACACCGCCGCCTGGTGCATAGGGCACGATCAACCGAATCGGCTTTGACGGGTAAGCCTGTGCGCACGCGAGCGATCCCAGCGCGCAACCAGCGATGCCAATGACCAGGCCGAAAATTAATTTGTGTCGCATCGCCTCCTCCAAAAACCGCGGGCGTATGTGGAATTTGCGCTCAGAGCGTATCATACGGCCAGCAGCGCACCAATCCGCCGCTGACACGGCAATCCGGCGCAAAGTATAATTTTCGCCGCCATCCATTCGAGGGGAAAAACACATGGGCACCATGATTCAGCTGACGGCCGCCGACGGCCATAAATTTTCCGCGTACCGCGCCGAGCCCGAGGGCAAAGCAAAAGGCGCGTTGATCGTCGTCATGGAAATCTTCGGCGTCAACAGCCATATCAAGAAAGTAACGGACGAATACGCGGCCGATGGCTATCTGGCGATTGCGCCGGGGATGTTCGACCGCGTGCAGCCCGGTTTCGAGGTCGGCTACACGCCCGAGGACATCGAGAAGGGCCGCGCGATCATGCAGAAGATGAAGCTTGACGATGCGCTGAAAGACGTCGCCGCCGCGATGGAGAACGTCAAGTCCGCAGGCAAGACCGGCATCGTCGGCTATTGCTGGGGCGGCACTGTCGCTTGGAAGTCCGCGTGCAACCTTGCCGGGCTCGCGTGCGCGATGCCTTATTACGGCGGCGGTATTCCCGGCTTGATCAACGAAAAGCCAAAATGCCCGGTGATGTTCCACTGG
This sequence comes from Betaproteobacteria bacterium, assembly GCA_025363575.1. The sequence goes on along the minus strand of JANYDM010000198.1, from coordinate 7,368 downwards.
GGCGAGACCGATCACTCGATTCCGCTCGAGAAGGCGAAGGAAGTCGCCGCCGCGCACAAGGACCAGGAGCATCACTTCTATGCGGCGGGGCACGGCTTTAATTGCGATCAGCGCGGTTCGTACAATGCAGGAGCCTCGAAGACCGCACGCGAGCGCTGTCTGGAAATGCTGAAGAAATACGTCGGCTAATAAACTCCTTCCCTCTTGATGGGGAAGGCTGGGATGGGAGTGAAGCGTTTCGTTGCAATCCTCTCCCTCACCCTGGACCTCCCCCGCGCCCCGGCAGAAGTCCCCTTGGGGGATCGAAGGGGGAGGGAATCAAGTTTTTTGATTTAACAAATCCAACTTCAGAAAGACCCCATCAATGCGACCGTTCGAAGGCGTCAAAGTGCTCGATTGTACGCACGTGCTGGCCGGCCCGTTCGCCGCCTATCAACTGGCGGTGCTCGGCGCCGACGTGATCAAAGTGGAAGATCCGAACGAGCCCGACCAGGCGCGCGAGTCCGGTGCCGACATGTCACTCAACAAGATGCGCATGGGCACGGGCTTCATGACCCAGGGCTCGAACAAGCGCTCGATCGCGCTCAATCTCAAGACCGAAGGCGGCCGCGAAGCATTGAAGCGCCTCGCCAAAGATTGGGCCGACGTATTGATCGAGAATTACCGTCCCGGCGCGTTCAAGGCACTCGGCCTGGGCTACGAAGATCTGTCGCGCCTGAATCCCAAGCTGGTCTATGCGTCGATGACGGCGTACGGGCAGGACGGGCCGCGCGGCAACTGGACGGCGTACGACATGGCGATCCAGGCGACGTCGGGCTTCACCGCATCGACCGGCACGCCGGAGAGCGGGCCGATCAAGACCGGTGCGCCCGTGATCGACTATGCGACCGGCACTACCGGTGCGTTCGCGATCTCAGCCGCGCTTTATCAGACATTGCGCACCGGCAAGGGCCAGCACATCGACATGGCAATGATGGACGTCGCGCTCATGATGCAGGCCACGCACATCACCGACCACCTGCATTCGGGGCACAATCCGAAGCGCGGCGGCAACAAGATGCGTTTTGCCGAGACATCGATGTTCGAGACGAAAGACGGGCTGGTGCAGCTTGCGGCGTCCAACGGCCGCCAGCACAAGCGCTTCTATGCGGCAATCGGCGAGCATGCCGAAGTCGACCGCGTGAGCCTCGACGAGCGTTACGGGCGCTACGACGAAAAGTACGAGATGGTCGCTAAGCGGATGAAAGAAAAAACCGCCGACGAGTGGGAGCATTACCTCGAAAGCAAGCACATTCCTGCCGCGCGCGTGCGCGAATTGCGTGAGACCCTGCAGGACCCGCAATTGAAGCATCGCGGGTTGCTGCACCGCCATGACAACGTGCCCGGCGTCGGCAAACCCGTCACCGTGCCGGTTGCCGCATTCAAGTTCAAGCATCACGGGCCGTCGCTCGAGCGCGTGCCCGCACGCATGGGCGAGCACACCAACGACGTGCTGAAATCGGCCGGCTATGGCGCTGACGAAATCGCCAAAATGCGCAAAGACGGCGCGATCGCCTAGCAGCGCAGCGCTGGCCGCGCGCCGCCCGACAATGCAGATGGCACGTTTGAATCGCTGGATTGCCGCGGCTTCATTGCCCGCGTGTGCAGGCGTGATGTTGACGGCCCACGGCATTTCCAACGCGCAATCGTATCCCGCGCGTCCGGTGCGTTTGATCGTGCCGTATGCCGCGGGCGGGCCCGTCGATTCGATGGCCCGGCTGCTGGTGCCGCGCCTGATTGACGCTTTCGGGCAGCAAGTCGTTATCGACAACCGCGGCGGCGCCAACAGTATCGTCGGCAGCGAACTCACTGCACGCGCAGCGCCGGACGGCTATACGCTCGCGCTCATCTCGGCGTCGTTCACGGTCAACGTCAGCCTGTATCCGAAACTGCCGTTCGACGCGGTGCGCGATTTCACTCCCATCACGCTGGTCGCTTCGGGGCCGGGCATGCTGGTGACGCATCCGTCGCTGCCGGTGCGCAATCTGAAGCAACTGATCGCGTTCGCCAAGGCGAAGCCAGGCGCACTGAGCTATGGTTCCGCCGGTTCAGGCGCGCCCACCAGCCATCTCGGCATGGAATTGCTCAAAAGTATTGCCGGCATCGATATCATCCACGTGCCGTACAAGAGCATGGCGCCAGCGCTGATCGACGTGCTGGGCGGCCAGATCCAGATGAGCATGCCGACCGTTAACGCCGTGTTGCCGCATCTGCGCAGCGGCCGGTTGCGCGCGATCGGCGTCAGTTCGCTGCAGCGCTCCCCCACGGCACCCGACGTGCCCACGCTGGCCGAGGCGGGCATGCCGGGATACGAGGCGATCAACTGGTTTGCGATCATCGGCCCCGCCGGCATTCCGCCTGCCATCGCCGAGAAAATTCACGCCGACACGGCTGAAGCGCTGAAAGGCGCGGATCTGCGCGAGCGCATCGGCGCCGCCGGCATGGAGCCGAAATCCATGGGGCCGGCCGAGCTCGCTGCTTATATCAAGACCGAGATCGTGAAGTGGGGCAGAGCGGTCAAGGCATCGGGGGCCAAGGCGGAGTAGGAACCACGGATGAGAATCCTTTCTACATTAGCCGCCATTGCGTTGTTTTTTAGTTGCGGCGTATTTGCCGATGCCTATCCCAGCAAACCCATCCGCTGGGTGATTCCCTTCCAGCCCGGCGGCGGCACCGACATGGTTGCGCGTCCGGTCGCGGCCAAACTCACTGAACGCATCGGCCAGCAAATCCTTTACGACAATCGCGGCGGCGGCGGTGGCGTGATCGCGGGAGAGATCGTCGCGAATGCGAATCCGGACGGCTACACGCTGCTGGTCGCGGCGGTCGCGGTGATGACCGTCACGGGTAGCATGCAGAAGCTGCCCTTCGATCCGGTCCGGGATTTCATTCCGATCACCAAGTTTGCGAATGTTCCGAACATGCTGGCCGTGCGCACCGCGATGCCGCTGGCCCGCGTTCAGGAGATTGCGTCGTATGCCAAAGCCAATCCGGGAAAATTGCGCTGGGCATCATCGGGCACCGGCTCGGCAGGCACCATGTCGATGGAGTTGTTCAAGCTCACTACGGCAATCGATGTGATCACGATTCCGTACAAAGGCGCGGGCCCGGCGCTGCTCGGCGTGCTCTCCAACGAGGCCGACCTGATGTTCGCGAACCCCGCTGTCTTCATGCCGCACATCAAGTCAGGACGCCTGCGCGCGCTCGCCACCGCGAGCCTGGAGCGCAGCGCCGCGCTGCCGGACATGCCGACATTTCACGAATCGGGATTTCCGGGCTTCGAATCGCAGTCATGGTACGGCCTCGCTGCGCCGGCGCGCACTCCCGCGCACATCGTCGCGCTGTGGCACAAGGAAACGGTCGCCGTATTGAAGCAGCCCGACATCATCGCGCGCATCCGGCAGGACGGCGGCTTTCCGGCCGGCAATACGCCGCAGCAATTCGCCCGCGAAATTCGCGAAGAAACCGCGAAGTGGGCGAAGGTAATCAAGGACGCGGGACTCAAGGCGGACTAACAAGAGGGCGCTTTTTGCCATGCTGTTATTAAGCTGGATTTTTTTAAACGTGCATCCGTGATATCTTCGCCTGCATGAAGATACCCAAACTGACTTATTTTGACGCGCCCGTAAGCCGCGGCGAGGAATGCCGGCTCGCTTTACATCTCGCGGGCGTGGCTTTCGAGGACGAGCGCATCAAGTTCACGGATTGGCCCGCGATGAAGGCGCAAACCCCTTATGGCGCGCTGCCGGTCATCGAAATGCCGGGGCGACCGCCGCTCGCCCAGACCAATGCCATACTCATGCTGATAGGCCGCGCCCATGGCCTGCATCCAGCCGACGATTTCGAGGCGGCGCGCCATGAGGCGATGATGCAGCATGTCGAGGACTTGCGCGCCAATGTCGGGCCGACTTTGCGCATGGCAGACGCGGAGAAAAAATCCGCGCGTGAAGCGCTCGTCGCCGGCTATTTGCCCGCATGGGCGCAAGCGGCCGAGAAGAACATTACCGGCACGCCGTTTTTCGGCGGCGCGAAAATCAACGTGGTGGACCTGAAACTGCATCTGGCGGTGCGCTGGTTTGCCGGCGGCAAGGTCGACCACATCCCCGCGACGATCTTCGCCGGCTACCCGAAGCTGATGGGTGTGCACGACGCCGTGCGCGATCACCCGGGCGTAAAGTCCTGGTACGCGAAGGTTTAGCTATCAGGAAATGCCGCGCGGCTTCACTCTAGTCTGCCTGCTGGCCGCGTCGCTGTCGGCGCACGCGCAGTATCCGACACGCCCGATCCTGCTTGTCGTGCCGTACTCGGCCGGCAGCGATGCCGATCTGGCCGCGCGCAATCTCGCTCAACATGCGGCGCGCTATCTTGACGGGCAGACCATCGTGGTCATGAATCAGCCCGGCGCGTCGGGTGCGATTGGAACGCTCGCGGTGCGCAATGCGCAGCCCGACGGCTACCGTTTGCTGCTGACGCGCATTGCTTCGCAGGTGATATTGCCGGCGACCGACCGCAAGACGCCGTATGGCGCGAGCGATTTCACTTTCCTCTCGGTGCTCGAAGTCAATCCTTACGTCTGCGCAGTGAAGAGCGATGCGGCGTACGCATCGATGAAGGACCTCGTCGCCGATATCCGTAAACGTCCGGGCAAACTCAACTTCGCGACCGTCGGCGACGGCACGCTGCAGAATTTCGGCCCGCAGTATTTGTTCAGCCTCGTTGGCCTGCCCAAAGATGCGGCGACCGGCATCCCGTACAAAGGGTCGGGCGACCTGACGGTGTCGCTGCTCGGCGGCCAGACGCAGTTTGTCTGCAGCAATCTCGGCGCGCTGCTGCCGCATTTCCGCGCGGGTGCTTTGAAGCCCCTGATGACGACGATGGGCGAGCCGCTGAAGGAAATTCCGCATGCGCCCACTGCACGCAGCCTGGGCTGGCCGGAAATGGAAGCGCTGGCCGCCTGGTCCGCGCTCGCGGGGCCGCCGCGCCTGCCGCGCGAGGTGGTGGAGCGCTGGACCGGCGTGTTCGCAAAGCTGGCGCAAGACCCCGCATGGCTGGCCGGGGTCGACAACATCGGCGGCATCCCCGCGGTGCGCAGTCCCGCCGAGACCGACAAGTTCGTGCGCGACCAGTACCGGTTTTACGAAAAGCTGGCGGACCGGTTGGGTTTGCGCCAATAGGATCGCTGCTTGTCCGCGCGGCTACAGCGCCGCGCGCCGGCAGCCCGGTTTGACCAGCAGCATCTGCACATCGCCGATGGCGCGCTCGGCGAAACCGCCTTCGCAGTAGCAGAGATAGAAATCCCACATGCGGATAAAAGAATCGGGATAGCCGAGCGCTTTCACCGCGTCGATGTTCGCGAAAAAATTGTCGCGCCACCGGCGCAGGGTCGTCGCGTAATGCGGGCCGATGTCGTCGAGATGGAAGAGACGGAGGTCCGACGCGCGCGAGATGCTCGCCGTCAGCGCAGACACCGACGGGATGCAGCTGCCGGGAAAAATATGGCGTTGAATGAAATCCACCGAGCGCCGCGCCTGCTCGTATTGCCGGTCGGCGATGGTGATGCCCTGCAGCAGCATCATGCCTTCGGGCTTCAGCAGCCCGCTGCATTTTCTGAAGTAGGTGTCATAGTAGTCGTGACCGACGGCTTCTATCATTTCGATGGACACGAGCTTGTCGTACTGCCCGCCAAGGTCGCGATAGTCCTCCAGCAGAAGCGTGATGCGGTCCGCGAGTCCGGCGGCACGTATGCGTTGCTCCGCGAGCTCGTATTGCCGGCGCGAAATCGTGGTGGTGGTCACGCGGCATCCGTATTTGCGCGCCGCATGCAGCGCGAAGCCGCCCCAGCCCGTGCCGATTTCAAGCACGTGATCGCCGGGCTTCAACTCGAGCTTGCGACAGATGCGGTCGAGCTTGGCGAGTGATGCCTCTTCCAGCGTGTTGTCGGCGCGCTCGAACACGCCGCTCGAATACATCATGGTCGGATCGAGAAACAGCGCGAAGAAGTCGTTACCCAGGTCGTAGTGGGCGGCGATGTTGCGGCGACTGCCGCCGTGCGTATTGCGCGCCATCCAGTGCAGCGCTTTCTGCAGCGGCGCGGTGAAGCGCGCGAGCCCCGTTTCCAGCCCTTCCAGCACCGCGCGATTCTGCAGCAGGATGCGCATAAGCGCGGTCAGGTCGTCCGTGCTCCAGTAACCCTGCATATAGGCTTCGCCAGCGCCGATCGAGCCGCCGAAAGCGATCTCGCTGTAAAAGCGCGGGTCGTGCACGCGCACGGTCGCATGCAAGTCGCTGCCGCCGCCGGGCCGGCCGTAGCGCTCCGCGTTGCCCGCGTCGATCAGAGTCAATTGGCCGTGCGCGAGACCGGCGAGCCGGCTGCGCAGCGCGCGTTCAGCGATGCCGTCGAGAAAATGCGGCTTGGGCGTGAATTGAATTGGCAGGCGCGCTTCGAGGGTGGATGTTTTCATGTTTGTTTCGCCGTGACGGCGCCTCCGTGTGATTGGGATGAAGCGGTTTTGTCGCAGGCTGCGGCAGGCTGCGCGGGATGCGTATGGACCGGCACGCCTTTCAGCCACAGCCGGAACGCCTGCCAGTGAATCGCGGCGACCACCTGCAGGGTCATGAACGGAAAGCGGGCCAGGATGCCGGCGAGTCGCATGCCGGTTGCTGGGGCGCGCGCGAGCTGCATCGTCGCGTCGAAAACTTTGGCATTGTCGGCGCCCGTGCCGTGCAATCGCATGTGCACGTTCAAGTGGTCGCCCGGCGTGCTGAAGCCCCAATCGTATTCGAGTTCCATCGGCATGAAAGGTGAGACGTGAAAAACCTTGTCGCTGCGATAACGCTGGTAGCCCGCAGTCGGCGGCCCGGACGGTTCGCGCAACACGTAGCAATGCTGCTCGCCCCACGGCGTGTTGTTGACTTCCGCGACGATGGTTTCGACCCGTGTGTCCTGCGCGTCGTAGCAGTAATAGAAACTCACCGGGTTAAAACAGTGACCGAAGTAGCGCAGATGCGTAAGGAGCCTGATCGGTCCCGCGGGCCGCCGTCCGCTGCGCTGCTCAACCAGGTCGCGCACCGCGACGTCGAGCGGCACCACGGGGTCGCCCAAGTGATCGGCGCGGTCGAAACGCGCGGGCGCGCATTTGCGCGTCGACCACAACCAGCGCCCGTGAAACACCGTATCGAGTTCCGCAAGATCCAGGTACAGGAAAAAAAGCCGGTAGCGAAAGGCATGGGCGCGCGGCGCAAAACGCCGGTGCCTAAGCCACCCGTGATAGATCGCGCTGTGCATAAGCTTTTTCGTTGAAATGCCGGAGCGCCTCGATAGCGCTGACC
>JANYDM010000185.1 GCA_025363575.1 Betaproteobacteria bacterium | reverse complement strand
GTCAGTTGGTTGGTCTCAGTCACGCTCATTACCAGTTTTGCAAGTTGCCGGCCGCGTTTCATATGCCCCTCCCGTTGTCTACTCTACATAAGACAACGCAAGGCAATAAATGTTCAATGAATTAAAGACTCATAACACTAGGTCAGCGGGCAAGCGCTTTCTCTTACAACAATTTCGTCGTCACGCTTACATCGTCCGATCCGTCATGTCGTTATCGTAATTGCCGGCTTGTCGCCTCGATTGTGCCCGTGTCAAAACCGCTAAAGCATTGGAACATTCTTCCGCACTACGCGCACAACATCATGACGGTGGTGGGCGAGGTCGCTGGCATGACGTCGGAATGGGGTTGGTCGGGACGACAACCGGAAAACACCGCGCGCCGTGTTGCCACGCCCTAGCCCGTCGCCAACGCCGCCGGCGGCGTTGAGAAATCTGTCGCCGCGCGCCTACGCTCCGGTATTCTCGGCGCTGGGCGACGAGACGCGTCTGCGCCTGATCGTCGTGCTATGCGCCGGCGGCACGTTATCGATCGCGCAGCTGACGGCCGGCACGCCCATTACCCGACAGGCGGTCACCAAGCATCTGCAGGTGCTCGCGGAGGCCGGCCTGGTGCGCGATGTCAAGATCGGCCGTGAGCGCCGCTGGGCGTTCGAGCCCGCGCGGCTTGATGAAGCCCGTTTTTCGCTCGAAGTCATCGCGCAGCAGCGGGACCATGCGTGCGCGAAGGTGAACGCCCTCTAGCCCCGCGGCCGGCCCCGATAGATTTGCCTCTGGCCGCGCGCTGGTGCTACGCTAGTGGCCCGGATCGTGCTGTTGTCGCCATGGCGCACGGTTCCCACGACAAGTTAATCCACGGAAGAGGAGCTGCACTTGAAGAGGAAATTCACCCTGCGTTTCGATGAGAGCAAGGCGCAATGGGTACTCAAGCATGACGACACGATGAAGGTGCTGCGGACCTTTAAGACCAAAGAAGAAGGCAGCCGCGCCGGGATCCTGCGAAAATCGCTTGGCCAGATGGGTGGCATCGTCGTATTGCGCACCAAGAGCGGCGTGTTCGACGAAGAACGGGTATTCCCGGAGATTCGTTAGGCCCTGGCGCCGTTCGCGCCGCGTTTCATGAATGCGAGCAGCGATTTTTCGGCGGCGTGCAGTTTCTGCCCGCGATAAGCGAGCAAATGGCCGGGCGAAGCGAAGTAGCTGTCGATTATCCTGCCTTGCTCGAAGCCCTCGATGATTTCGGGACAGATGTAAGCGCTGCGGCAGACCGCGGGTGTATTGCCGAGCACGCCGGCAGTCTCCCTGATTGCCGAGACCACCTTGCGCTTGCGCGCGGTTTTTTTCTCGCGGGCTTCGGTGCCGGTGCGCGCCAGCGCTGAGGCGCAGACCAGCGTGCCGGCCCATGTGCGGAAATCCTTGGCGCTGAACCGGGCGCCCATGACTTCACGTATGTAGTCGTTGATGTGATGGCGCGTGACGTTGACGAATTCGTTGTCGCCATTGCGGTACTTGAAGACTTCGCGCGACGGTTGCAGCAGCAGGTTCCTGACGATGCGCGCGACATGGCGGTCCTTTAACTCGTATTGCTGATGGACCCCCGATTTGCCGGTAAAGTCGAGTTCTACCGTGTCGCCTCTGACCTTGACGTGCCGCGGGCGCAGCGTCGCCAGCCCGAAACTGCCATTCTCGCTCGCGTAGACCTGGCTGCCCGGGCGCAGGAAACACGTCGACAGTATTCTCAGCATCGCGGCCATCACCGGCTCGCGGCCGAGCCCGGGCAGCCTGATGTGGGCGGCAACGGCCGTGCGCATTTTCGGCAGCGTCTCGGCAAATTTGATTATGCGCCTGAACTTCCGGGCCTCGCGCCGCTTGACGTGGTTCGCATGGTAGATGTACTGCAGGCGGCCCGCGGCATCGCGTCCGATTGCCTGCACGACGCCGCCCGCCGCTGCATTAATGCATACGTCAGTCCACGCGGGGGGAATGCGCAGTTCATCGATGCGTGCGCGGTCGGCGGCATTGGCTTTGCTGTTATCCGCATTCCGGTATGTGAGGCCGCGCGCCGGCGTGCCCGCGCGGCGGATGCCGGATTTCTGAAGTTGTTCGAATTTTGTCATTGGCGAACCAAGCGTCCGGCGTCAGTTTAACCGCGCGGAAGTATTGCCGCAGGGTTTGCCGTTTTCTGTGCGTCAGCACACCAACGCGGGCATCACCGGCGGAATTTCTGGGCCGCCGGTGCGCGCGGCTGCTGCTAGGACGCGGATCGCGGCAGCAACGTCTGCCAGTCCGCCGGCAACGCAATCTTCTTCGTGACCGGATATGTGTGACCGCCTTCGAGCACCATCACGCGATTGCGATGCGGATCGCCGCACACGATGATATGCAGGATATCCGGACTCGACAGCATCCTCACTCTGTCGCCGGGGTCGCCGCCGAATTCGGGCGGGAACACGCCCTCTGCGGCACGCTCCCGCGCGGATTGGCCGGAGATCGTCGTGTACTTGAGCACCCAGTCGAATTCGCGCAGCGACATGCGCGTGTGTTCGAACAGGTGCTGCTTGATGTCTTGCTTCGAATAGCCGGCTGCAGCGAGCGATTTCGCGATCGATGGCGACATCAGAATGGTGATCATCACGCGCTCGGCATCGGCGCCGCGCGCTGGAAAATTGAAGAGCCGCGTCGAGCTCTTGATTTCCTTCGCGATCAGTTCGAGCGCGCTTTGCGCGCCGTTTTGTCCTTCTGCGCTGTAGGCGGCGGGCGCCGGTCCCCAGTTGTTGGTCACGCCTATGGTCACCGTGCTCGCTGTGCGGTCGAAGCCGCGGCCGGCGTGGAACGGCTCCCACGGCGACTCCGCTTCGTTTTCGGCGAGCGCGAAACCCAGCGGGTAGCCGAACGTGCCCATGTAACTCGCGCCGGGACGAAAGCCCGCGATATTTTTGACGATGAGCCCGATGGCGCGGCCAAACGCGGGATTCGCTCCGCACGAAACGAGTTGTGCGCCATGCTCAAAACCGAGTTCAGAAGCGAGCGGCCCGTTGACGAGCACGTACGGGAAGATCCCGGATGAACTGCCGATGCTTGCCAGCCGACATTCGGGGTCCGCCAGCGCTTCGACCGCAGCAATCAATAGCGGCATGTGCTGCGGGCTCAAACCCGCCATCACACCGTTGACTGCGATGTTCCATGGCGTGGCGCGCAGATTGGCAGACGGGAGTATCGCGATTTCCGCGTCGGGCGAATTATCAGTGTAGCGGAGAAAGCGCTCGACACGTTCGACCGTAGGCGCCACGACCGGCAGGCCGTCGCTCCATTGCTGCGCCAGGAAATAGCGGTTGACCTCTTCCGCCGTGCCGCTAAAGACGATCGCGCGGGGACCGCGCGATATCGCGCCTTTTGCTGCGGCGCCGTCTGCTTTCGATGTGAGTCCCGCAACGATGCGATCGGCGAGCACGCCGGTAATGTTCTTTTCGATCTCCGGCGCTTCATGAATGCCAAGCGGGCCCGGATATTCGGCGATGTGCAGGTCATCGATGCCGCCTGCTTTGCCCGTGAAGCGCGCGAGCACCGAAAAGCCGGACGTCGTTATGACGACCGCCGGCAGGCCCGCCTTCTCTGCCGCAGTAGCCGGCCGCGCCGCGGCCGGAGCGCAGTTGCCTCAGGCGCCGTTGCCGGTGATCAGCGCGTCGCAGTGCTCGCGTTTTGCGACGGCGATGACTTCGTCGATTAGTTCCTTCTGGCGCGCGGGATTGTCGCTGTGCGGCGCATGCGGAAATTCAGTGTAGGGGATGATTTTCAGGTCCGGGTATTTTTCCTGCAACGCCCGGCGCAGGAGCGGGAAGGTCGCGTTGCCTTTGAACACGCCGTTCCAGACTTCTCCGATCGTCTTGCCGGCGAGCGTATCCAGGCGCGGTGCGCTAGCGCTCGATTTCACGATCTCGAGCCCGAGAGGGCTGACTACTGCGAGTTTTTCCATGCATGCTCCTTACTGCTGATTGATTTTCAGCTCGCGTGTGAGCTGCGTCCATTTGTCGATGTCGCCGCGGATAAACCTGTCGAACTCCGCCGGTGTGTTGCCGGCGGGCTCGAGGCCGAGAGTGACGAAGCGCTCGATTAGTGCAGGTTGCTTGACGAGGAAGGCGATTTCAGAGTGCAGTCGGTCGATGGCTTCGTGCGGCGTAGCGGCGGGCGCCAGCAGTCCCGCTAGTCCGCTGGCTGAAAAGCCCGGATATCCCTGCTCGGCGATAGTCGGGACATCCGGCAGGCTCAGCGAGCGCTGCGGGGTCGAAACGCCGAGCGTGCGCAGGCGGCCGGCTCTTACGTAGGTAATCAGCGACGGTATTGTGTTGAACGATACGGCGACTTCACCCGCCAGCAGGGCGGTCGCGACGAGGCCGCCGCTTTTATACGGCACGTGCGTCATTTCGATCCGCGCGTATTTCCTGAAGAGCTCGACCGCCAGGTGTCCGCTTGAACCATAACCGCCCGACGCGTAATTGATCATGCCCGGGCGGGCCCTGGCGAGGCGCACGAATTCCGCCAGCGATTTCGCCGGCAGCGAAGGGTGCACCACGAGCAGGTTCGCGATCATGGCGACCAGTGAAACAGGAGCGAAATCGCGCAGCGTGTCGTAAGGCAGTTTTTTGAACACGCCGGGATTGACGGTATGGCCCGAATTCACCATGAGTATCGTGTAGCCGTCGGGCGGCGATTTGGCAGCGAGGTCGGTGCCCAGTACGCCATCGGCGCCGGGCCGGTTGTCGACGACCACACGCTGGCCCAGCCGCTCCGCCAGCGGCTGCGCCACCACGCGCGCGGTCACATCCGTGCCACCGCCCGGCGCGAAGCCGACGATCATGCGCAGCGGCTTTGCGGGATAGGCCTGGGCATGCGCAGCGGGCGCGAGAAAGGCAATGCACGACCACAACAGGTGCAGGAAGAACAACGGTGTTTACTCTCGAGTGGTGGCGGGTCTGCGAGTCACGCCGCGCCGGATTGAATTATCGCGCAAGTTTCCGCGCGGGCGCGGGCGCCGTCAAGTTGCGCCGGCGCATAGTAAACTTTCGCCATGGATTTCCCGAGTAAGAAAATATTGCACGAGTTTGCGTTGCTTCTCTGCGTGTCGACGCTGTTGTTGGCAGCGGCCATGTCCGGCGCAGCACGGGGGGACGACTATCCGCGCAAACCCGTGCGCATCGTCACGTCGGAAGTGGGCGGCGGCAACGATGTTCCGGCGCGCATGCTCGCGCAGGGGCTGACAGCCGCTTTGCGCCAGCAGATCGTGGTCGAGAACCGTCCGAGCGGGGTGATACCGGAGGATATCGTGGCCAAAGCGCCGCCCGATGGTTACACGCTGCTGTTCTACAACGGCGCGCTATGGATAGGGCCGCTGATACAGCGCACACCGTATGATGCGGAACGCGACTTCGCGCCTATCAGCGCGGTGGCCAGAACGGTAAACGTGCTGGTGGTGATGCCTACGCTGCCGGTAAGTTCGGTCGCCGAGCTCATAGCACTGGCGCGAGCGAAACCGCGCGAGCTCAACTACGGCTCCGCAGGCGCCGGCTCGTCCAACCATCTGGCGGGGGAGCTGTTCAAAAGCATGGCGCACATCGACATCGTGCGCATCAACTACAAAGGCGCGAGCCCCGCGCTCACTGCGCTGCTCGCGGGCGAATTGCAGCTGATGTTCCCGTCGGCGGGTGCTGTGACCCCCTACCTCAAGGCCGGCCGCGTGAAAGCGCTGGCGGTGACCAGCGCTGCGCCGACCCCGCTATTTGCCGGTTTGCCGAGCGTGTCTGCAACGCTCCCGGGTTACGAGGCTACTTCGATCTACGGCTTGTTTGCGCCCGCGCGGACGCCGCGCGCCATCGTCGGCAGGCTAAACGCGGAAATCGTACGCTATCTCAATCGCGCTGACGTTAAAGAGAAATTTTTTAACGCCGGCATGGAAGCGGCGGGGTGCACGCCGGAAGAGCTGGGCGCGGCGGTGAAAGCGGAAGTTGCGCGCATGGGAAAACTGGTCAGGGAGGCCGGCATCCGCAGCGAGTGAGCGGACGTGAATTAGCGCTCTCGACGTCCGTTAGTCCAATGCCGCGCGGCGCGAGTTCGCCGGATACCGTCGGCAAGAGCGCAGATGCGCGCCGCCGCCGGCGGCGCGCGCCTGCACGTTAGTGTGTATTGGATTTCTTGACTGTTTCTTCGACGTCTCCGGCGCCCTTCTGCATCTTGCCGGTGACCTGCTTCGCCAGACCCTTGACTTGCTGGCTCGTGCTGCCCGTCACTTTGCCCACTTTCTCCTGCACTTTACCGGCGATGTCTTTCGCCGTGCCCTTCACTTGGTCTTTATTCATAGTCAATACCTCCTGTTATGCGCGCCACGCCTGGCGCAGAACAAAATAACGGTGTCGACCGCCTTGCGCCGAAAGCCGGCGCGACGCACACCGCGTTGCGAAATCATCCTAAGGCGGCGGGGCGCGACCATCTGTACGGTTGCGTACGCGCGCGCGTAGGACGAGGGCGCGTTTGGCGGAGACGGTAAATGAGCGCAGAATATGTTCGAGAATAAGAACGTCGCTGCAGGTGAGCGATTCCATTCAAGGGGGAATACACAAATGAGAACACTATTGCCGCTGCTATTGTGCTGCTGCACGGTTGCACATGCGCAAACTGCGCAGGAGCTGCTGACCGACGGCAGGAACACCGAAAACGTCACCACTTACGGCATGGGCTACGATTTGAAGCGCTACAGCCCGCTCAAGCAGATCAATACATCGAACATCAAGCGCCTGGTGCCGGTGTGGAGCACGAGCCTCGCCAACGATCTCGGCGAGCAGGCACAGCCCATGGTGTACGACGGCGTGATGTACGTGACCAACGTCAAGTGGACGTTCGCGATCGACGTTGCGACCGGCAGGCAGATCTGGCGCACGCCGGTCGACTACGATCCGGAGACGCCGCGCGTGGTGTGCTGCGGGATATCCAACAAAGGCTCGGCGATCTACAACGGCAAGCTCTATCGCGTCACGCTCGACGCGCATGTCGTCGCGCTCGACATGAAAACCGGCAAGCAATTGTGGAAGACTAAATTTGCGGAGTGGAAAGAAGGTTACTCGTCGATCGTTGCGCCGCTGATCGCCAACGGTGTGCTGATCACCGGCATGTCGGGCGCGGAATTCGGCGTGCGCGGCTTTCTCGACGGCTGGGACCCGGAATCCGGCAAGCAGTTGTGGCGCCGCTACACCATACCGGGGCCGGGCGAGCCGGGCTTCGAGACGTGGCCGCAGGAAAGCCAGGTCTACAAAAACGGCGGTGCCACCACCTGGATCACGGGCTCGTACGACCCGGAACTCGATCTCACGTATTGGGGCACCGGCAACGCCGGCCCGTGGAATACACGGTATCGCGGCAAGGACAGTCTTTATTCCGCCAGCGTCGTTGCGATCCGGCCGAAGACCGGCGAGCTGGTGTGGC
>JANYDM010000182.1 GCA_025363575.1 Betaproteobacteria bacterium | reverse complement strand
AGAGAGCACAGAGAGCACAGAGAGCACAGAGAGCACAGAGAGCACAGAGAGCACAGAGAGCACAGAGAGCACAGAGAGCACAGAGAGCACAGAGAGCACAGAGAAAATCAAAAATTAAAATCGTGGATTAGGTCGGGTACTCCGGTTTGTTTTTCCTCTGTGAACTCTGTGTCCTCTGTGGCCAGCTTTGAATGAATGACTGGGGGCTTAACAATGACGCAACAAAGTAACGACGGCTATTTCGAAGCCTGCTGGCCGCGCGGCGCGCGCCAGCAGAAAACACGCGCGCTGGCGCCGCGGCTTGACTCGCTCGAGGGCAAGACGGTCGCGCAGTTGTGGGACTATCTTTTCAAAGGCGATGAAGTGTTCGAGCTGCTCGAAGAGGGTCTCAAGAAACAATTCCCCGGCATAAAATTCGTGAGCTGGCGCGATTTGGGCAGCACGCATGGCGGCGACGAAAAGGACACGTTGGATGCGTTGCCCAAACGCTTCAAGGAGCTGGGGGTCGACGCCGTCATTTCCGGCATGGCGTGTTGAGGCAGCTGCACGCCCGCCGTGTTGCGGGCAAGTGCGGCATGCGAAGCGGCGGGCTATCCGACCTCTTCGCTGACCTGTGAAGGCTTTTTCAAGCAGGCTGCGGCGACTTCGATCGGGCTGGGCATGCGCAATATTCCGCTCGCGCTCGTGCCCGGCCATATCGGCACCAAGAGCAAGGAAGACCTGCGCCGCGACATCCTGGGCGTGACGATGCAGGCGATCGTACAAAATCTTACGGTGGTAACGAAGGCGCCCGGCGATCACAGCGAGCCCGGCGCGCGCGATATCGTCGTCAAAGGCGGCTTCAGCGCAGTCAACCGCTATTTCCAAGAGCACGAGTATGCGGATGGTTTGCCTATCGTGCCGCCGACCAAAGCTGCGATAGAAGAGTTTCTCAAATTCACCGACCGTGAGCCCGACGAAGTGCTGGGCGTGCTGCTGCCCGACAAGCGCGCCGCGACGGTATGGAGTGTCGCCGTCAACGGCGTGATGGCCGGCTGCCGCCCCGAATATATGCCCGTGCTGGTGGCGCTTATCGAAGCAATGTGCGATCCCAAGTACGGCGTCGAGCACAGCGGCAACACGCCGGGCGGCGACACGCTCATCATCCTGAACGGCCCCATCATCAAGGAGCTCGATTTCAATTATTTGCAGGGCGCCATGCGCGACGGCTTCGTGCCCAACACCAGCGTCGGCCGTTTCTGGCGCCTCTACTTACGCAACGTTGCCGGCTTCCTGCTGCACAAGACCGACAAGGCGACCTTTGGCAATACGTGGCGCGTGGTTCTTGCTGAGAACGAGGACGTGCTGAAGTCCATCGGCTGGTCGACTATCTCCGCCGACATGGGCTTCAAGGCAGGTGACAACACGGTGACCGTCTCGCGTTATACCGGCGGCGGTTCGCTATCGTCAGTCACCGGCAGCACGCCCGAGGAAATGCTGCCGTACCTTGCCGACTCGCTGGTCAAGTTCAACAACTGGCAGATCACCTTCACGACGAGCCACGGACCGGGAAGCCTGCGCCCGCTCGCGGTCATCACGCCCATCATCGCGGAAACCATTGCGAAAGCAGGCTGGAAGAAATCCGACGTGCAGAGATATCTTTACGACCACGCGCGCATCACCGCGTTCGAGTTCGAGCGGCAGTTGCGCGACTGGAACATCCGCGGCGTGTGGGACCTGAAAGACGAGGTCACGCACGATCGCATGCCAAAAGCCTTCTACGAGTCCGACGATCCTCATCGGCGCATCCCCATTGTGTGGAAGCCGGAAGATTTCATGATCGCGGTCGGCGGCGATCCGCTGCGCAACAATGCTTACGTGTTCGGCCACAACGGATTTCTGGGCTTTCCCACCGCGAAGAAAATCCAATTGCCGAAGGATTGGTCGACGCTGCTGGCGGAGCGAGCGAAGTAAAGAAGAAGTTCCTCCTCCTGCAAGGGGGAGGTTAGGAGGGGGATGGGGGTTCAGAGCATAGGGAATGAGTCACCCCATCCCACCCTTTCCCTTGTCCCCCAAGGGGATTTGCTTCGCGGCAAGGGGAAGGTAAGAAGTGCGCTGCGCGTTGTAACTAAGTACCCTCGCGAAATTTAATGATCTGCCGCCGCTCTCGCTTCGTCGGACGGCCTTTGCGCTCGCCGAACGAACCACCCGCAGCTTTGCGGTCGGCAATTTGCGCGACACGCCGTGCAATGCTGTCGGGGCTCTCCACGTAGAGCTTGCGCGCCTCGTCGGCCGGACCGCGGCGTTCGGCGAGTGCCGCGACCGTGACGTTCCATTCGAATTCGCCGACGCGGACCACGAGTACGTCGCCGGTCTTCACGTCTTTCGACGGCTTGATGCGCTCGTCAGAAAGTCTCACCTTGCCCGCGATGACCGCCGCCTGCGCCAGCGCGCGCGTCTTGAAAAAGCGCGCGGCCCACAGCCACTTGTCGATACGCACGCGGCCGTGCTCTACGCTCATTCCGCCGTGCGCTTCTTGTCGATGAGGCAGGCAAGCAGCGCGCGATCACCGTCTGTGAGCTCGCGCACATCGCCGTCTGGCGCGAAATGCAGTTTGAAAGCGCCGATCGCCGCGGCTTCGTTCGACGTGTCGTAGCCAAACGCCGTCAGCAATGTCACGCCCTCCGCCGCGGGCGGCACGCGATAGGGCGGATCGCACCACAAGCCGAAACCGCGCGCCGCAAGCTCCCGCCATGGAAACAACGCGCCGGGATCCGGCTTGCGCCGGGGCGCCACGTCGCTGTGACCGATGAAATTCGCCGCCGGAATCGCATAGCGCGCCTTAAGGTCCGCCAGCAGCGCATAGAGAGAATCGAGCAACGGCGCGGCAAATTCCTCCTTGCCGCTGTTATCGAGCTCAATGCCGATAGATGCGGAATTCACATCTCGATCACCGCCCCAGTACGAAACGCCGGCGTGCCATGCGCGTGCACGCTCGTCGACAAGCGCGAGGGTTTTGCCATCGCGCGCAATCAGATAGTGCGCGCTGACCTTGCTCGCGGGATCAGTCAGCGTGCGCAGTGCCGGTTCAGCGCTATCGTTGCTCGTATAGTGCAGGACCACGTAGTTGGGCCGGCGCTCGTCGAAATTGGGCGATGGCCGCACGATGACCGGCAAATCCGCGTGCGGCAGCAGTGGCGCCGGCGGCGTACTGCATGCCGCCAAAGTCAGGGTCACAAGTGCAAGGGAGGCGCGCGCTGTCATCCTTAGCTCCGTCGCTATCTCGCGCCAGCCTGCTCGAGCAACGCGATCATCGGCTGCGCATCACTGTGCATGCAACCCCAGCTGCACGTCCGCCGCCGCACGCGCCATATTGCGCAACGGATCGTAATCCGCGTCGGCCGCCGTTACAAAGCGCGCGATGCGCCAGCTCGCGAGAATCGCGGCCCCCGCGCGATCCGTATGCATTTCGAGCAGTGCCGCTTTCAAATCACTGCGCAGATTCTGCGGCAGGCTCTTCTGCACGACCCACGGCGGCATCGGGCTCGGGCCCAGGGTAGCTATGACTTTGATGTCGCTGGCGAGATGCGGATGCCGCGCGAGTTCCGCCTCCAGCACGGTACTATCGATCGCGGACGCGTCGATCTCGCCAGCGACGATCATGCGCAATGACCTTTGATGCGCGCCCGACTCGACGACACGGCCGAAGTATCCCGAGCGATGGCCGAGCGTCACCAGATGATGTCGTACGACGTTGTGCCCGGAGTGCGAGCGCGGCTCGTTGTACGCCCAGGCCGCGCCGCGCAGGTCCGCGAACGACGAGTAAGTGCTCGCGCGATGCACGACCACGTCGGAGAAATACACCGGACAATCCGCATAGCGCGTACCTAGCATCACCGGCACCGCACAGATCTCAATCGCGGCGTCGGTGGCGTCCGCCTTCCAGGCGTACGGCAGTCCGCAGATCCAGCATACCTGGATGCGGCCCGCATCGAGGAGCGCCTCGCGCTCTTCCCAGGGGATGCCGTCGACAAACTCCGTCTGCAGGCCCAGCCTGTGCCCGAGATAGCCGACGATGGCGCTGCACGTCGACTCGGCGTTCTCCGCCATGCACGACGTGAATTTCAGTGCGGCGTTACTTTTCATCCTTCACCCTTTTGATTCAATCCCCGGGCTCGATTTCGAGCGCCGCCATAAAGCGCGAGACGAAACTATACGCGGCTATGGTGCCCGTGAGCTCGACCAGCTGGCGGCCGTCGAACAACGGTCGCACGGCGGCGAGATATCCTCGCTTACCTTGATATGGTCGGTAATCGCATCGGTATACGCGAGCACCGCCCGCTCAGTCGCGTCGAACAGCGTCGACGGGCGCCAATCCGCGAGCGCCTTCAGTTGCACGTCTGTCAGACCCTCGGCCAGCGCGTGACATTCGATTACTATTTTACCCATCCGCATCCCGCCTTCCCCGTGAAGGGGAAGGTGAGAAAAGTGCTGCGCACTTAAGTGTAATCAGTCCGCGGTAGCGCCGGATGCCTTGATGACCGGCGCCCATTTCGCCATTTCGGATTTAATGTATGCGCCAAATTCTTCCGGCGTGTTGCCGACCGCCACCGCGCCGTCGCCTGCGAGGCGTTCCGCGACTTCGGCCAGCTTCAGCGCCTTTGCGATTTCCAGATGAAGCAGCGTAATCGCTTCCCTCGGCGTGCCGGAAGGCGCGAGCATGCCGTACCAGCCGCTGACTTCGAATCCCGGATAGCCCTGCTCGGCGATCGTCGGCACCGCGGGCAGCAGCAATGAGCGTTTCGCACCTGTCAGCGCCAGCGCGCGCAGCTTGCCGTTTTTCGCAAATGGCGTGCCGGCGATCATCGTCGGCATCATCACGTCGACCTGGCCGCCGATGAGGTCGATCAGCGCGGGGCCGGCACCTTTGTACGGAATATGCGTGCCGGCTATGCCGGACTTCAGCTTGAACAACTCCATGCCAAGGTGCGGCAGCGAGCCGGCGCCCGTCGATGCATAGACAAAGCCGCCCTTGCGCGCTTTCGACAGCGCGACGAATTCCGCCACGCTCTTTGCCGGCACCGACGGATGGACGACGAGCACGTAACTCTGGCTCGTAAGCTGGGTGATAGGTGTGAAATCGCGCACCGGATCGTACGCGAGCTTGCGGTACATGCTCGCATTCGTGGCGAAGCCGGCATTCACCCACAGCAGCGTATAGCCGTCAGGTGCGGCGCGTGCTACCAGCTCGTAAGCGATGTTGCCGTTCGCGCCGCCCCGAAAATCCACCACGAACTGCTGGCCGATCGCTGCCGCGACTTTCTGCGTCGCCACGCGCACTATGATATCGGAGCCGCCGCCGGGCGCGACGGGCAGCACCACGCGTATCGGCTTGGTTGGATAGCTTTGCGCCGCCGCGTGCAGGGCTGCCGAAGCAAGCAGGAATGCCGCAATACGTAAACAGCTGCATCTCATTTTTTCTGCCCGCGCCTTGGATGAATCAGCAGGCCGCCGCCCGCAATCATCACCGCGTTGATCCAGAAGAGCGGCGCCACGCCGAGCGCAGCGGCAATCGCGCCGAAGATCACGGGGCCGACCAGCTTGGTCGCGTTGTCCGCCGCAAAGCGCACGCCGAGCGCTTCGCCCGAACGCCCTTCGGGCGAGCGCGCGTACATGATCATCAGCGAAATCGGCTGCGTGACATTGAGGCCGAAACCGAAGACGAGTGCGATCATCGACAGCGCCAGCGCGCCCGTAAAAAACGGCACCAACACGAAACTCAGGCCGCTCAGCACCAGTGCCTGGGACAGGACTTTTTCTTCATTGTGCCGCGCAATCCACGACGGCAGTATCACCCGTGCCGCAAAACCGCCGATGGCGCACATCGCGATCACCACGCCGATTGCCGCGCTCGACAGTCCGTTGCCATGCCCGTAGACCGGGATATAGAACTGAAAGATATCGAGCCCGGTCTGCGCCAGACTGCTCGCGATGAGCACGGGCAGCACGCCCGGGTTGGTGAGTGTGGCGCGCACGTTCATGGGCGGCGCCTTGCTTGGCTTGGCGCGCGGCAGCATCGCGCCCCACAATGCGAGCATCGCCGCCGGCACCGTGAAGCAGAGCGCGCCGAACAGAAACGCCACCGCGGGCCCGACGCTGTCGAACGAAAATCCCGCGAGCATCGGCCCGGCGGAAGCCGCCATCGAAATCGCCATCGCGTAATTGCTGTAGTTGCGCGCGCGGTTTTCGACAGTCGACAGCACGCCGACCATGTTTTGCAGCGCGATGCTGAAAAACGTCGTCGCGATTCCGCTCGTCGCGGCCGCGATGAACACCGCCGCCAGTGAAGGCCAGAAGCAAGGCAGCAGCAAGCCCACGGCGCTGCCGAGCGCGCCGAGCAGCAGCGGCGTGCGCGGGCCGTAACGATCGACGATGCGTCCGGCCGGCCACGAGAGCAGCAGCGGGAACAGCGCGAACGTCGCGGCGAGCGCGCCTATGGTGAATGGCTGCGCGCCCAGCTTGATCGCATAGAGCACGGCCAGCACGCGTGACGCGCGCACGCCGGTCATGTTGAAAAACGCCAGCGCCAGCGTGAGGTAAAGCGTCATGAGCAGAGGAGATGCAAACGGGCAGACAGGAAGCAAACGTTGTAGCAAACGCGGGAGTAAACTGCAAATTGGTGGCCGCCGCCGCGCGGACCTGCTAGTCGGCTTGCAACTACCGACGGCTTACTCGGCCCGCATTTTGCGACGGCTTCTACTCGGCCCGCATTTTGCGACGGCTTCTAGTCGGCCTTAATGCCCGCGGCTTTAACGACCTTTCCCCATTTCACGACTTCGGCTTTGACGAACGCGGTGTACTGCTCGGGTGTCATCGTGCCGGGCTCCATCCCGACATTGATGAGTTTCTCGCGTACCTCAGCAGCAGCCATAATGCGCGCAAATTCGCGATTGAGCTTGTCGACGAGCGCGCGCGGCGTTTTCGCGGGCGCGGCGAAGCCGTACCAATTGGACGCCTGATAGCCGGTCACACCCGCCTCCGCTATCGTCGGCAGGCCGGGCTCCGCCGGCGAGCGATGTGCACCGGTTACTGCAAGCGCACGGAGTTTGCCGGCGCGCGTGAGCGGCAGGCCGCCGGCGATCGTCGGGATGCTGAACTGCAGCTGGCCGCCTATCACATCGGTCAGCGCAGGCGCCATGCCTTTATAAGGCACATGCACGACATCGATCTGCGCCATGACTTTCAGCAACTCGACCGCGAGGTGGCT
This sequence comes from Betaproteobacteria bacterium, assembly GCA_025363575.1. Next base: position 49,184 of record JANYDM010000182.1, on the reverse strand, counting down.
GGGCGCGCCATTGCCGGCCGAGCCGAAAAATACTTTGCCCGGCCGCGCCTTGGCGTAAGCGATAAAGTCCGGCACCGAGCGAATCGGCAACGAAGGATTGACGACCATGATGCCTGGCCCGGACGTGATCAGCGTGATGTGCGCGAAATCGCGCACGAGATCGAACGGCAGCTGCGGATAAAGCGCCGGCTGCACCGCATTGGTGGCGGACATCAGGATCAGCGTGTGACCGTCGGCGTCGGCATGTGCCGCCATTTCAGTGCCTATGATGCCGCTGCCGCCGCCGCGATTGTCGATGACCGAAGTCTGGCCCCACGCTTTCGTCAGCTCGATGCCGACGAGGCGCGCCTGCATGTCGCTCGGGCCACCCGGCGGATAAGGCACGATGATGCGGATGGGTTTATGCGGATAGTCTTGCGCGGCCGCCTGCAGTCCGAGCACGGCGAACAACAGCGCAGCCAACGCCTGCGTGCATGAAATTTTCATTTTTTTCTATGTTTCAGTATGAATTCGCGGGCCTCTTCGGCGCAACAGTCCGCGTCCGTCGCGGCAAGATGATAGGAATCGCCGGGTATCACGCGCAGCTCCGAATTCGGAATCAGCTTTTGCCACTCACGGGTCGACTCGACGGAGCCCAGCGCACTCGCCTCCGTTGTCATGACGAGCGTGGGACACTTGATGCGCGGCAGATCGGCGGTGATATCGGTGTACGGGATCGTTTCGCCGAAGCCGACCATGGTCGACGCCGCCGAGCGGCCCATCAGCTTGGTCCAATACTCGACGCCTTCTTTGGGAAATTTGCTGCCGAGGCGTTTGCTCATGTTTTTGGCCGCCCACGCTTCGACGCCCAGCTTCTCGAGCTCGTCGGTCGAGTGCGCTGCCTTCGCGCCCATGCGGTCCCAGTTCGGCGGCGGGGTCCCGACTACCGTCAACGTCAGCACCTGGTCGGGACAGCGCGCCGCAAAGTGGCGCGCGATGGTGCCGCCGAGCTTGGCCGCGATGAGATGAAAGCGCTCGATGCCGAGCTGCTTCATGAGCGCGAGGTAGTCATCGACCACGAGGTCGATCGTCCATTTGAAGTCGCGCGGCATCACTGTCGATTCGCCGAAGCCGCGCGTGTCGGGCCGCACGATGCGAAAATCGCGCGCGAGATGCGGCACCCAGCCGTACCACGACGAGCCGCGTTCGGCATTGCCGTGAATCATCAATATCGTCTCGGCCTCGCGCCAGGGGTCGGTGAAATCGTCGATCTCGTAATGCATTTCGAGGTCAGGTGTAATGCGTGCAACAGGCATGTCGATAGGAGGATTGGTGTAGAGAATGTGCTTTATGCATTAAGCGCGGCGACTTGGCAACTGCCGGCCGCCGTACTTTCCGCTGCGCGCGCCGGATGCTATTCTTGCGGCTGATGCCTGCTGCAAGGGCGATATCAATTCGCGGCGCCCAACTGCCTTGTGCCGCGTCAATTCAAGCGAGGAGCACACCATGAGCGATCTGCCGACATCCGTGCACATCTACGAGCAGGGCCCGCGCGAAGGTTTTCAATTCGAGAAGGGGCCGATCCCGACGGCGCGCAAGATCGAGCTCGTCGACGCGCTGTCGCGCACGGGGCTGAAGCAGATCCAGGTGTGCTCGTTCGTGCCCGCGAAAAACGTTCCCGGCATGGCCGATGCGGACGAAGTCGCCGCCGGCTTCAAGCGGCATCCCGGCGTGCGCTATGAAGCGCTGTCGCTGAACGAGAAAGGCCTCGAGCGCGCGATCGCCAGCGGCTGCTTCGACACGACCGGCATTATTTCGCTCACCGCGTCGGAAGCATTCGTCAAGCGCAATCAAAAGCGCACGCTGCAGGAAAACTACGACGCGCAGCACGGCATGATAGAGATGTACAAAAAGCACGGCGTGCCGGTCGATCGCGGCTCCATCATGGCGGCGTTCGGCTGCAACTTCGAAGGCGACATCTCCGTCGAACGCGTACTGAACATCACGCAGCAGATTTTCGACCTCGCTGCGGAGCACAATCTCACGATCAAGACGCTCAACCTGTCCGACACCATGGCATGGGCGACGCCGCTGTCGTTGAAGCGGGTGCTCGGGGCAGTACGCAACAAATATCCCGATCAGCGCCTGTCGCTGCATTTGCACGACACGCGCGGCATGGCGGTTGCGCTCGCGTACGCCGGGCTCGAAATGGGCGTGGGGGTTTACGACGCCTGCGTCGCCGGGCTCGGCGGTTGCCCGTTCGCCGCGCACAAGGGCGCCGCAGGTAACATCTGCACTGAAGACCTCGTGTTCATGAGCGAGGAGATGGGCGTCGACACCGGCGTCGATCTCGACCTGCTGATAGAAGCCGCGCGCCTTGCCGAAGACATCGTCGACCACCCGCTGCCGGGATCGATCAAGCAGGGCGGGCCGTTGCGCGCCCTGCGCGAAAAGGTACGCGCTGCTGCCTGACCAGAGTGCGATGCGCCACACTATCGGCCGCCATGACTGCCGAATGAAAACTGTCCTGCGGGCAAACATGACCCTGACCGTGTATGCAATCGCGCTCGCTGCGATGCTCGTCATGTCGGGCATTGCCAGCGATACATGCGCCGCGGACTGGGCACCCGACAAGCGCGTCGAGATCGTCGTACCGAATGCGCCCGGCGGCGGCAACGACCGCATCGCCCGCCTCGTGCAGCATATCGCCCAGGAAAAACGCTTCGTAATTCCCGTCATGACGGTTACGAACAAGCCCGGCGCCGGCCAGGTGATCGGCATCGGCTACGTGAATCAGCACCCGGGAGACGCCCACTACATCGGCATCATTTCGGCCACCTTTCTCGGCGACATCATCGCCGGGCGCAGCCAGGTTGGGCTCGCCGAAATCGCACCGGTTGCGCAGCTCTTTACCGAATATGTGGGCTTCGCGGTCAGGACGGATTCGCCGCTCAAGACCGGCAAGGATCTCGTGGCCCGCCTCAGAACCGACGCGGGCTCGATCAGCACGGCGATTTCCGGCGTCATCGGCAACCATAATTACATCGCGCTCGCGCTGGTCGCGCGCGCCGCCGGCGGCGACGTAAAAAAACTTAAAGTCGTCACGTTCAACGGCGGCGGGGACAGTGTTACCGCGGCGCTCGGCGGGCACGTCGATTTGGTCGTGGCGCCCGCAGCCACCCTGCTTCCGTACATCCAGTCAGGCGGCCTGCGCATGATCGCAATCGCTGCGCCAAAACGTCTGCCCGGCGCTTACGCGGACGTGCCGGTGACGAAAGAGCTCGGCATCAGCGCCGCGCTTTCCAACTGGCGGGTGGTGATAGGCCCGCGCGGCATCACGTCTGCGCAAACCGCCTACTGGGAAAACGTGCTCGCGCGCGTGGTCGCTACGCCTGAATGGAAAAGCATGCTCGAGAAGGATGCGCTGACCGGCGAATTCCTGCGCAGCAGCGAAACGCGCGCGCAACTGCAATCCGAATACGGCGAGCTGAAAAATTTGATGAGTGAACTCGGACTGGTAAAGAAATAAGAGTTTCGGCCTGCCCCCTTCCGGCAGAGCAAGGACTCTGTTTTTCACGCCGACGCGCGACTGCGCATCTCAACCGGCGTAGAGCGGCGCAGGACAAAAAAAAGCCCGCGATGAAGCGGGCTTTTCTGCTGCGTGTCCTGCTTTGATGCGCCGACAAATTACTTATACGCGTACCAGATTATGGCCGCGATGGCGATCACGCCGAGCGCAATCCACCAGCCATTGTTGCTCGCGCCGGCAGGCAGCGAGTCGATCTTGCCGGCGATCCGGTTAATTTCTTCCTGCGTCATGGCGTTCACGCGGTCTTGCGCCGTCGCGGCGGTCAGGCCCAGCGTCTCGAACTTTTTGAGCACATCGGTGCGAGTCATGAAGTCGACGACCTTATCGCGATTGGCCTGATCGCTCGCGCCAGCGACGAGCTGGTCGGTGCCTATCATGCCGGCCTGCGTCGCGAACGGCAGCAGCATCATGGTAACGATCAAAAGTTTGCAGACAATTTTATACAATGATTTCATCAAAGCTCCTGTCAAAAATTAGAGGGAATGTCGATCGGCCCCTGCCAAGAATACACAGGTGCACCCTGCTTTTATATTGCAGCAACCTAATAAACGTCAAGATTCGAGGCGGGTTTTCAGTTGTAAATCTTACATTTTCATGATTAATGCCACAAGGCGTGCCCATACGCCCGTTTCCCCCATGCGCGATAGGTCTTAACTGCCCGGCAAATGGTGCACCTCCGGGAAAAACATATCCTTCCATGATCCCGGCTTCACCTTGATGTGCCCCACGTCCGCCATGAAGCCGACGATTTTCATCATGTTGTTCGGCGTCATCGTGAATTCGATATCCGGATCGTTGATGAGCTCGAGCACTTCATCGACCGAAATTTTTTCTTTCGTGATGCGCACATAAATCTCGGCCGCGCCGCGGCGGTCTTTGTTGATATCCTGAATCGCTTCGTTGAATGCGGCGAGAAATGCCTGATAGTTTTTTGGATTCTCGTCGTGGAATCTGGCGGTGGTCCACACGAGGTTATAGGTCGTCTTGCCGCCCAGCACATCGTACGATTTCAGGATGCGGCGCACGCCCGGTTTCTTCAGCTCCTGGTACTGGAACGGCGCCTCGGAAAAATGATTGTTGATCTCGCCGGCGCCGGACATCAGCGCCGCTGTGGCGTCGGGCGTCGGCATCGCGACCTGCAAGTTGTCGTATTTAAACTCGCTGCCTTTGCCGAACTGCTGCTGCGTTGCCATTTGCAGGATGATTGCCTGGCCGGAGACCTTGGTCGCGGGCATGGCAATCCTGTCTTTTTCCGTGAAGTCGCCGATCGACCTGATGCGCGGCTCGCGCGTGAGCAGCATGATGGGCGCGCAGTTCTTGGCAGTCATCGCCTTGACTTCGTTGGGCGTGCCGCGCGTGCGCGCCCAGAACACCGCGAACGGCGGCACTCCGCCGGAGGCGATCTGTATGCTGTTCGACAGCAGCGCGTCGTTGACGCTGGTGCCGCCGGAAATCTGCATGTACGTTGCCGTCGAGTCGAGCCCGGCCGCCTTCGCATGCTTTTCAAAAAGCTTTTTGTCCTGCATGACCATCAGCGGCAGAAACGAGATGCCGAACTGCCGCGCGACCTTCACCTCGCCCACCTCGGCCGCTGCCGGCTGCGCGATCGTCTGCATGAATAAACTCACCGCACACATCAGGCCCGCAAAAGTCATGCGCTGCATGGCGTTTCTCCTCTGTCGTTGACGGGACGCATTTTATGGGGTTACGACAGCGCAAACCTTATTACGGGTCGCCCGGCCACGCAACCATGCACCAGGTCGCGCCGTGCGCGCACCGGCGTGGGGCCGCGGCGGCGGGAGGTAATGGTATTTCCGGCGTGCTCGCCCGCGGGAATTCAATAATTTCAGGGCGCTGCGGCAGTGGCACAGCGCTTGCATAGGCATGGTCTACGATGGTCCATTACCTTCGCCTTCTGTGTATGTCGTGCGCGGCGCTCAGCCTTACCGCCTGTGCGCCCATGCTGGCGATGGTGGGCTCCAGCCCGACCATCGTCGCCGTGGTCACCCAGGTCGAACGCGTAAAACTGCTGGGCGACGGCATCAGCTACGCCAAATCGTCCAAAACCATTACCGACCATGCGTTGTCAGCGATGACTGGATCAGACTGCAAGCTGTTCAACCTCGTCACGGGCGAGGCGATCTGTGCCACGAAGACGGCATCTGCGGCAGCCGGCGCGGCCACGAATATCCGGGTTGCACTCGATGCCGCGCCACCCGCTCAAACCGCCCCGCCCGCGGCGGGCGAATCGGTTACGCCCGAATCGCTACCGGCGCACGATGAGGCGGCCGGCGACGAATAGCGCGCACGCGTCCACACGCATGGATTAAGCGTTCGCCGGCGCGGCGTCCGTCAATCGGCCTTGATGTTCGCCTCGCGCACGAGCCGGCCCCAGCGCTCGACTTCAGCGGCCATGAAGCTTTGCGCTTCTTGCGGCGAATTGGCGATGATGTCGAAGCCCTGCTCGCGCACGCGTGCGGCGACGTCGGGCTGGCTCAATGCTGCAGCCACTGCGGCATTGATGCGTGCAATGATTTCCTTCGGCGTCGCGGCCGGCACCATGAGCCCGGTCCAGCTCGTGATGGCGAGCGCCGGCATGCCGAGCTCGGCGGTGGTCGGCACTTCCGGGATAGGCGGCAGCCGTGACGCGCCCGCGACCGCCAGCGCACGCAATTTTCCCGACCGGATATGCGGCAGGCATTCCGGCAGGCCGGTCGTGATGAAGTCGACGTGACCGCCGATGAGCGCTATGGTTGAAGGCCCGCCACCTTTGAACGGCACATGCTGCGCATTGACGCCGGCGATCTGGCGGTAGAGCTCGAACGCGAGGTGCTGAGGCGTGCCGTTGCCGCTCGAGCCGCCGTTGAGCGGGCGCATGCGGCTGAGCTGAGTGAGCTCGGCGAGCGATTTTACCGGCAGACTTTGCGGCACCACCGTCACCAGGGGCAGCGAACCCAGCACGGCGACTGCGCTGAGATCCCTGGTGAAGCTGTAAGGCGCTTGCGGAAATAGCGTCGCATTGACCGTGTGGGTGATCGTCATGCCGAGCCAGGTGTAACCGTCGGGCGTCGACTTCGCAACGACGTCGGCGCCCATAAGCGCGTTGCCGCCCGGCCGATTGTCGATGACGACAGATTGCTTCCACACTTCGGAAGTTTTCTGCGCCACCGTGCGCGCCATCAGGTCGGTAATGCCGCCGGGGGGAAACGGAATGACGTAGCGGATGGACTTCGCCGGATAAGCCTGCGCGCCGGCGACCCCGGACAGCGCTGCGACCAGTACCGCCGCTAACGCGACAATGGTTGCACCATGAGTCGTGCGCCGCATAATCTCCTCCTGCTTACGCTAGCCGGCATTGTAATGAACAGCCGGCCGCAACGGTCGGATCTTGCGTAAACTGGCACGGGGCCGCTCGCGGCCGGCGATCTCAAAACGAATTCAGGGGAGAAATAATCATGGTGGTAACGCCTTTATACGCAGGGCTGCTCGTGCTGTGGTTTCTCCTGCTCAGCATCAGGGTCATCCGCCGCCGCGGCAGCGACAAGATCATGCTGGGGGACGGCGGCAATGCGGGCATTCTGCGGGTGATCCGCGCGCAGGCCAATTTCGCGGAATACGTGCCGCTCGCGCTGCTGCTGATGGCAATTCTCGAGCTGAGCCACTTTTCGATCTACGCACTGCACGCGCTCGGCATCATGCTGGTCGTGGCGCGGCTGCTGCACGGCTACGCACTGTCGTTTACGCAGCAATTCGCGTTCGGGCGCATAGGCGGCGCGGGCCTGACCTTCATCGTGCTGCTCGTCGAAGCAGTGCTGTGCCTGTATCAGGCGGTCGTCGCGCACCAGTTATGGATGCGCTAGCACCGGCCGTTACCCAGCGCGCAGGAGTTCGCTGAGCGCACGGATGTCCGGCAGTTGTTCGAGCCGCTCAACGGCGTCGACCACGCGGTCGACGCGCTCGTTAGCGACGATGCCATCAAGGCACTGATAGCACTTCTGCAGCAATTCATCCCACGACAGCGGGTTCGCGGGATCACCGCGCACGACGGTGGCAAGCGCGCGATGCTCGCCGCGCGACGTGCGCGCGATGGCTTCGGCCCCCGGTTCGGATTTGTATTCGGTGCGCACGCGCTGCATGACGGCGCGCACTGCGGGCCGCCGCACCATTTCGTCGGTGAATGACGCCAGCGTGACCTTGCCGTCGAGCAGCGCCGCGCTCAGCGCGTATTCCATGCTGAACTTGCCTTCCAGCCCCGTGTTCGGCTGTTTGTAAATCAGCGCCGTGTCGGCGCCGGGCTGGATGCGAATAGTGAATGACTCGACGTCCGACGCGGTGAACCGCTCTTGCGCGAGCAGCATGAACGTCGCGTCGAGCGGCAGGTGGCCGAAACGGCAGCATGGATATTTCTTGATGCTGAGTCCCGGCGCCACGATATCCCAGACCTTGCCGAGCGTAGCCAGGACTGCGAGCGCCTGCGCTTCATCGGGCCCGCTGTGGATCCTGACGAATTCGCCGACAGCCTCGGCGTTCGCGCCGAAGCCCTCGCGCGCGAGCAACGCAGACTGCACGCCGCCCTGCGCCGCGAGGCCGGCGTGGAACGGCTTGGTGTCGGTGCCGAAATTGCGCGCGAGGCCCGATGCCTCAGTGGCTGCAATACCCAGCATCACGGGAACACGCGCCGCCGCCATTTTTATAACGCGCGCGACTGCGGCGGCAGCGCCGAGCGTACCGACGATCGCTGTCGGATGAAATCCGGCGCGACCGAGATGCGGGCCGAACACGGTGCCCAGCTTGCCCGCGATCTCGACGCCTATGATGTAGGCGAGCAGCGCGGTTGCGCCGTCGCAGCCTTCAGACTCGCCGGCCGCGAGCACCGCGGGTAGTACGCATACGGATGGATGCCCGCGCCAAGCGACGACGCCGTCGTCGTCGGCCCACACATCGTCAAAATCGAGCGCGTGACCGAGAGTCCCGTTGACCAGCGCGGCAAGCGACGGGTGCGCGGTCAGCTTGGTTCCCATCACGGTCGCGGACCCGCCGGCGCCGTTGGCCGCGAATGCGTTGATCGCGCTTTGCCCCGTGCGCGAGCGCGTGCCGGCAACGCTGACCGCGAGGGTATCGAGAATCGAACGTTTCGCCGCGTCGATCGCCGCCGCCGGCAGATCACCGAACGTGAGAGCAGTCGCGAAACTGCTGAGCGCTTCGGCGATGCGCGGGCTGCTGCCGGCGAAAACGGATGCCGGCGTGAGATGGGCCTGGGCTTTAAGTTTGGCGGGTGATGTCATTGATTCACATCCACAGGTCTGTTTTCAGTCTCAAGGCAAAGCATTCCGGTTCAATCCACCCGCATCTTCGCTGCGCGGGCGATTTTGCCGAGCCGGTCAATTTCCGAGACGATCAGCGCGCTGAACTCTTCCGGCGTGCTCGGCATGACTTCCGCTCCTTCTGCCATGAGCTTTTCCTTGACGTCCGGCTGCGCGAGCACAGCAACCAGTTCACGATTCAATTTCACGATGATTTCCGGCGGCGTGCCTGCAGTGGTCAGCACGCCCGCCCACAGCGCAACATCGAAATTGGGCACGCCCGATTCGATCAGCGTCGGCAGCTCCGGCATGATCGAAATGCGTTTTTTCGTGCCGACCGCAATTGCGCGCAGGCGGCCGCCGCGCACGTATTGGACCGACGACAGCGTATTGACGAACATGAACGGCACCTGGCCCGCGACGACGTCCGTCAGCGCGGCCGCACTGCCTTTATACGGCACGTGCACGATATCGATGTGAGTGAGCTGCTTCAACAGTTCGCCCGCGACATGCGGCGGCGTGCCGTTGCCGGTGGACGCGTAAGCAAGCTTGCCCGGATTCGCGCGCGCCAGCGCGACCAGGTCTTTTACGCTCCTGACCGGTATCGAAGGATGCACGACCAGGATGAACGGCAACAGCGCCAGCTCGCCGACCGCCGCGAAGTCTTTGACCGGGTCGAATGGCAGCCTGGCAAACAGCGCCGGATTGATTGCATGGTTGTTGGACGCGATGATTATCGTGTAGCCGTCGGGCGGTGCCCTGGCGACGATTTCAGTGCCGATGATCGTGCTCGCGCCGGGCCGGTTGTCGATCACGACCTGCTGCTTGAGGCTGTCGCTCAGCTTGATGGCGACGAGGCGCGCGATGATATCGGTGCCCGAACCCGCGGGGAAAGGAACGATGAAGCGGATCGGTTTCACCGGATATGCGGCCGGCTGCGCGAGCACCGTACCCGCGCCCGACGTAAGCAGCAGACAAACGCAGACGATGCCTGCGGCGATTCTCCGGGTCTTCATATCCGCTCCCTTCAATGTCCGGCGCTGAAACAGCGTCGCCGCGGCAACTACGCGTTGCCTTCGGCCAATGCCTTGACGATCTGCTTGCCGCTGCGCCCTTTCTCTTTCGATTCTTCCGGCGTTTCTTTGGCGAGCGGCGTTTTGGCGAGCATCTCGAACATGTCGGCCGCGCCTTCGAGCATGCGCCGCGTCATGCCGGCGTCTTCGAAAGTCGTCGCGACTTCGAGCATCTCGGGCACATAGCGGTAAGCCTTGGGCGCCATGCCGATGGTGCGGCCCAGGATCCATTTATAGACTTCGGGCTGGGTGTCCTCGAACTCGGCCGCGACTTCTTCGGCCACGCCGAGCTTGTGGCTGGCGAGCAGCAGCTCGACGCCCAGCGCCAACGCGCCCTTGGTGAAAGCGCCGTAGCACATCTTGAGCGCGGAAGCATTGCCGACGTTCTCGCCGACCACGCGGATCTTGAGAATCTCGTCATTGATCTGCGTGAGCTCGGCGGCCTCGGGGCCGGACACATACAGCCGCAACTCGGATTTGCCCTCGCGCGTCGTCACGCGCAGTATGCTGCCGTCGACGCATGAACCACCCGCTGCGCGGATGATGCCGTCGATTTCCTGCGCGGTGCGCGGCGCAACCGCGTTGCCGTTGACGAACAGGATTTTTCTGCCGGTGGCCTTGATGGCGGCCGCTACTTCGCGCGCCTTGGTTACTGCGTGCGCCGGATCCAGCACGGAAATGATCACGTCGACGGTGGCGATGAGTTTTTCGATCGAGCCGCAATCCGTAACGCCGGCTTTGACCGTCAGCGCCTGCGTGCGTTTGCTGCGGCCTTCGAGCGACGTGAAGATTTCATAGCCCGCCTTTTTCAGGCGCACCGCGACCTGCCCGCCCATGTCACCGATGCTGGTGATTCCGATTTTCTTGATTTGCATGTGCTCTCCGTTGCATTTCAATTGCGTTGTGCTGCGCCCGCTGTCCTCCGGAATGCGCCGGAGCGAGCGCGAAATTATACCCGGTACTTTTTGACGTAATCCCAGTTGATCGCATAGCCGAATCCCGGCTCATCGTTCAGCACGAGCTTGCTGCCTTGCATCTGCGCGCGCTGGGTAAAGAGATTGTTCCACAGCGGGTCGCGTTCTTCGTCGGCGAACACTTCCACGCAATAGCCGTTAGGCACCGCCACGGTCAGATGTCCCTGCACCTGCGGATCGTGATGCGTCGTCATCAGCACGCCATGCGCGTGCGCGTAGCTCGCGATGCGCAGCCACTCGGTGATGCCGCCGGCGCGCGTGCAGTCGAAGTTCAGATAACGCACGAGACCGAGGTCGACCAGATCGCGGCACGCCCACAGATGGCTTTCGCTCTCGCCGCACGCTAACGGCGTGTTGGTATGTTGCGTGAGCTTGGCCATGCCGCGGATCGCGTCGTACCAGTGCAGGGGCTCTTCGTACCAAAACACGTTGTAAGGCTCGAATGCATGTATCGCATCCACCGCCTGCATCAGCGAATAAGAGCGGCTCGCGTCTATCATCAACTGTGTGTCGGGGCCGATCGCTTCGCGCACGCGGCGCACACGGTCGGCGTCCTGCGCCAACGGCAGGCCGCCGGTCTTCATCTTGACGGCGGTAAAGCCCTGCTCGATATAGGCAGCCATCTCGTCGGCGACGATCGCCGCTGGCTTGTCCTCGCGATAGTAGCCACCGCTTGCGTACGCGTGGATCTCCTTCGTGCCCGCGCCGAGCAGTTTCCACACCGGCAAATTGCACGCCTTGCCTTTCAAATCCCACAAAGCGCTGTCGATGCCCGCTTGCGCCGCCATGATAGGCTGGCGCTGTGCCGTGCGGAATCCCATGCCCGCGGTGTTGCCGTCCTTGTAAATCTTCGCGCCGTCGTTGGTGAGCGCAAAAATCTTCGCCCAAATGGCCTCGTGCGCGTGCGCGTCCATGCCGATCAGAATGTGGCTCAGCTTTTCCACGGCCTCGAGCACCGGCTTGGCCGCGCGTCCATGGATCGTGCCCAGACCGGTCAGACCGTCGTCAGTCACGATCTCGACGATGATTTGCGTCGCCACGGTAAACGGCTCCGTTGCGACCGCGTAGACGTACTTGAGCGGCACTGAAATGGCGTGCGCCTTGATGGATTTTATTTTCATCATGCAATGATCTCCGGGGGCGATGCTATTGCGCAACCTTGATGTTGGCCTGCTTGACTACCTTGCTCCACTTCGCGATATCGCGCTTCATCACGTCGAACAGGCGCGCGGCCTTCGTGTCGCCAATCTCGAATCCCTCTGCGGCGATGCGTTCACGCATTTCGGGATTGGTGAGCGCAGCGGACACTTCCGTACTCCAGCGCGCGAGCACTTCTTTCGGCAGCCCCTTGGGCCCGAGCACACCGTACCACAGGACGGTCTCATAGCCGGGCAACGTCTCGGCGATGGTCGGCATGTCGGGCAAAGTCGCGACGCGGCGCGCGGTCGTCACTGCAATCGCGCGCAAGCGGCCGGTCTTAACGTGCGGCATGACCACGGGAATCGCCGCGAAGCTGACCTGGATCTGGCCGCCCAGCAGATCCGTGAGCGCCGGGCCCGAGCCCTTGTACGGCACGTGCGTCATCTGCGTGCCCGCCATCAGGTCGAAGAGCTCGGTCGCGAGATGCGTGAGCCCGCCGACGCCCGAAGTGCCGTAATTCAGGCTGCGCGGTTTGGCTTTGAGCAGCGCGATCAGCTCGGCGGTGTTTTTTGCCGGCACCGCCGGGTTCAGTGCGATCAGGTAGCCCGATTCGCCTATCATTGCCACCGGCGTGACGTCGGCGATCGGATCGTAGGGCAGCTTGTAGATGGCGGCGTTGGCCGTATAGCCGCCCGAGATGAACAGCAGCGTATAGCCGTCGGGGGCGGCGGTGAGCCCGGTTTCGATGCCAATCTTGCCGCCGGCGCCGGCGCGGTTGTCGACGATCACCGACTGGCCGAAATTCGCCGTCAGCATCTGCGCCATGATGCGGCCTATGGTGTCTATGCCGCCCCCGGGCGCAAATGGAACGATAAGCCGTATCGGTTTGTCTGGATAAGCCGGCTTCTGCGCGTGCGCAGCAAGGGAGCTTGCTGCCACCACTGCGGCCAGCACCATTCGTATTTTTAGCAGCACCTGAATTTTCCCGGTTGTAATTGCTGGCTTAGGTTTCGTACAGATTGACGAGCGCGTCGCCGCGCCCCCAGCGCTCGAGATTGTCTAAAAAAATGCGCACGCTGCGCAGTTCGTTACCGGTGGAAGCCCCGGCGCTGTGCGGCGTAACGATCACGTTCGGCATTTCCCAGAGATGCGATGCGGCAGGCAGCGGTTCGGTGGCGAACACGTCGAAGTGCGCGCAACGCAGCTGCCCGCTCCTCAGCGCAGCGATAACGGCCGCTTCATCGCACAAGGCGCCTCGCGCTACGTTGATCAAGCCCGCGCTTTTTTTCATCAGCGCCAGCGATTGCGCATTGATCATGCCGCGCGTTTCCGCGACCAGCGGACAAGCCAGCACCAGCCAGTCGCAGCGCGGCAGCAGTTTGTGCAGCTCGCTCAGCCCGTGCATTTCGTCCACTGGATCGTTCGCGGCCCGTGGCCTGCGGCGTATGCCTATGACGTGCATGCCCAGCACCTGCGCGAAGCGCGCGACGGAACTGCCGATCGTGCCCATACCGACGATGACTATCGTCTGGCCCTGCAGATCGGGCGGCTGCGCCGCGAAGCGCACCGGCTCCCAGCTTTTGCGGCGCTGCGCGTCCATCATCTGCGGCAGTCCGCGGCTCATCATCAAAAGCGTGGTGATTGCCGTCTGCGCGACGGGCACCCCGTTGCTGCCCGTCGCGGTAGTCAGCTTCACGCCGCGCTCCATGAGCGGCGCGACAAACGGGTGCTGCTCGATCGCCGTGCTGTCGAAATGCGCGAGCTTCAGGTTTTTTGCAGCCAGCAACGTATCGCCGTATGTCTTGTAATGATCGGAGAAACGGATATCGCGCGTGAGCATCGTCACTTCGATACGGTCGATGTCGGCGGGCGCCAGTTGCGCGCCCGGATCGCCGGGCAGATGCACAATGGCGGGCTTTAGCCCCGCGCGGCGCATGGTCTCCTCGAGAATGCTGCCGTAAGTCGCGACAAATCCTTTCGACAGCAGCATGCCGGTCATGCCGTCATTCCTCGCCCGCGTAGACCTTGAGGTAAGACGAGCGTCCGCCGTCGGCGGCGATGGTGGTGCCGGTCAGCATGCGCGATTCGTCCGAAGCGAGAAAGACCGCGATGGCGGCGATATCGCCGGGATCGCCGGACGCGAATGGGTAGAGTTTTTTCATTACAAGGCGCGTGCGCGCGGCAAGCGAGGGCTTTTCCGGATTCAGCCACTCCTTGTTTTCGTAGCGGTTGATCTGACGCTCCGTGCGCACCGACCCGGGCGCGATGCCGTTGGCGCGTATGCCGTGGTCCGCATATTGCGCCGCCAGCGTCTTGGTAAACGAGATGATGCCGCCCTTGGTCGCCGCATACGCGGGCTTCATGGAACCCATGAGGCCCAGGTGCGAAGTCACATTGACGATAGAGCCGGCGCCCGCCTTCATCATGTGCGGGATCGCATGGCGGCAGGTCAGGAAAGGATGCAGCAGATTCAGCGCAATGGTTCGGTTCCACACGTCGAGATCCATTTCGTGCACCCGCACGTCTTCCTGCAACGAGCCCCCCGCGCAATTGAAGAGCACGTTTACGGTGCCGAATTTCGCAACCGTCGCTTCGACCGCCCGCTTGACGCTGGCATCGTCGGTGACATCGGTCGCGATAAAGATTGCATCGCCGCCGGCCGCGCGTACTTCCGCTTCAGCCGCGGCGCCCGTTTCCTTGTTGAGTTCGATTATGGCGACCTTCGCGCCTTCTCGCACGAAGGCCAGCGCAGTCGCCTTCGCGATGCCGGCGCCGGCGCCGGTCAGAAATGCAACTTTGCCGTCCAGTCTTCCCACGATTGATTCCTTTTTTAGATGATTCAGTGATTAGGTGATTAGGTATGGGCCCGCTTAATCACAGATTTACTGAATCACTTAAATACTAAATCACTGATTCAATCAACCTTGATACCCGCAGCCTTGACCACCTCCGCCCATTTCACGATATCGGCGGCAAGTGTATTCGAAAATTCTTCGGGCGTGCCGGGCAGAGGATCGGCGCCTTCGCGCGCGAGAATCCCACGGCTCGCCGGATCGCGCAGCATGGCATTGAGTTCGCCGTTCAATTTCATGACGACAGCCTTTGGCAGATGCGCGGGGCCGACCACGCCGTACCAGCCGCTGACTTCATAGCCGGTCAGGCCCGCCTCGCTCATCGTCGGCACTTCGGGCAAAGCCGACGAACGTTGTTTGGTCGCGACCGCGAGCGCGATCATTTTGCCGGCTTTCACGTGCTGAATGGCCGCCGGCACCGACGGAAACCCCAGTTGCATATGGCCGCCGAGCAGATCGATCATCGCCAGACCCTGGCCCTTGAACGGCACGTGCACGAACTTGACCTGCGCCATCGACTGAAAAAGCTCCGCGGACAAATGGCTCGCCGAGCCGATGCCGGACGAGCCGAAGTTGAGCTCGTTCGGTTTCGCGCGCGCCAATGCAATCAACTCTTTGACCGAGCGCGCCGGGAGAGAAGGATGCACGACGAGCACGTTCGGCACCATCGCAATCATTCCGATCGCCGAAAAATCCTTATACGAATCGAATGGCAGCTTGTACAGCGAGGGGCTGATCGCATGCGCCGACGCAATGATTGCTACGGTATAGCCGTCAGGCGCGGACTTCGCAGTGATGTCCGCCGCGATAGTCTGGTTGGCGCCGGCGCGATTATCGACGATGACCTGCTGGCGAAATTGACTCGCATAGCGCTGCGCCACCGCGCGCGCCAGATTGTCAGCGGCGCCGCCCGGCACGACACCGACTAAAAAGCGGATCGGCCGGGCCGGATATTCGCCCTGCGCGTACACAGCGCCGACTGCGAAAGCGGCGACCAGCGCCGCCATGCAGCGAATGAAATGTGCAGTCATGCTTATACTGTCCCTGCGTGACCCGGCTAGAACTTCATGCCGGTTTTCTTGACGAGCGCGCGCCATTTGTCGTACTCGGCCCTCACTTCGACGGCAAATTGCGACGGCGTGTTGCCGACGGCATCGGTGCCCTCGACTTCCATGCGGCGCGCGACTTCCGGCGACTGTAGCGAATTGCGCGCTTCCGCGCTCAGTTTCGTCACGATGCCCGGCGGCGTATGCGCGGGCGCGAACAGGCCGAACCACGCGACAACCTCGTAACCGGGAAAACCGCTCTCGGCGACCGTCGGCAACTCAGGTAATGCTTTTGCGCGCATCTTGCTGGTCACAGCAATCGCTTTCAACCGTCCGGCACGTATCAACGGCAGCGCGGAAATCGGGCTGCCGATCATCCAGTCAGCCTGCCCCGCGGCCACCGCGGGATACGCATCGGCGACCCCTTTATAAGGAATGTGCGTCATCGGCGTGCCAGCCATCGCAGTCAACAGCTCCGCGCCCATATGCACGATGCTGCCGATTCCCGCGGAGGCGTAGCTCACGCCGCCCGGCCTGGATTTCGCAAGCGCGACGAGCTCTCTTACGTTCGCCGCCGGCAGCGACGGCGTGAGAATGACGATATACGGGTTGGACGTCAGCTTGCTGATCGGCTGCAAGTCGCGTATCGGATCGTAGCTTTGCGGTCGCAACGCTGCGTTGGTCACCACGCCGCTGCTGGTCACCAGCAGTGTATAGCCGTCAGGAAGTGCCTTGGCGGCCAGCTCTATGCCTATGCTGCCGCCGGCGCCCACGCGATTGTCGATCACGAAGGGCTGGCCCCAGATTTGCGAGTAGTGCTGCGCAGCGATGCGCGCGACCGCGTCCACGCCGCCGCCGGCGGTCACATTGACGATGATGCGCACCGGCTTCTGCGGATAGGCCGGTTCGGCCGCCGCCGCGCCATACGCCAGCGCGGGGTACACGAGCGCAGGAAACGCCAGCGCGGGAAGCGCGCCGAGCAAAACAAACGCACGTTTCATTGCGTCAGGACCAGATGCGAATCCTGTGCGAATTTTCGCCACTTCAATATTTCGGACTTGATGTGCGCGCTGAACTGCCCGGGGCTGGAGCCCACCGGCACAGACCCGTCGGCAACAAGACGCTGCACCACGTCCGGCGATTTCAAAGCCGCTACGATGCCGGCATTGATTTTATTCACCAGCACGGGCGGCACCTTGGAAGAAATGATGATGCCGTACCATTGATTGACTTCGTAGCCCGGCACCGTTTCTGCAACCGCAGGCGTGTCCGGCAGCGCCGGCGAGCGCCTGGCCGAGGTAACTGCCAGCAGCCGCAGACGGCCGCTCGCGACTTGCGGCTTGACGCCTATATACGTCGAATAGCCGAGCTGGATCTCGTTCGCGAGGTTGGCAAGAATCGCGGACGCCGCACCCTTGAATGGAATGTGGGTTATTTTCGTGCCCGTCATGTAGTTGAACATTTCGCCCGCGAAATGCTCGAGGCCGCCGGTGCCGGACGAGCCGTAGTTGAGCTTGTTAGGGTTGGTTTTCGCGTAAGCGATCAGGTCCTTGACGCTGTTCGCGGGAACACTCGGGTTGATGTAGACCGCGTAGAACAGCGAAGTCAATTGCGATACGCCCGTCAGATCCCTTGTGAGATCGTACGGCAGTTTCGGATTGACGGCAGCGTTGACGGCATGCGAGGCCGAAATGAGGCAGATCGTATAACCGTCGGGCGCGGCGTGCGCGGTGATGTCGACGCCGATTGAGCCGGTGGCGCCGGTCCGATTGTCGGCAACGACTTGCTGGCCCCACAACTCGCTCATTTTGGCGGCGACCAGGCGCGCGGTCGAGTCGGTGCCCGCACCGGCCGTGAACGGCACGATCAGGCGCACTGGTTTGGTTGGAAAATCTTTCGCGATGTCGGCCGGCGCGGCAAACGCTGAGCCGGCCAGACCTGCGCACGCGCAGAACAGCGTTCGCGCCAGAAAAATGCGTCTATGACTAAGGGCGCCTGACATAATGGTTTCTCCTCGCATGCTATTTTACGCCACGCGAGCGATTGCTGCCGGCGGCAAGACTCGATCGCAACGCTTGCAGCACTGTCGTACGAGGGCGCAAGTGTGTTGAAAAATTTACATGCCGTTTTATTGCCCGCGCGCAAATATTTTTTTGCATAGCGCCGGAATTTGTTTATTCGCGCAAGCGTGGAGTAAAGTAGCCCGGCACTCGCTCGACTAACCGCAGGCCGCACACGAACCAACCTCAAGATGCTGCTCGAACCGCCACCCAACGATGATCCGGATGACAGTGGAAGCGACGCGCCCTCGGTGACCGACGTCCTGCGCGCGGCGCTGGCGGCGCTCGCGCCACGCATCGACGCGGCCTTCGTTTATGGCACCACGGCCGGGATGGCGCTTGCCGGCAAACACGATATCGATATGATGATCGTCGGACGCAACATCACGCACGCCGATGTGCTCGCGCCGCTGATCGACGCCGCCAAATATCTGGGCCGCATGATCAACCCCAGCGTGTACAGCACCGACGAATGGACGCGCAAGCTGGCGGCAGGCAACCGCGTCTTGCTGGCGATGCAGAAGCAGCACAAGGTTTTTATCATCGGGTCTGCCGAACGGATATCGTGCCGCCGCTGATGCGGCGCGCCTTGCTGGTGAGCATGGCAGTGCTCGCGGGCTGCGCGAGCCATGGCACCACGCCGCCACGCACCGGCGGCGGCTTCGAGCCGTCGCAACTCGCCAAATCCGACATCGACCGCGTCGCCGAAGCGCATCAGCGCGGAATCTTTATCGATCTGAAACTGCTCGCGGACAAGCTCTACCAGCGCAATCCACGCGAGCTGAAAAAAAGCGGCGCCGCCACCGTGGAAGCGGGACTTGCGCGCATCTTCGAAGGCCGCCACGAATGGATGTTTCGGGAACTGCAGGGCAGGCGCGGAACCGACGCGATCCACCTGGCGTTCCGCGACGATTACGCGGGCGATCGCGTGCTCGCGCTGGTGGCGGGGCTCGGCAGCATGACCCAGAGCGCGTTCAATGACAAGACCGAGTTCTTCATGCTCGACGACCTCGACCCGTAGCGGCTGTACAACGCCGCGCGCAATGTCGAAATCGCGGTGTGGAAGCTCTCCAATGCGCGTACCGCGCGCGGCGAACTCTTTCTGCTGTCGAATGAAACCGGCAATGGCGCGCGCAATCTGAGTTTCGAGCGCGAGTTCGGCAAGACGATCGGCAACCTCGATCTCCTGTCGAAGATCATCGCCGACAAGGAGAACCGCACGATCGTGAAGGTGATCCAGAGCCTGGCGACGGCGGTGTTCCTGCCGATCAAATAAACCGGTTTGCCCTTATCTGCGCCGCGTTGATTGCGTTGCGGCGAGCGTCTACGCCACGTTGATCGCTTTGCCGCGCGGCGCTACGCCGCTTTGATATTCACTTCGCGCATGACCGCATCGACAGTGCGCCCGAGCTTGTCGACGATTTCTTCGATGTGCTCCGCATCGACAATGTACGGCGGCGCGATCATCGCGTGGTCGCCGCTCTTGCCGTCGATGATGCCGCCGCCCGGATAGCAGATCAGGCCGTTGTCCATGCCGGCGTCCTTGATCTTCGCGCTCACCTTGAGCGCGGCATCGAAGGGCTGCTTACTGCGGCGATCGGCCACGAACTCGAGCGCCATGAAGAGCCCGCGGCCGCGGATATCGCCGACATGGGGATGGTTGCCGAAACGGTCTATGAGGGCGGCGCTGAGCGCCGCGCCCTGGCGCTTCACATTGGCGAGCAGATCGCGTTTGCGGATTTCATTCTGCGTGGCGTTCGCCGCCGCGCATGCGACCGGGTGTCCGGTAAATGTATGGCCGTGCATGACGACGTTGCTGCCGCCCTCGATCGCGCGATGGATTTTTTCAGCGATGAGCAGCGCGCCCACCGGCTGGTAGCCCGCGCCCAATCCCTTGGCCACCGTCAGCATGTCGGGCGCTATGCCTTCCTGCTCGCACGCGAAGCGCGTACCGGTGCGGCCCATGCCGCACATGACTTCATCGAGTATCAGCAGTACGCCGTGCTCATCGCAGATTTCGCGGATGCGTTTGAAATAGCCTGGCGTTGCCGTTACGGCGCCGAGCGTGGCGCCGACCACCGTCTCGGCGATGAAAGCCGCGACATTGGCGCTGCCGAGCTCGAGAATTTTCGCTTCGAGCTCATTGGCCATGCGCAAACCATACGCTTCCGCACTTTCGTCAGCGCCTTTGTTGCGATACGCATAGCATGGTGGGATGTGCTGCATAGCGCTGATCAGCAACGGCTCGAACTGGCGACGGCGCCAGATGTTGCCGCTCGCGGACAAGGCGCCGAAGGTGTTGCCGTGATAACCCTGGCGACGCGCGATGACGAACTTGCGCTGCGGCTGCCCGCTCTCGACGAAATACTGACGCGTGAGCTTCAACGCGGCTTCGACTGACTCGGAGCCGCCGCAGGTCAGCCATACCTTGGTGAGTTGTCCCGGCGCGCCGCGGACGAGATCGTCAGCCAGCATTTCCGCCGGCTCGGTCGTAAAAAAACGAGAGTGCGCGAACGCCAACCGGTCGGTCTGCCCGCGGATCGCCGCGCGCACGGCTTCATTGCTATGCCCCAGGCACGATACCGCCGCGCCGCCGGATGCATCTATATAGCGCTTGCCTGCCGCGTCGATGAGATAAGGCCCGTCGCCCGCCACCGCGACCGGCAACGCGTGGCCCAGATTGTCCCGATACAGCAAGTGCGACATGGCGTTCTCCTCGCTAACTTTGCGCAGCCAGACCATACCGCCATCCTGCCGCCCCCGTCCAGTCGAATTGCCGCGCTTTACCGGCCGGTGATGCCGCTCATTTCTGCCCGATGCGGTAAGCCTCGTCGAACTTGGTTTCGAGGAATGCATTGACGCCACGACAACCGGCGACGACGGCCTGCGCCCAGGTAAAGTAATCGCGTTTGCGCTGCTCGTCCCAGCCGCTCGGCGGGCTCGCCACCATGGCGCGCAGGTTGGACGTCTTGTCGGCGATCTTCAGCATGCGCGCGCGCGCCGAGGCGTGCGGTGCGTGCTCGATCTGCAGGCGCTTGCGTTCGGCCTTCAGCAGCGATTTATCGTCCGTGACCTCGCGCACGATGTCCGCTACGTCGCGGCCGAAGCGCCCGACCAGCTCTTCGTAAGTGACGCCCTGGTCTTCGATGCAGTCATGCAGGACACCGGCGATGACGAGATTCGCATCGTCGCCGTTGGTAGCTTCCGTCAGCAGATTCGCGACTTCGATGAGATGGTTGACATAAGGCTCTTGCGCCTCGCCCTTGCGCCGCTGGTCGACATGTTTCTTTGCGGCGTAATCGAGCGCGCGGGTCACTTGCACGAGATCGATATTCATGGACTGAGTGTCGCGGTTGTTCCGTTGCCGTCGTCTGTGGCGTGCATGCTAGCAGGAAACCGCCGCCGCCGCGCAGGACGGCGGCCCGTCCCGCGCGGCGATATACTGGATGGGGGCATACCTGAATTCATGGCGGCACTGGCGCGCCGCGCGGAGACAACGTCGATGCAATTGATTGCTGTGGGACCCGGCTTCTGCGCCGAAGTTCGCGGCGCGGGACTTGCCGACGTGGCGGCGCGCGACGACGTGTATGCGGCGGTGCGCGCGGCGTTCGAGGAACATTCCGTGCTGATCTTTCGCCGCCAGCCAATCAGCGACGAATTGCAAGTTGCGTACTCGCAACGCTTCGGGCCGCTGGAAACCGCCAAAGCCGCTTCGCTAGGCGAAGGCACGCCGTTCAGCATACTCACCAATATCGACCGCGCGACCGGCATGCTGGTGCCGCCCGGGCACAAAGAGGCATTGCGCGCGCGCGCGAATCAGTTGTGGTATACCGACAGCACATTCAAGATTCCGCCGGCGCTCGCATCGGTGCTGTCGGCGCGGGTGGTCCCACCCCAGGGCGGCGAAACGGAATTCACTTCGATGCGGCTGGCGTGGGAACGCCTGCCGCAGGCCATGCGCGACAAGCTGGCGAACTCCTTCGCCTGGCACGACTACGCGCACTCGCGCGGCAAGATCGCGCCGCAGCTTGCGTCCGAGCGCGAACGCACGACCATGCCTCCAGTCTGCTGGCGCATGCGCTGGGTGAATCCCGTGAACGGCCGCACTTCCATCTACGTCGCATCGCATACCTGCGCGATCGAAGGCATGCCAAAGGAAGCGGCCCTCGCGCTGGTCGATCAACTCATAGCCGACGCGACGCGGCCGGAGTTTACCTATGTGCATCGCTGGCAGGCGGGCGACGTCGTGATGTGGGACAACCGCGCGACCCTGCATCGCGGGCGGCCGTGGCCCGACAACCTGCATCCGCGGCACATGGTGCGCACGACTATTTCGGCGACCGATGCCGACGGGGTCGCCGAACTGCGGCCGGCGCGCGCCGCGGCCTGACTTGCCGGCTAGCCTCAAGCTCGTTCTCGACACGAACGTCTGGCTCGACTGGCTGGTGTTCGCGGACGCCGGCGTTGCGGATCTCAAGGCAGCGGTCGCGGCGGGCCGCGCCGCGATCTTCATCGACGCGGCGTGCGCCGGGGAACTCGAGCGCGTGCTCGCCTATCCGTTGCAAAAGGCAATCCTCCCGCCTGATGCCCGGGCCACGCATATGGCCGAGTGCCTGCGCGTCGCGCAGGCGATCGCGCCGGGCGGCCCCTCATTCGCGGAGCATCTGCCCGTGTGCCGCGATAAAGACGATCAAAAATTTCTCGAGCTGGCACGCGCCTGCTGCGCTGATTATCTCGTTACCAAGGACTTGCTTCTGCTCGAACTCATGCGGCGCAAAGTCCGGCGCACGCCTTTCGGCATCGTGACGCCGGCCCAGTTGATGCCGATTGTCCGCGCCCACACCTGAGCACGGATATTTCGCGGCCCGTGCAACCCCGATGCTAAAAAGCCACGTTGATGCAAATACGTGCATTAATTCCGCTTAATTGCGAAATAAATTTGTACATCCTTGATCCGGTCGTACTATGAGTTACGCCCATTCGCGTAGACGAAGGATTAAGAGGAGCACGTCATCAGATCTTTTTTAATTGCAATAGCGGCATCAATTGTCGGCAGCGCATACGCCGGCACTAGTGCCCCGACGGCCCACACGTCCAGCGTGGCAGAAATGCTGCAACTCAAGCAGGAACACCAGTTGCGCGAACAACTCGTCAAAGAAGGGCGCTGGAACGAAGTCCGCGATATGGACGACGCACAGCTGCGCCGGCAGCAGATCGAGACCAAGCAGACTTTGACGCGCGTGAATACCGAGCTTGCGCGCGAAGGCGCGGTCGAGACGCACACCAATGGGGACGGCGTATTCAGCAATTGCGCGCCGGTGCGCGCGTCCGAAAGACCGGACTCTTCGAGAATCCGCCAGGATTCGGTTTCGACCGGCGGCGATACCTCCACCGTTCGTTAGCGGGCTTCCCGCCGCAGTCGAGTTATTCCGGGACGAGCCAGCGCACGCGCTCGCTACCGGCGCCATCCTGCGCGAGCAGCGGCCGCAACCAAGCGGTGATTTTCCGCGCGGCGGCCTCGAAACCAAACGGCGGATTCACGACGAGCATGCCGCAGCCGCGCACGCTGCCAGCGATGCCAAGTTCGCGCACCGCGAGCTCGAGCTGCAAAATTTTGCGAACGCCGGTCGCGGCGTTGCGCCGCTCGAACCCCTGCATGGCGATGGCGTCCATCAACGGGTACCAGAGCGCGTAGACGCCCGTCGCGAACTTGCGGTGGCCCTCGACGAAACCGTCGGTCAGGCGCTTGAATTCCTGCGCGCGGTCGAACGACGAGTCGATGAAGACGAGGCCGCGCCGCTCGGGCGGCGGCAGCAACGCCTTGACCGCGTGATAACCGTCGAGGAGGCGCACCTGCACCTGGCGGTCGCCGGCGAACAATTCATTGAGCGTCTCGCAGTCTCGCTTGTTCAACTCCGTCAACGCCAGCCTGTCGTGAGCGCGCATGAGCCCGCGCACTATGCGCGGCGAGCCAGGATAGTAATTGAGCTTCGCGCCGGTATTGACGGCGCGCACCGCATCGAGATACGGCGCCATTTCCGGCGGCGCATCCTTCCTCGCCCATACCAGCGCGATGCCGGTCTTGTATTCGGCGTTCTTGCGCGCCCACTCGTGCGTCAGATCGTACAGGCCGATGCCCGCGTGCGTGTCGAGGCAGAAAAACGGCTTGTCTTTCTTCGCCAGACCGAGCACGAGCTGCGCGAGCAGTGAATGCTTGAATACATCGGCAAAGTTGCCGGCGTGAAAGAGATGACGGTAAGCGAGCACGCGTTAGGATTGAGGATTGAGGATTGAGCAGTTCTAAACCGGCTGCATGCGCATTCTAGTGCCAAAGCGCACTCAATCCTCAATCCTGCTTTTACTTCACGCCGAATTTCGCGCGGTAATGCTTGCCCAGCATCTTGCGCGTCTGCTGATTGAATTGCGGATTCAGCGCAAATGGATTCCGGCTTCGGGCGGGCGTTGGCGGTTTTGGCGGTTTTGGCGGTTTTGGCGTTGGAGGTTTGACCATGCGCGCGGAATCGACAGGGTGCCGCTTACTCGACGAGTCCTTCGGCTTTGAGCGCCGCCTGCACCTGCGGCCGTGCGGCGACGCGCGCCAAGTAGGTACTCAGCACCGGCCATTTACTCAAATCGATCTGAACGTGGCCGGTCCAGTTCAATACGGTAAAAAGGTAGGCGTCGGCAACGCTGAATTCGCCCAGCAGGTACTGCTTGTTTTTCAACTGCCCGGTCACGTAGTCGAAGCGTTTCCCGAGCAGGTCTTTCTGGGATTGTTTCGTGGCGTCGGGCGTGTCCGGCTTGAACAGCGGTCCGAACTGCTTATGCACTTCGGTGCTGATGAAAGCAAGCCATTCGATCAGGCGATAACGCTCCATCGTGCCGCTCGCGGGCGCGAGGCCGGACTCCTGCTTGTGGTCGGCGAGGTACAGGTCGATGGCGATGTTTTCCGACAGCACTTGCCCATCGTCGAGCTGCAGCGCGGGCACATAACCTTTCGGGTTGATCTTCATGTAGTCCGCGCCGCCGCCCGTGGTCTTCTTGCCGAGATCGACTTTCTCCAGGTCGAATGCATAGCCCGCCTCGCGCAGGATGATGTGGGGGGCCAGCGAGCACGCGCCGGGTGAATAATAAAGCTTCATGCGATTCTCCTCGCCGCTGGCCGCGGGACATTGACAGGACGCGGCAGCGCAGAATTACGCGCCGCGATATACCATTTACATGAGATTGCTGCCGGCGTGCGGAGTTCATTTTTGCGCCCGCGCCCCGTGCCGCATCGCAAAGTGCGCGTAAAACGCATGTTATCCTTTGAGATTCGCGCGCAACAATGGCCGCGTCCTACAATTTCGATGGCCCCGCATAGTTTCAGCACTGCATCGCGCCACATGGCATGACACCCGCAAAACTGCTGCTCAATCTGGCGCCGCCGGTCGTCATCATCGTGCTCGCGTGGTGGCTGACGCCGCACGCGGCCGATCTGCCGCCGTCGTTGTCCGGGCTCAAAGGCCTGGATGCTTACGCGGTGTTGGGCGTGGGGGGTGTCGCGGGACTGGTGTTCCGGCGCGGGCGCATCGTCTTCGCGCTGCTCACGCTCACGCTGGCCTGCCTCTGCTATGGATTGCTCCAGCGCGACGGCCTTGCCGGCTTTCGCGCGCACACGGTTTATTCGGCGCTATGCGTGTTCGTGCCCCTCAACCTGACGCTGCTGTGCGTGCTGCCCGAACGCGGAATATTCAATATGCACGGGGTGCAGCGGCTGGCCGTGTTGGCGGCGGAGATACTGTTCACACTATGGGTCATATACGCGCCGGCAACGCGCGTGACGGCGTGGGCAATGACGCCGTTCGTGCAGTCGACGCTATTTACCGCTTCGCCGGTCCGCCAGCTCGGGTGGATAGTTCTGGTGCTCGCCATCATTGCGAGCTTCGCGACCTGGGTGCTGAGGCGCGCGCCGCTCGATCTCGCGTTTACCGGCGCGCTGCTCGCGTACGCGCTCGCTTTGAACCTCATCGGCGAACCCAACGCATTTATGACCTATCTCACGGCTGCAGCTTTGATATTCACCGTGGCGCTGGTGCAGGACACGTTCCGCATGGCATTCCGTGACGAGCTCACTGGCCTGCCAAGCCGCCGCGACCTGAACGAGCGCATGATGGGCTTGGGCCGCAAATACACGATCGCAATGTGCGACGTCGATCATTTCAAGCGGTTTAACGACACGCATGGCCACGATCTGGGCGACCAGGTACTTAAGATGGTCGCCGCGAAACTCGCCGAAGTCAGCGGCGGCGGCACCGCCTACCGCTATGGCGGCGAGGAATTCACCGTGCTGTTCCCCGGCCGGGAAGCCGCGCAGACCCTGCCGCATCTCGAAGCGTTGCGCGCCGCCGTCGAAAGTTACAGAATTGCAGTTCGCGCGCCGGACCGCCCCGACAAACCGGAGCCGGCGACACGCCGGCGCGGCTCTTTCCGCGAAGCCAATCCGGTGTCGGTGACCATCAGCATCGGCGTCGCGGAACGCAGCGGCGCGCTGGCCACGCCGGAGGATGTGATCAAAGCGGCGGACAAGGCGCTCTATCGCGCCAAAAGCAACGGACGCAATCGGGTGAGCAAATGAAAGTGCAGCGCTGGTTGACCGCATTCGTTATATGCACCGCCGCCATCATTTTCGCGGGCGCCGGGACATTCGCGCCGGCCGCAGCGTTACCGGCATTGAAAATCCTCGCGACGGACCCCGCGACCGATGTCCTGCTCGCGCGCCAGCAGCCGTTTTTCGTGCGCTTCGAACTGAAGAGCGCACAACCGGCGATGGTTTCTGTAAGCGGCCTGTTCAAAGGCAGTCCCGTCATCGACAGCGGTGGCAGCAGCGCGCCGACCGCGCTGCCCGCCGGCGGCGGCATCGGCGTAGTCAACCTGTTCTACTGGGGAGAAAAGCCGACGCGCATCGACGAAGTGCGTCTGAATGTAGTGGCGGGCGGCTCGGCGATTGGCGAATATGCGTTTCCCGTCACGCTTACCTGGCTCACCGACGATCCGGTGCCGCGCGAACCCGCGCCATGGGTCAAGGAATGGCAGCGGGCGCAGCCTTCCTCAGGCGGGCAAAAAAGCAGCGGCACGCCACCATCCACATTCGGAATGCCGGGCGCCAGTGCGTGGATTGGGCTCGCGATTGCCGCGGCTCTGCTGGCCGTCGCGATCGGGCGCTTGCGCTGGCGGCGCAGGGCGAGTTCTAACGATCAACCCGGCGAGCAATAAGCTCTTGCCTATATGAAACTGACGCCCGCGCAAGTCGAAGAATACGAACGTGAAGGCTACCTCTTCTTTCCGGGTCTCTTCACGGCGGCGGAAATCTCGGCGCTGAACGCCGAGGTGCCCCGGCTCTACGCGCAGCGGCGGCCCGAAAATGTGCGCGAGAAAGACAGCAACGCGGTGCGCACCAACTTCGCGGCACATACGTATAACGACACCTACCGCCGGCTCGGCCGCCATCCGCGACTGATCGAGCCCGCGCAGCAGATTCTCGGCGACGACGTCTACATTCACCAATTCAAGATCAACGGCAAGGCTGCGTTCGACGGCGACGTCTGGCAATGGCACCAGGACTACGGCACTTGGTTCAACGACGACGACATGCCCGAAGCGCGCGCGATGAACATCGCGGTGTTTCTCGAGGACGTCAACGAGTTCAACGGCCCGCTGATGTTCATCCCGCGCTCGCACAAAAAAGGCCGCCAGGACGCCGGGCACGATCTGTCGACCACCAGCTACCCGCTGTGGACGATAGACAACGACACGATCGCGCGCCTCGTCGCGGAAGGCGGCATCATTGCGCCGAAAGGCGCCGCGGGTTCGATGATGATGTTCCACTGCAATCTCGTGCATGCATCGGGCAGCAACATGACGCCGTGGAACCGCACTATCGTCTACCTCAGCATCAATTCGTGCCAAAACCATATCCGGCGATTTCATCGCCCCGAATACATCGCGCATCGCGATTTCGCGCCTGTCGAGTGCCTCGCCGACGACTGTCTGGCCGAATAAACCTGCCCTTGCCTCAGCATTAACCCCTTCCGGGGACGCGCGCCGTTTATAGCGGCAGGTCGTCTTTAACCGGGAGGCAGTCATGCGGTGTTCGGATGCGGTAATGCAATTCATCAATATCCTCGTGTTGGGGGCCGGCGCGTGGCTGGTGCCGGCGGCCGGCGCACAAAATCTCGCGCCGGTCACGGTCGAGCGCATCGCGCGCCCGCAACTCATGATTGCGGCGCCGGCTGAAACGCCGGTACGGCTGCAGCAGGTTGCGGTCCGCGCCGAGGTCAGCGGCAATCTCGCGATTACAGAAATCGCACTCACATTTCACAATCCGAACCGCCGCGCGCTCGAAGGCGAACTGCAGTTCCCCCTGCTGGACGGCCAGAACGTGCTGGGCTTTGCGCTCGACGTGAACGGGCGCATGCGCGAAGCAGTGCCGGTGGACAAGGCCCGCGGCCAGGCCGTGTTCGAGGACATTACGCGGGTGCGCGTGGACCCGGGCCTTCTACAAATTACTCAAGGCAACAACTTCAAGCTGCGCGTCTATCCGATTCCAGCGCTCGGCACGCGGCAGGTAATCATCCGTTACGCCGAAACGCTCAAGAAGCGCGGCGGCCATCTTGTTTACCGTCTGCCGCTCGACTACGCGGATATGGTCGACAATTTCCGGCTGGACCTCAACGTCGCAGGTGCCCTGACGGCGCCGGAAAAAACACGCGGCCGGCTCGACGAACTCAACTTTAAATCGACGGCCAATGGCTATCACGCGCAAGTCGCGCGCGAGCGCTTTGCCGGACGGGGAATGCTCGAGATCGACATTGCGGCCGTGCCTGGCGCACATGCCTATACCCAGTCGTTCGACGCGAAATCCTATTTCTATGCCGAGCTGCCGCTGCCAGTGCGCGAAGCGCCGCGCGCGTTGCCGAAAACCGTTGGCTTGATCTGGGACAGCTCCGGCTCGGGCGCCGCGCGCGATCACGTGCGCGAATTCGCCCTGCTCGACAGCTATTTCCGGCGCATGCAGAACGGCGAGGTGAGGCTCACGCGCGTCCGCGATACCGCGGAGGCCGCCAAGTCATTCAGCATCGTCGCCGGCGACTGGCGCGTATTGCGCGCGGCGCTCGAAGCAACTGCTTACGACGGAGCGACCAACCTCGGCGCATTCGCACCTGACGCGGGCATAGCGGAATACCTGCTGTTTAGCGACGGCCTCTCGAATTTTGGCGCGCAAAATCTTGCCGCGCCGAACGTGCCGCTCTATAGCGTAACGGCTTCGACAAAGAGTGATGCCGCCCTGCTGGCCCGCATCGCTGAAGCAAGCGGCGGCCGTTTTATCGATCTGCTGACTGATAGCGCGCAGGAAGCATCGCGCAAACTGCTGACTGTCACGACACGCGTGGTCGCCCTCAGCGCGGATGGCGCGCGCGAAGTCGTGATGCGTTCGCCCTACCCGCGCCAGGGCCGCATCGAAATCGCGGGGCAGATGACGGAGGCCTCGACACGGGTTCGCATCACCGTTGTGCACCCCGGCGCCAAACCGGTCATTATCGAAGTGCCCGTGCGCGCGGGCGCCGCGCCGTTCATGCTGGTCGCGTCTTTGTGGGCACGCTTCAAGATCGAGGCGCTCGAAGCGCAGCACGAGCTGAATAGCGCCGAGATCCGCCGGCTCGGCAAGACGTTCCGGTTGGTCACGCGCGAAACGTCGCTGATAGTGCTCGAGCGCGTCGAAGATTACGTGCGCTATGAAATCGCGCCGCCACCGGAGCTTGCGGCCGATTACGAGAGGCTGCGCGTGGTCGCGGCGCAACGCAGTGGCGCAGATCGCAATGCGCATCTGGAAAATATTGTGCGCCGCTTTCAGGACAAGGTTACATGGTGGAACCGCGATTTCCCGCAAGGCGACAAGCCGGCGCCGCAACCGGCACTGCGCCCTGCCGAAAGTGTATCGGGCCTCGCGCAGGACAGGCGCGACGCGCCTGCTCGCAATCAAGCACCGGCACCGGCCGCAGCGGCCCCCCGGGCGGAGCAACAGTTGGCCCTTCGCGGATCAGAAGACGGGGCGGGCCGGCTAGTGACCGCGAAGAAGGCCAAGAACGAAGCGGAGTCCGGCGGCAACTCGGCAGCCACGGTCGCAGCGATACAGCTCAGAAAATGGGAACCCGATGCGCCTTACGCAACCCGCATGCGCAACGCAGTGGGCGACAACGTCTACCGCGTCTATCTCGACGAGCGGCCCGGCTATCTGAACAGCACGGCTTTTTTTCTTGACGCCGCCGATATATTGTTCGACAAAAAGCAGGTGGCGCTCGCCTTGCGCGTGCTGACGAACCTCGCGGAAATGGATCTCGAGAACCGGCACATCCTGCGCATCCTGGGCTATCGCCTGCTGCAGGCGAACCAGGCAGCGTTGGCGATACCGGTGTTTCGCCAGGTGCTCGACCTTTCCCCCGAAGAACCGCAGTCGTACCGTGATCTGGGTCTCGCGCTGGCTGCCGACCGCCAATATCAGCAGGCAATAGACACGCTATACGAAGTGGTGGCCAGGCCGTGGCACGGCCGTTTCCCCGACATCGAAATCATTACACTCGCCGAACTCAATGGCATCGTCGCGACCAATGGCGACAAGCTCGACGTCAGCCGCATCGATCCGCGCCTTGTGAAAAACCTGCCGCTGGATTTGCGCGTGGTGCTGACGTGGGATGCGGACAATACCGACATCGACTTATGGGTGACCGATCCAAACGGCGAGAAGGCATTCTATGGGCATCAGCTCACTTATCAGGGCGGGCGCATGTCGCTCGACTTTACCGGCGGTTACGGTCCGGAAGAGTTTTCGCTCAAGCGCGCCAAGCCCGGCAAGTACAAGGTCGAAGCGCAGTACTTCGGCGACCGCCGTCAGGCGGTAACCGGGCCGACGACACTACAGGTCAAGCTTGCAACACGGTTCGGCACGCCACAGCAGAAAGAGCAAAACATCACGCTGCGCTTGAAGGGCCGGCAGGAAACGGTGTTCGTCGGCGAATTCGACGTTAAATGAGCAACGCAGCCAGCGGTCGCGCGCAGATGCGCGGCCGCGACGCGCGAAGCCCGGGATGCGCTGGCTGCACACCGGCGGCGCGACAGGTAGAATCCTGTGTTCACATTCGGACCCTCATGAATATTGCCGACCTGCGCCAAGAGTACATGCGCGAGACCCTCGACGAGCACGACGTCGCGCGCGATCCGTGCGTGCAATTCGACAATTGGTTTAAGGCCGCAATCGCGGCGAAGATGCCGATGCTGAATGCGATGACTCTCGCGACCGCAGCAGCCAGCGGACAACCGTCGGCGCGCATCGTGCTGCTCAAAGGCGTCGATGCGCGCGGCTTCGTGTTTTTTACTAACTACTCTTCGCGCAAAGGCGCGGAACTCGCCGCCAATCCGGTTGCCGCGCTGCTTTTCCACTGGGTCGAGCTCGAACGTGAAGTGCGCGTCGAGGGCCGGGTCGAAAAAGTTTCGACGCAGGAGTCCGACGCCTATTTTGCGAGCCGCCCGCTGGGCAGCCGGCACGCGGCGATCGCTTCGCCGCAGAGCGAAGCAGTGCCTGACCGCGCAGTGCTGGAAGCGCGCTTTGCCGACGCCGAAAAAACGCACGGCTCGTCGCCGGCGCGGCCCGCGCATTGGGGCGGTTATCGGGTGGTCCCCGCGACCGTCGAGTTCTGGCAGGGTCGCCCGAACCGACTGCACGACCGCGTCCTATACACGCGCCGCGCTGACAGCTGGAAAATCGAGCGGCTCGCGCCTTAAAAACTACGCCGCGCAGCAGCTTGCGGCTGTACGCCGCGCGTGTTGACCCTGCCCGCGAACTATCCCAGAATCGCAGCAGGGCCTGCGCATCCTGCGGCCCGTCACCAATAGGGGAGTTCCGCATGCAGAATCATGTCGTGCGCCCGCGCGCAACGCTGACCGCGATCTTCGTGCTGGCGGCGGTCGCTGCCCACGCCGAATATCCGGAGCGGTCGATCCGTCTGATCGTGCCGTCGCAGGCCGGCGGCTCGCCCGACGTGGTGACCCGCATCCTCGTCATCGAGCTCGCGAAACAGTTGGGCCAGCAAATCGTCGTCGACAACCGGCCCGGCGGCGCATACACCATCGGCACCGAGATGATCGTGCGCGCCAATCCCGACGGTTATACGATCGGCTATGCCAATGTGGTGTCGCTCGCCATCAATAAATCGCTGCTGCCCAAAGCGCAGCAGCCTTATGATCCCGACAAAGACCTCGTATTGATCGGCCAATTCCTGTCGACCTACAACATGCTCGCGGTGACTAACTCCCTGCCCGTGAAATCGGTGAAGGAATTAATCGACTACGCGCGGCAGAACCCGGGCAAGTTAACGAATGCGTCGGGCGGCAACGGCACCACCGGCCATCTCGGCGGCGAGCTCTTCAAGATCATGACCGGCACGCAGATCGTGCACGTGCCCTATAAAGGCAGTCCGCAGGGTATCTCGGACCTGATCGGCGGACAGGTGCAGTTGATGTTCGATAATCTGACTTCGATTTCTCCACACGTCAGGTCGGGCAAGGTGCGCGGTATCGGCGTGAGCAGTCTCAAACGCTCACCGATCTTTCCCGATATCCCGACCATCGCCGAAGCAGGCGTACCCGGCTACGAGACCAACGCGTGGGGCGGGCTGGTGGTCCCCGTCGGCACGCCGAAAGCGATCGTGGGCAGGCTCAATACCGAGGTCAACAAGGCGCTGCGAACGCAGACCGTGAAAGACCGTTATGCCGCCATCGAAGCGGAGCCTGTCGGCGGCACGCCGGAGGAATTCGCCGCGTTCGTCAAAAAAGAAACGGTGAAGTGGGCCGACGTCGTGAAAAAATCCGGCGCCAAGCTGGACTGAGTGGAATTTCTCCAATGGCCAACCACGAGCATTACGATCTCATAGTCCGCAACGCGACCATCATCGATGGCACGCGCGCGCCGCGTTTTCACGGCGAAATCGCGGTGCGCGGCGACCGCATCGTCAGCATCGGCGCGCTCGACAATGCGACTGCGGACACCGAAGTGGACGCGTCGGGCCTCATCGCCGCGCCCGGTTTTATCGACGCGCATACCCACGACGACCGGCTGTTGCTGTCCGATCCGGACATGGCGCCGAAGGCCAGCCAGGGCGTGACAACCGTGGTCACGGGCAACTGCGGTATCAGCCTGGCGCACTCCCCCGTAAACGGCGCAGCGACACCACCGCTCGACCTGCTCGATGGTAGCGGCGAGTGGTTCAAGTTCCCCAGTTTTCGCGCCTACCGCGAAGAACTCGCGGCTCACCCCGCCGCCGTCAATGCGACCTGCCTTGTCGGCCACACGACGTTTCGCGTGGCGACGATGGACCGGCTGGACCGCGCCGCCACTGCTGCCGAGATCGGCAGGATGCGCGAGATGGCGCACGAATCGCTTGCATCCGGCGCGATCGGCATTTCCACCGGCACAGCCTATCCGCCGGCCGCCTGCGCGCCGACCGAAGAAATCATCGAAATCTGCCGGCCGCTAACCGCGGTCAACGGGCTGTACGTCACGCACATGCGCAACGAAGACGATCAGGTCACTGAATCCATCGACGAGACCTGCCTGATCGGCCGCACGCTGGCGGTGCCCGTCGTTATCTCGCATCACAAGACGGTCGGCACGCGCAACCACGGCCGCTCGGTCGCAACGCTGCAGCAGATCGCGGCGCTCATGCACAAACAGCCGCTGGGGCTCGATTGTTATCCGTATATCGCGTCGTCCACCGTGCTGCGCTACGACCGGCTCGAGCAATCGTCACGCATCATCATCACGTGGTCCAAGCCCCATCCGGAATTCGCTGGCGTCGATCTCGACGAAGTTGCGCGCCGCCTGAAGATGACGCAGGCCGAGGCGGTCGAGAAGATCAAGCCCGCCGGCGCGATTTATTTCATGCTCGACGAAAAAGACGTGCAGCGCATACTCGCTTTCGAAGAGACGATGATAGGCTCCGACGGGCTGCCCCACGACACCAAGCCTCATCCGCGCTTATGGGGCACTTTCCCGCGCGTACTCGGCCACTATTCGCGCGAACTGAAGCTGTTCCCGCTGGAAACGGCTGTTTATAAGATGACGGGCCTCACAGCGGGCAAGTTCGGGCTGAAGGACCGCGGCACACTGCGCGCGGGTGCGTACGCCGACATCACGCTGTTCGATGCCGAGACGGTCATCGACGCTGCCGATTTCGAGCATTCGACGCGTCCCGCGCGGGGCATCGCTACGGTCATTGTCAACGGCTCGATCATATGGCGCGACGGCAGATCGACCGGCGTACGCCCCGGCCGCGTTCTGCCACGACAAGCCTGAATCGAAAGCCCCGCGGCGCTGCCATTTACCGTCGTTGTTGTCGTGCGCTGCCGACGGCGCGTTTCATTAGAAATCAATAGATTGGTAAAGCACCCGCGCGGGGTGTCGGGAAAAGGCGACAAGCGGCTCCCTGATCGCCATTGGTTCGTTTCTTTTATTTCAGCGTTTTTCCCTCTGTACGCACACGCAGTGTCCGCGGCCGCGCCGCCGCGAGTACGCAAGTTGCAATTGCCATCGCATCGCGGCGGCCATGAATGCCCGCCGCGACTGCCGATTTTCATTTTCATTTTGGGAGAGACCTTATGTTACTGCGCGATAGTTTCTTTGCCCGCACGCCGCAGAAATCCCCGGATATTCCGAACAAGCAGGCGCAAGCACAAGCCGGAGCACCGGCACCCGAGGCAGCGCTTGCGCGTTTGCCGGCAAACGGCGCGCCACCCGTCGTGGACGACGCGCGCAAGACAGCCAAGCCGGCCTTGCGCGAAGGTGAGGTCGGCAGTCAGCTGATAGTGGGCCCCAACATCAAGCTCAAGGGCGTCGAAATCACTGATTGCGATACGCTCGTAGTTGAAGGGCACGTCGAGGCAACTATGGACAGCCGCATGATACAAATCGCCCAGATCGGCACCTTCTCGGGCACCGCCGGTATCGACATCGCCGAAATCCACGGTGGCTTCACCGGCGAGCTCACAGTGAGGAAGTGCCCGACCATACACGCGACCGGCCGGGTATCGGGCATCCGCTACGGCAAGCTCGTGATCGAGGAAGGCGGGGAAATCAGCGGCGACATCAAGCGCATTTCGGACGATGAGCGCTCACTGCGCGTGCAGCACGTCGCGGCGGTCGTGCGCCCGGGCGCGGTGCCCGTTATCAATTAAGCGAGCTGGTAAAACGGGCGGGGGGCGGCTCAGCCGCCCGTGAGCTGGCTATCTAGAAGTAATGCTGGGCGATCCACCACGCGACAGCCGCAACAAAGGCCGAGCACGGGATGGTGAACAGCCACGCCCACACGATATTGCCGGCGACGCCCCAACGCACGGCCGACAATCTCTGCACCGAGCCGACGCCGATAATGGCGCCGGTGATGGTATGCGTGGTCGATACCGGCACACCGAGGCTGGTCGCGATGAATAACGTTGCCGCTCCGCTTGCCGACGCGCAGAAGCCGCTCACGGGCTTGAGCTTGGTAATACGCATGCCCATCGTCTTGACGATGCGCCAGCCGCCGAACAGCGTGCCGAGGCCCATCGCCGTCTGACACGCCAGAACCACCCATAACGGCAATGGGTCGTCGGGGCCCGTCACGCTCGCGGCGATCAGCAGCATCCAGATGATGCCCATGGTTTTCTGCGCGTCGTTGCTGCCGTGCCCCATGCTGTAAAGGGCCGCGGACACAAATTGCAGCTTGTTGAAAAGGCGATCGACGCGCCGTGGCGTCGATCGCATCCAGATCCACGCCACCGCTATCATCAGGGCCGCGCCCAGCATGAATCCGAACAGGGGCGAGAGCACGATTGCCGCGGCGGTTTTTAGAAAACCGCTCGCTACCAGCGTATGCACGCCGCCTTTGGCGACTGCCGCGCCCGCCAGGCCGCCGATCAGCGCGTGCGAAGAGCTCGACGGTATGCCGTAGTACCATGTAATTACGTTCCAGAATATGGCGCCGGTCAGCGCGCCGAATACGACGTGGTGATCGACGATCAGCGGGTCGATGATGCCTTTGCCCACGGTCCCCGCGACATGCAGCCCGAAAAACAGGAAAGCGACAAAGTTGAAGAACGCGGCCCACACGATTGCATACTGCGGACGCATCGCGCCGGTCGATACGATGGTCGCGATCGAATTCGCGGCATCGTGAAAGCCGTTCATGAAATCGAAAAGCAGCGCGACCACAACCAGCACCACCAGCACTTCAACGCTCATGCGGCGCGCTCCGCCTGTCCCGTTCCGCCAGCCGCGCTCATGAGTTTTCGATCACGATGCCCTGAATGATGTTTGCCACGTCTTCGCAGCGGTCCGTCACCGTTTCGAGGTGCTCGTAGACGGTGCGCAACTTGATCAGCTCGCGCACGTCGGGCTCGTCGCGGAACAGCCGCGCGATCGCGCCGCGCATGACGTGGTCAGCTTCCGACTCCAGCTTGTCGATGTCGTTGCAGATCGCCATGATCTGGGCCGCGTTGTCCATGTTCGACAGCAGCGCGACGGCGGCCTTCACTTTCGCGCAGCACAGCACGCAGATATCGGCGAGTTTCTTCGCTTCGGGGGTCGGATCGCGCACGTCATACAGGAACATGAGCTGGGCTGAATCCTCCACGAGGTCCAGGATATCGTCCATCTTGCTGATCAGCTGGTGAATGTCCTCGCGGTCGAGCGGCGTGATGAAAGTCTTGTGCACCAGCTCGATCGTGGTGCGCGTGATCTTGTCGGCGCGCTTCTCGATCGACTCAATGTTGTAAATGCGGCGCTCCAGGTCTTCGCGGTTGGTCATCAGCGCGGCCAGTTCATGGCTGCCGAGAACGATCTGTTCAGCGTGCTCGTTGAACAAATCAAAAAACCTGCCCTGGCGGGGCATCAGGCGTGCAAACATCGTTTCCTCCATTCATCGACTGGTGGCCAATACTACGGGGCCTCGCGTTCCCGGGCGCACCCGCGGACTGCCGGACGCGCATCGATCGAACACCCCGAATTTTCCAGTGGCCAGCCTGCAGGTCATTTCCGGCAGGCGCTAGTTTATCCGGTTTGGCGCATCGCGGCCGCAAATTCAAGCGCGGTATACTCGCCTTCCACGCAACTTTTCTACGCACGGACGCTCCGCATTCAGCATGAATATTGCTGCCGACCGCCGCTGGCTGGATACTTTCCTCGCGTGGTATTTCGTGACGATCTGGGGTTCCGGTTTTCTCGCGTCCAAGATCGGCATGCAGTTCGCGGCGCCGTTCACTTTTCTGACGATGCGTTTTCTGTTCGGCATCGCCTGCATGCTGCCTATCGTCGTGTTCATGCGTCCGGTGTGGCCGGCGTCACGCGCCGAGCTCGGGCATATCGTCGTCGCCGGGCTGCTGATGCACGCGATACATCTGGGCGGCAGCCACTACACGCAGTACCTCGGCGTGTCAGCCGGCATTACCGCAGTTCTGCTGACCGTGCAGCCGCTGCTGACTGCCCTGATCGCGTCGCGCTGGATGGGGGAGCAGCTTTCGCGCCGCCAATGGCTTGGCATAGCAGTCGGCTTTGCCGGCGTCGTGCTGGTCGTGTGGCACAAGATCGATATCCGCGAGATGACGCCGGGCAGCTTGTGCGCGGTAATCGTCGCGCTGCTCGCCGTGACTGCGGGCACGCTTTATCAGCGCGTGTTCTGCCCGCGCGTGGATCTGCGCGCGTCGACGCTGCTGCAGTTCGTCGCGTCGGCGGCAGTGCTGGCGCCGCTCGCGTGGCTCGTCGAGGGATTTCACGTGCGATGGGCGTGGCCGCTCTTCGGCGCCATCGTATTCCTCGTAATCTGTGCGTCCATCCTCGCCGTCAGCGCGCTGCACACGCTGATGCGCCATGGCGAGGCGACGCGCGTAACGAGTCTTTTCTATTTGACGCCCGTGTTTGCGGTCGTGCTCGAATTCGCATTGTTCGATGTCGTGCCGACCTGGGTGTCAGTGATCGGCATCGCGATCACCTGCGCAGGCGTGGCGCTCGTCGCGTGGAAACGCGATCAGCCGGCGCCGGAATAGTCAGTCCACCGTAGCGCCGGATTCTTTGACCACTTTCGCCCACTTCACGATATCGTCATGCGCGATCCTGGCGAATTGCTCGGGCGTCGTCGCAAACGGCACGGCGCCAAGATTGGTGAAGCGATCGATCACGTCTTTCTGCGCGAGCATTCGATTCACGTCCGCATTGATCTTTTTGACGATCGCGAACGGCATGCCGGCGGGCAACAGTATGCCGAACCAGGGGTTGACGTCGAATCCGGCAAAACCCGATTCGGCGACGGTCGGCACGTCCCTGAGCGCATCGGAGCGCCTGGCGCTGGTGACGGCGAGCGCACGTACGGCGCCCGCGCGCACGTGCTGCACCACCGACGGCATGCTCGCGTAATACATCTGCACCTGACCGCTCATGGTGTCGGTGAGCGCAGCGGCAGCACCGCGGTACGGCACGTGCACTATGTTGACGCCGCCCAGCGAATTCAGCATGACGCCGAGCAGGTGATTGACCGATCCGCTGCCAGCGGAGCCGTAGGAGAGGCCGCCCGGCTTCGCTTTGGCGAGCGCGATCAGCTCCGTCACGTTTTTCACGGGCAGGTTGTTGTTGACGATTACGACAAACGGCAGCGTGGCTAGCGTCGCCGCCGGCGTGAAGTCCTTGTCGGGATTGAAAGGCAGCTTCCTGTAGAGCGCAGCATTTATCGCGTGGGTCCCGACATAGGCGAGCAGCCAGGTATAGCCGTCAGGTGCGCTCTTGGCCACGGTGTCGGTACCGATATTGCCGCCGGCGCCGCCGCGATTGTCGATCACAATCTGCTGGCCCCACTGGTCGCCGAGCTTCTGCCCCGTAATGCGCGCAAGCGCGTCGGAAGCGCCCCCGGGCGTCTGCGGCACGACGAAACGAACGGGCCGCGCGGGATAACTCTGCGCGCCGGCATCGGCGGGCGCCCACAGCGCGAGCGCAAGCATGGCGAAACGCCGGAATGTGGAGCAGGCCATGGTTCCTCCTTTTTTTTATTGCGGGCGGTCGCCCGCCAGCGTGATGCGATGCATGACGCGCCGGTGTCCATGATAATCGTTGACCGGATTGTGCTGCGCGCAGCGATTGTCCCATAGCGCGAGCGAGCCCGGCCGCCAGCTGAAGCGGCAGGTAAATTCCGGCTTGACCTGGTGCGCGAACAGATAGTTCAGCAGCGGCGCGCTTTCCTCTTCGCTCCAGTCTTTGATACGCGCGGTGTGCGCAGTGTTGACGTAGAGCGCACGCCGTCCGGTTTCTGGATGCGTGCGCACCACCGGATGTCCGGCGCTGTATTCTTTTTTTGCATCGTCGCGGCCGTCGGTCTTGAGCCGGTCTTCGCGCGTCCTGGTAACGTCCGCCTTGGCCGAGCTTGCGATTCCTTGCAAACCCGCGAGAGTGCGCTGCAAACCGTCCGACAACCCTGCGAAGGCGAGATACTGATTCGCGAACAGGGTGTCGCCGCCGGCCGGCGGCACTTCACGCGCCAGCAGCAGAGTGCCCATTGGCGGCGTCTCGAGATAAGTCGTATCGGAATGCCAGATGCCGCCGAAGTTATGGCGTTCGTGCTCGAGCTTGACGACCGGCGTGATGCACGGAAAGCCGGGCAAACCCTTGATAAACGGGTATTCGACCGGCGTGCCGATCAATTCGGCGAACGCCATGAATTGCACGGATGAAAGTTCCTGCTCGCGAAAGAAAATCACGCAGTGCTCGAGCCACGCGCGGCGGATTGCCGCGACCTGCTGCGCGGACAATTTGCCCGCGAGATCGACGCCGTGTATCTCGGCGCCGATCGCGTCGTTCAGCTTCCTGACTTCCATGAGGGTGTGAGGCGGCGAAATTGCGCGCGTCTGCCTTAAGATCGGCTGTGCCGAGTATACCAAGCCCAATGCGCCGCGCAGGCGCGCGCGGATGAGGCGCCGGCCCTCCCGTGAACACGGGTAAAATCTTTGTTTCCACGGCGTTGCCAGTCTGCCTCGTGCCCCTCGCCTACGTTTTCCCGTTTACCATCACGCTGCATCTCGCCTACACCGGCGCGCGCGTAACGCTGTCGCTGTTCGCGCTGAGCCTGGCAGCATCGCCGTTCACCGTCGGCATCCTGCTGTCGCTGCTGGCCTTGCTGCCAATGACGTTCTCGGTGCCGGTCGGGCGCATGATAGACCGCATCGGCGTGCGCAAGCCGATGCTCGCCGGCGCCGCCGCCCTCACCCTCGGCATCCTCGTCGCCGCGATATCGCCGACGCTGCCGGCGCTGTTCGTCACGAGCTGTCTTGCCGGCTCGGGTTTTATCCTGTTCCACATCGCCGTCAACTATCTCGTCGCGGTGACCGGCCGGCCCGAAGACCGCCCGCGCA
Source organism: Betaproteobacteria bacterium (assembly GCA_025363575.1). The sequence continues at coordinate 8,710 of JANYDM010000182.1, read as the reverse complement.
ATTTCAGCTGGCTCGCGATCTCCTTTTCAACTTCGGGCTTCCTCGGCCCGATGGTCGCGGGGTTCGCGATCGACCTGATCGGCCACCGCGCCACCATGCTGCTGCTCGCATGCTTTTCACTCGCTACGCTGATCGCGTTGCTTATCAGACGAATCGAAGTGCCGCTGCAGCCGGCCGACGCGCCCGGCGCGCAGCAGCGCCGGCTGATCGACTTGCTGCGCAGCCGTACGATGCGGCGCGTGTTCATTGTCAGCGGGCTGCTGTCGATGGCATGGGACCTTTTTTCGTTCGTGGTGCCGATCCACGGCTCCAACATTCACCTGTCGGCATCGACGATCGGATTGATCCTGGGAACATTCGGCGGCGCGGTATTCGTGGTGCGGCTTGCCATGCCGCTCGTGATTCACCGTATCGGCGAATGGCAACTGCTCATCGGCGCCATGATCACAACCGGCATCGCGCTCTTTATTTTCCCGCTCGTGCAGACCGCGCCGGTGCTGATCGTGCTGGCTTTCTTCCTCGGCGCGGGGCTCGGCGGCACGCAACCGATGATCATGTCGCTGCTCTATAACAAGGCGCCGGCGGGGCGCGGCGCCGAAGCAATCGGGGTGCGCACGCTGTTGATCAATATCAGCCAGACGGCGATCCCGCTGATGTTCGGCGCGCTCGGTGCCGCGCTCGGCATGACGCCGGTATTCTGGACCATGGCGGCGCTGCTCGTCGGCGCCGGTTATTTCGTGCGCCGGCCCGACGCTGCCGCGCGCTGAAGGGGCCGCCTGAAAAAAAAACGGCCGGCACCGCATGGCGGCAACGGCCGTTTTCGAAGCAAAGACGCTGATTACTTCAGGTGTTTGCTGACCAGTTTGGTCATCTCGAACATCGAGACCTGTTTCTTGCCGCCAAACACCCCTTTGAGATTGTCGTCGGCATTGATGTTGCGGCGGTTCTTGCTGTCCTGCAGGCCATGCTTCTTGATATAGCCCCACAGTTTCTTGGTCACTTCGGTGCGCGGGTAGGGACCGGCGCCGATCACTGAACTCAGTGCGGACGAAATCGTCATCGGCTTCATGAATGCCGCGCTGGGTTTACGTGCGGATTTTTTCTTCGCGGGCTTTTTGCTAGCTTTTTTCTTTGCGGCCATCGTCTGTTCTCCTTGACAGTAAAGACTGGAATTTCCCCCAAAAAAATTGGGTTGAGCGGATTGTAATCCAAACTTTAAGAATTGGGTACTTTCTTAGAGAGAAAATCGCCTGCCGTGCCCCGTGAAGTACGACCGGCATGACCTTGACGCGGCCGCCGCGCGGTACTAATGCACACAATCGAGCGCGCCGGCGCGTTACAGATTCAGCGCTGCGCGCATCCGCTATCGTTCGCCTTTGCGCGGAAAAACACTCTAAACGTCAATGGCAAAGCGCCGACTGTTAACGTCGACATTGCAGACGTCACAGCCGAAGGGCGAGGCCTCTACGAGGGAAAAACAGCGCCTGGCGCAGCGTGGACTACCTAGCACACGTCCCGCGCGAGGCGCAGGCCGCTGAACTGCCAGCGCGCGGCCGCGGGGAAAAAATTGCGGTAGGTCGCGCGGATATGCGATGCCGGCGTCACGCAAGAGCCGCCGCGCAGCACGTACTGGTTGGACATGAACTTGCCGTTGTATTCGCCGACCGCGCCGGGCGCGGCGCGATAGCCCGGATACGGCTCGTAGGAACTGCGCGTCCACATCCACACATCGCCGAAAACATGCAATGCGCCGCCTGCAGCCGGCGCAGGATGAAAGCGGCCGCCTTCCAGGAAATTGCCGCCGGTTTCGTGCGCGGCGAAAGTTTCCCATTCGGCCTCGGTCGGCAGACGCGCGCCCGCCCACCGCGCGTACGCATCGGCTTCGAAAAAACTCACGTGACACACCGGCTCTCGTGCATCGAGTTTTTGCACGCCGTGCAGGGTGAATGCGTTACCCGGCTCGCCGCCGGAGTGCCAGTAGAGCGGCGCGTGCCAGCCTTGCGCGTTGCACAGGTCCCATCCTTCGGACAACCACAACTCGGCGCGCCGATAGCCGCCATCGGCAATGAAGTCCGCATATTCGCCGACGGTCACCGGCCGTGCAGCCATCTCGTATGCATCGATGAAGACGCGATGGCGCGGCTCCTCATTGTCGAAACGGAAACCGTCGCCCGCGTGCCCGATCTGGCGTATGCCATCAGGCAGGCTCAGCCATTCCGCGGCTGCAGACGGCCCTTCGCCATCGACGCCGCGTGCGACAGGCGCGGCGACGTACGCGGGCTGCAGCGGATTGCGCGACAGCAGATGCTTGAGATCGGTGATTATCAATTCCTGATGCTGCTGTTCATGATTGATGCCCAGCCCGATCAATTCCAGGCGCTCGCGCGGCAGCGTGGCGCCGGCCAGCAGCTGCGCCATGTGCGCATCGACGTAGCGCCGGTAGGCGCGCACTTCGTCGAGCGACGGCCGTGACAGCATGCCGCGCTCCGGCCGCGGATGGCGCGGGCCCACTGCGACGTAATAGGAGTTGAACAGCACGCGAAACTGCGGCGAAAACAATTTGTACCCGGGCAGCGCCGGCGCGAGCACGAAGGTCTCGAAGAACCACGTTGTATGCGCCGGTGCCATTTGACCGGGCTCGCATCCGGCATCGACTGCAGCGCGCAATCTTCGGCCGATAGAGGCTGCGCGAGGCATTCGGTCTGCGCGCGCACGCGCAAGTACTCCGCGGCGAGCACCTCCGATTCAGTGGACACCGGCTCGGCGTGCCGATTCGAAATTTCCGATTGCGGTTTCATGCGATCCCTTCAGCGCGGATGAGTATGACGATGGTTGGTCGCGCGGGGACAGGAATCCTAACAAGCGCCCATGCTGCCCGCCACCGGTTTAATCCAGCCGGCGATTGTCCACCGCCTGCGTATCCTTCGGTAGCGATTTGACAATGCGATGCTCGACAAAGTGCAGTGTAAAGTTGGTAAGAACCACCAGCGCGCCAACCAGCGCCGACCACCACAACTGCCCCAGCCCCGCGAGCACGCCTACCGCGGACGAGCACCAGACTGTCGCGGCGGTGTTGATTCCGCGCACGGTGACGCCTTGATGCATGATCACGCCGGCACACAAAAATCCGACGCCGGTGACGACCTGGCCGGCGACTCGCGCCGGTCCGGAAGCATCGCCGAACAACAGGCCCGCGGCGACAAACGCCGCGGAACCCAGCGCGACCAGCGCATTGGTGTGCAAGCCCGCGGGATGTCCGCGCAACTGGCGTTCAAATCCGATCAGCGCGCCGAATAGTACCGCGGCGATCATGTCGGACGCCTGCGCCAAGCTCGGTAAGACGCCCAGTTCCATCGCGATCTCCCCCCATCTCCTGCTGGCGCAATTGCGCAAACGGAAGCGTTACACAAACCATGAGCAGCGACAACCGGCGGCGCGATTCGCCGCTAACGCGTCGCCCGCGGCGGCGCAAAGCTTGTAGAATCCTTCTCGTCGATACCGGGTGGCCGCATCAGCGTCCACCGAGCGGACAGTCCATGAAAACCCTCAGCCATCTGTTTCAGAGCAATCGCGCATGGGCCGAACGCATCCGCCGCCAGGACCCGGAATTTTTCCAGAAACTTACGCATCAGCAGTCGCCCGAGTATTTGTGGATAGGCTGCTCCGACAGCCGGGTGCCCGCGAATGAAATCGTCGGGCTCATGCCGGGCGAGCTGTTCGTGCATCGCAATGTGGCGAATGTGGTCGTGCACACCGACCTCAATTGCCTGTCGGTGATCCAGTTTGCCGTCGAGGTGCTCAAAGTCCGCCACGTCATCGTGTGCGGTCACTACGGTTGCAGCGGCGTCGAGGCGATACTGCGCGGCGACCGCCTGGGCCTGAGCGACAACTGGCTGCGCCATGTGCAGGACGTGCGTGAAAAACACGAGCGCCGCCTCGTGTCGCTCGCCGACTTTGCCGGGCGCAGCGCGCGGCTGTGTGAGCTCAACGTCGTTGAGCAGGTCGTCAACGTCTGCCAGACGTCGATTATCAGGGACGCCTGGGAACGCGGCCAGGAACTGGCGGTGCACGGCTGGATCTACGGACTGCACGACGGCCTGTTAAGCGATCTCAATACCGTAGTGACGCGGCAGGATGAAGTGATGACCAGTTATGAGGCGGCGCTCGCGCAGTTGTCGCGGGCGGGCACGGCATAGCTCTCCGCCTAGCCTGGCGGCAGCGAGTCCAGCCAGATGGCGAGGCCCTGCGCATTGAGCTCGATGTCGCCGGCGAATATTTCGAGCAGCGCTGCACTCGACAAGCGCCAGCCGTAACGTCGCGCCTCGCCAAGCACCAGATCCGTGACGCCCGCTTTGAGGCGTTCATGCCGCGCTGCGCCGGCCATGCGCTCGCGGCGCGCGAGCTGTTCGTGCGCATGGACGAGACGATGCATGTCATCGGTCAGGCGTGCGATGTCGCGCACCTGGCTGTAGTGGGTGACGTAAACGGCGCCGGGGTCCAGAGCACGGATCAGATCGAGCGAACGGTGCTCGGCTGCCGGGTCAAACTGAGTAGGGCTCGACGTCGGAAAAATGAACTGCCGGCCGTCGCAGTCGAGCTCGCGGTACGACAAGCCGAAAGTGTCGCCGGCGAACAAATGCCCCGAGCGGGCGTCTAGCACGCACACGTGATGGCGCGCGTGGCCGGGCGTGTCGAAGAAACGGAACTCGCGGCCGTTTAATTTAAGCGCCGCGCCGTGCGGCGTTTCGATCACGCGCTCGCGCGGCACCGGCACGATATCGCCATACGCGCGCGCCGTCGCCTCCGCGCCGTAAACGGCCTGCGTGCTGGCGATCAGCCGCGCAGGATCGATGACATGGCGCGCGCCGCGCGGATGCACCGTCAACTTCGCATTCGGCAGCTGCGACATCAACAGGCCCGCGCCGCCCGCGTGATCGAGATGGATATGTGTAAGCACTACGTAGTCGACCTGCGCGGGCGCAATGTCTTTGATGCGCAGTGCCGCGAGGACATGCGGCACCGAGCTGTTGACGCCGGCGTCGATCACCGCGGCGCGGTCGCCCTGGACCACGATGTGTATCGCATCGAGCCGCGGCCGCAGATAGCCGGAATCGACAGCGCTGATACCGAATTCATAATCGATGACATCGGTCATGCGCAAAATCCATTGGTAGGCGCAAGCAAGGCGGCCATTCTAGCGTCCGCCGCGGTGAAAGCACGCTGCTGTAATACGAATGTAATCCCGCGCGCCTAGCTTGCGGGGATTTATTGCGAGAGGCAGGGCTCGACCATGGAAAGTCCGTACAAAGGCAAAACCGGTTTGAAGCGCATCTGGAACGCAATGCTGTATTCGTTCGACGGTTTCGGCGCCGCGTTCCGCCACGAAGACGCGTTCCGCCAGGAAGTTTTTCTGGCGCTGCTGCTGATCCCGCTCGCGTGCTACCTGCCGGTCGGCGGCGCGGCCAAAGGACAGATGATCGCGAGCGTGCTGCTGGTGATGATCGTCGAGCTGCTCAACTCCGGCATCGAGGCGGTGACCGACCGCGTATCTCTCGAAGACCACCAGCTCGCAAAACGCGCGAAAGATCTCGGCAGTGCGGCGGTCATGCTGTCGCTCATCAATGTGCCGGTTGTCTGGCTGCTTGTAATTTTCGGCTGACGCCCGTGCCGGCCGTCACGCAATCATCATAAAAGCTTAATCGCGATGTCTTGAGCCGCGCGCCATCATGCGCGCCATGAACAGCGGGCAAATCATCTGCCAGCAATTGCCGGGGGCACGCAGGACGCTGCGCGTGGCCGTCGTCACCGAAACCTATCCGCCCGAGATCAATGGCGTCGCCATGACGATAGGCCGCATGGTCGACGGACTGCAGCGGCGCCAGCACCAGATCCAGCTGATCAGACCCCGCCAGCACCGGGACGATCAGGCCGCCAGCACACCGAGCTTCGAAGAGGTGCTGCAGCGGGGAGTCGCCATACCGAACTACGACATGCTTAAAATGGGGCTGCCCGCCAAGCAGGCCCTGCTGCGGCTGTGGTCGCTGCAGCGGCCGGACCTCGTGCACATCGTGACCGAAGGGCCGCTCGGCTGGTCGGCGCTCACTGCATCGAACAAACTGCGGATTCCATGCAGCAGCGATTTTCACACTAACTTCCACAGCTACAGCAAGCACTACGGCATCGGCTGGCTGAAGAAACCCATCGTTGCCTATCTGCGCCGCTTTCATAACAAGGCGAGCTGCACGCTGGTACCGACGTCCGCCATACGCGACGATCTGGCCCAGCACGGTTATCTGAATCTGCGCGTGGTCGCGCGCGGCGTCGACACGCGCCTGTTCAGTCCGGCGAAACGCAGCGCGCAGTTGCGCGAAGCGTGGGGCGTGAAGCTAGGACAGCCCGTCGCGCTCTCGGTCGGCCGGCTCGCGCCGGAAAAAAACCTGCCGCTCGTCATGCAGGCGTACGCGGCGATGAAAGCAGTCCGGCCCGACACGCGGCTGGTGGTGGTGGGCGACGGTCCCGAGCGCGCCGCGCTGCAGGCAGCGCACGCGGATTGTATTTTCGCCGGCATGCGTTCCGGCGAAGACCTTGCCGCCCACTACGCAAGTGGTGATGTGTTTCTTTTCCCCAGCACGACCGAAACTTTCGGCAATGTCACTGTCGAGGCAATGGCGAGCGGGCTGGCGGTCATCGCCTACGACTACGCGGCTGCGTCGGAGCATATCGAGCACGGACGCAACGGGCTCGTTGCCGGTTTCGACGACGCGCGCGAATTCATCGCGCTCGCCGCCAATCTCGCCGGCGGCGCGCAGCGTATGCCTGAGCTTGGCCGGCGCGCGCGCGACACCGCTGAGAGCATCGACTGGGAAGCCGTGCACAGTGAATTCGAAAACGCCTTGCGCGACGTCATCGCCACGCATGAAATGCACGCCGGCTACGCCGGAACGCAGTCGTCTGCATGAGTCACGGATTGTCGGTTCTGCCCCCGAAGGCCGCCCACGCATGAAAGCGGATGAAACGCCCGCCCTGCACGCTCGCTCGTTGTTTCTGTCGGACATCCATCTCGGCACGCGCGCATGCCGAGCCGAGCAGTTGTTGTCATTGCTCAAGGCCTATCACTGCGAGAACATCTTCCTGATCGGCGACATTATCGACTTCTGGGCGATGAGTCGCGGCATCTACTGGCCGGCGCTGCACAATACCGTCGTGCAGAAAATACTCAAGCAAGCGCGCCACGGCACGCGCGTTTATCTGATCCCCGGCAACCACGATGAAGCGCTGCGCGAATACATCGGCAGCGCTTTCGGCGACATCAATCTCGTGCGCGACTATGTCCACACCGCCGCCGACGGCAGGCGCTACCTGCTCCTGCACGGCGACGAATACGACCAGGTCACGACCTGCCATCGCTGGGTTTCCATCCTCGGCGATATCTCATACACATGGCTGGTGCATCTGAACCGCGTGCTGTCGTATGCGCGGCGCAAGCTTGGCATCGCCGGCCACTGGTCGCTGGCCGACTACGCCAAGCGCAACGTACTGCACGCGGTGAGCTTCATCAGCAACTTCGAGGAGGCGGTCATCCACAGCGCGCTGCAGCGCGGCCTTGACGGTGTGATTTGCGGTCACATCCACACGCCCGCGATCAGGGACATCCATGGCCTCACCTACATCAATTGCGGCGACTGGGTCGACAGTTGCACGGCTGCGGTCGAACACCTCGACGGCCATATCAACCTCGTGCGCTGGACTTCGCATACCGGCGAAGCGCAAAACGCTGCGGTCGGCGAAACCGCGCGGGTTGCCTGACCGCGGCGGCGTCCTACAGCGCCGCGCAAGGGATTCCGCGTAAAATGTAACAATTCTGCAATACAACACGGCTAGTCTGCGTCCGTAACAGAAAACTGCGGCAGAAAAACGGGCCGGCAATCCTGCCGGCGCGCCCACCAAAATCAAGCACGCAGTTCATGGCCAAACGACACGTCGCTCCCGAGCTTTATCTGAACCGCGAGCTTGGACAGCTTCAGTTCAACCGGCGCGTGCTCGCGCTGGCAGAGGACCGCGGCGTGCCGGCGCTCGAGCGGCTGCGCTTTCTGTGCATCGTCGACAGCAACCTCGACGAATTCTTCGAGATTCGCATCGCGGGCCTTAAGGAAGAAATTGCCGCGCAGGCGCCGCCCGGACCCGATGGCATTCCGCTGCTCGAAGTGTTCCGGCAGGTTACGGCGAAGGCGCAGGACCTGGTCGCGCGTCAGTACCAGGTGCTCAACGAAGAAATTCTTCCGCAGCTCGCCGCCGAAGGCATACGTTTCCTGCGCCGCAGCAAGTGGAACGCCGCGCAGAAGGAATGGGTCAAGGAGTACTTTTTTCGCGAGCTGATGCCCGTGCTGACGCCGCTCGGGCTCGACCCGGCGCATCCGTTTCCAAAGCTGCTCAACAAGAGCCTCAACTTCGTAATCGAGCTTGAGGGCAAAGACGCATTCGGGCGCAAATCGAGCATGGCGATCGTGCAGGCGCCGCGCGTGCTGCCGCGGGTGATCTCCGTGCCGCGCACGATTTCCGGCTGCGAGCATGGCTTCGTTTTTCTATCGTCGATACTGCATGCGCACGTCGCGGAATTGTTCCCGGGGATGGCGGTCCTCGGCTGCTACCAGTTCCAGCTCACGCGTAACAGCGATTTGTACATAGACGAGGAAGAGTTGCGCGAACTGAA
>JANYDM010000180.1 GCA_025363575.1 Betaproteobacteria bacterium | reverse complement strand
ACCGTACATCGACAACGGGCAGGTGCATGACTACGTACCTGATTTCATATTGCGTTTAAATGGACAGGCAGACCGCCATATGATTCTCGAAACCAAGGGGTTCGATGAACTCGAGGATATCAAGAAGTCGGCAGCTGAGAGATGGATAAATGCGGTCAATGCGGACGGAGGATTCGGCGTTTGGAAATACGCAATCGCTAAAAAAGTTTCGGATGTCCCGGCTCTGATTTCCTCTGCCGTGCGTTAACCTGTGCAGCAGTTGCCGTACTGGCGGCTCGCCGGTGTTTACTTCTTCTATTTCGCTTACCTCGGCGCGTTCGCGCCGTACTTCACTCTTTATCTAAGCTCGCTCGGCATCGCGGCCGCCGGCATCGGCACGATCATGGCGCTGCCGCAACTGGTGCGCATCGTCGCGCCGCATCTGTGGGGTTGGCTCGCCGATCGTGGCGGGCATCGTTTGCGTGTGGCGCGTATCTGCACTGTCATCGGCACCGCCATCTATTGCGGACTGTTTGCCGCGCAGGACTTTGAAGCATTGTTCGCGGTCGTGCTGTTGATGAGTTTTTTTCTGAGCGCAGCGCTCCCGCAGGTCGAAGTTACGACGCTGTCGCATCTCGGCGAACGCAGCGCGGAGTACGGGCGCATTCGCGTGTGGGGCTCGCTGGGATTCATCGGCGCCGTGCTGATCGTCGGCTACGTGCTCGACGCCGTGCCGATCGCCGTCCTTTTGTGGATCATGCTGGCGATACTGGCTAGCGTATGCGCGCTGTTGATGCTGGTTCCCGAAGCGCCGCGAGCCGCGCACGCGCAGGATCACACGCCGATTGCGCATGTAATGCGCGAGCCGCAGGTCATTGCGCTCATCGTCGCCTGCGCGCTGATGGCGGTGGCGCACGGGCCGTACTACACGTTCTACTCGATTCACCTGGTCGGCTACGGCTATGCCAAGGGCACGGTCGGCTGGCTGTGGTCGCTGGGCGTGATCTGCGAGATCGCCATATTCTTCTGGATGGCTCAGTTGTTCCGTGCCTACACGATGCGCCAGGTGCTGATCGCGAGCTTCGGGCTCACCGCCATCCGTTTCGCGATCATCGCGGCGTGCGCGGACAATTTCGCGCTGCTGCTTATCGCGCAGACTTTGCACGCCGCAAGTTTCGGTTCGTTTCACGCGGCTGCACTGGGCTATATGAATCGTTTTTTTCGCGGCCGCAACCAGGCACGAGGTCAGGCGATTTACACCAGCCTTACGTTCGGGCTCGGCGGCACGCTGGGCGGGCTCTATGCAGGGTACGCGTGGGAGCATTTCGGCGCGGTGATTACGTTTGCCGGTGCGGCGCTGTGCGCTTTCGCCGGCATGGTGATCTTGTGGCGCTGCCTGGATAGAGTTCCGGCAAACTCTGCCGGGTGACCGGTATGGTCAAGAGTGCTGCGATTATGGGATAATTTCAGGTTCTCAAAGTCACTTTCAACGGCATTCAATCATGGCAGCACGCACACTCTACGACAAATTGTGGGACGACCACGTGGTGCAGCAGGACGCCGATGGCATGGCGTTGCTGTACATCGACCGCCATCTCGTGCACGAAGTTACCAGCCCGCAGGCTTACGAGGGACTCAAGGTCGCCGGCCGCAAGCCGTGGCGCGTGGGCTCCATCGTGGCGACCGCGGACCACAACACGCCGACCCGCAATTGGGACAAGGGCATCACAGAGCCGGTATCGCGCCTGCAGGTCGAGACCCTCGACGCCAACATCAAGGAGTGGGGCGCGCTCAGCTATTTTCCGTTTTTGCACGAGCGGCAAGGCATCGTGCACGTGATCGGCCCCGAGAACGGCGCGACGCTGCCGGGCATGACGGTGGTGTGCGGCGATTCGCATACCAGCACGCACGGCGCGCTCGGTTGCCTCGCGTTCGGCATCGGCACGTCCGAAGTCGAGCACGTGATGGCGACGCAGTGCCTGGTGCAGAAAAAAACCAGGGCCATGCAGGTGATGGTGGAAGGCGAGCTCGGCGCAGGCGTGACTGCCAAGGACATCGCGCTGGCTGTGATCGGCAAGATCGGCACCGCGGGCGGCACTGGATATTCGCTCGAGTTCGCCGGCAGCACGATACGCGCGTTGTCGATAGAAGCGCGCCTAACTTTGTGCAACATGGCGATCGAAGCGGGCGCGCGCGCCGGCATGGTCGCGGTCGACGAGACGACGATTGATTATGTGAAAGGGCGTCCGCTCGCGCCCACCGGCGCGATGTGGGACAAGGCGGTCGCGTACTGGCGCACTTTGAAAAGCGACGAGGGCGCCAAATTCGACAAGGTCGTGACGCTCGCCGCTGCCGACATTCAGCCGCAAGTGACGTGGGGCACGTCGCCCGAGATGGTGACGACCATAGGCGGCAAGGTGCCGGACCCGGCGAAAGAAACCGATCCGGTCAAGCGCGAATGGATAGAACGCGCGTTGAAATACATGGGACTCAAGCCGAACACGGCGATCACTGACATCCAGATCGACAAGGTGTTCATCGGCGCGTGCACCAACTCGCGCATCGAAGACCTGCGCGCCGCGGCGACGGTCGCGCGCGGCCGCAAGGTGGCGGGCAACGTCAAGCTCGCGATGGTGGTCCCGGGTTCGGGGCTGGTAAAAAGACAGGCCGAGAAGGAAGGGTTGGACAAGATATTCGTCGAAGCCGGTTTCGAATGGCGCGA
>JANYDM010000056.1 GCA_025363575.1 Betaproteobacteria bacterium | reverse complement strand
GCCATATGGACCACCGCATCGGCGACCTCCGTGACGTCCATCATTGCTTCGACTTTGACTTCGCCGCTGGCCTGCTTGACGCCCTTGGACATGCACGCGGTCACCGGGCTCACCAAATGCATTTCGCTCGACGGCCGCAAGTACGACATCGCCTGCGGCCAGATCGACGTCGGCAACGCGATGACGGAACTTGCCGCGCGCATGTCCAAGGGCGTCAAGCAGGCCAGCGGCGAAGTCAAAGTCGAAGCAATGATGGACGTCACGGAGGTCGCCGATGCGGTGGTCCATATGGCGGGACTGCCGCTCTCGACCAATATCCAGTTCATCACCATCATGGCGACCAAGATGCCCTTCGTCGGCCGCGGCTGATGTGCGCCGGGCGGCGGCGCACCCGCTGCCTCTGCCTTTTGCCCGCTTTTGTAAAGCGGGCCGATGTCCGGTAATCTCGCCGCATCTGCAGACCTGCCTGCAGCATTGACGCCCGCGAAACAATCTTGCTGAACGACAAGCGCAAACTCATCGCCATGCTGGCCGTGGTGCTGCTGGTCGGTTTCTCCGCCACCAGTCTCGTTAATTACTACGTGTCGAAGAACGTGATCAGCGCATCGATCATCGCGAACGAGCTGCCCCTCACCTCCGACAATCTGTACTCCGAGATCCAGAAAGACCTGGTCCGCCCCGTGCTGATCGCCTCGATGATGGCGAGCGACACTTTCCTGCGCGACTGGGTGCTCGGCGGCGAGCACGACAGCGCCAAGATCACCAAGTACCTGCAGGAGATCAAGCAGCGCAACGGCACGCTGACGAGCTTTTTCATCTCCGAGCGCACGCGCACCTACTATCAGACCGGCGGCGTGCTGAAGAAGGTCCGGGAAAACGAACCGCGCGATGCCTGGTATTTCCGCGTGCGCAACATGGCCGCCCCGTACGAAATCAGCTTCGATCCCGACCTGGCGAACAAGGACGTATTGACGACGTTCATCAACTTCCGCGTGTTCGACTACGACGGACGCTATCTGGGCGTGGCCGGCGTCGGCATCGCGGTCGACACGATACGCGGACTGCTCAATAAATATCAGCAGCGCTACCACTGCAGCATCAATTTTTTCGACCAGCAAAGCGGCGCGCTGCTGTTTGGCGGCAATGCTTACGTTGCCGGCTCGACGATCAGCAGCATCGAAGACCTGGGCGGCCTCGCCGAGCGCATAAGGCGCGAAGGCGCCGGCAGCTATCAGTACGAGAGCGGCGGCGTGCAGCACCTGCTGAACGTGCGGCTGGTGCCCGAGCTGAAATGGTATCTGTTCGTCGAGCGCATCGAGGACGAGGCGCTCACAGGCATCCGCCGCACATTGCTCGTGAACATCGCGATCTGCGTAGTGATCAGCCTGATCGTGCTCGCCGCCACCAGTCTCACGATCACTCACTATCAGCGCCAGCTCGAGGAGATGGCGACCACCGACAAGCTGACGGGGCTCGCCAACCGGCAGGCTTTCGACCTGCTGATGCCGCAAGCGATGAGCGAAGCACGGCGCGTCAAGAGCGCGCTGGCCGTAATCATGATGGACATCGACCACTTCAAGAAAGTGAATGACCGGCTCGGCCATCCCGGCGGCGACAGCATACTGAAACAGCTCGCGCAGACGGTCACTAGCGCCTTGCGCGAATCGGACATCGTTTTCCGCTGGGGCGGCGAAGAGTTTCTGGTCGTGGTCAAGGGACCGGCCGATGCGCAGTCGCGCGCACTGGCCGAAAAAATTCGCGGCGCGGTAGCAAACAACACTTTTCATTATCGAGACACTGCCGTGCCTGTCACTATCAGCCTTGGCCTTGCGTTCTATAAAGACGGCGAAACGCCGGAGCAGCTGATCGCGCGCGCCGACCAGGCCCTGTACCAAGCCAAGGCCGCCGGCCGCAACCGCGTGTGCGTGGCTTGATGGCAGTCAAAGCCTGGTTTCTTTACTTGCTCGAATGCGCGGACGGCAATATTTACACCGGCATCACAGTCGACGTCGCGGCACGCTACGCGGCGCATGCCTGCGGCAGGGGCGCACGCTATACGCGCTCGCATCCGCCGCGGCGGTTGCTGATCGCGATCGACTATCCGGACCGCGCTACGGCTTCGGCGGCGGAATATGCGGTGAAGCAGATGTCGGCCGTCGAGAAGCGGGCTTATGCCCTGCTGCTGGCGCTCGGCAATGCGGCATGCGCCGATTGACATTCCGCGCGGTTTCATCGACGCTCGCAAGTCCCCTTCCATCTTTTCGCTAAAGGAAAATCATGTCCGCGACCACAACGGCCTCCGGCCTCGTCTATGAAGAACTCGCCGTCGGCGACGGCGCCGCAGCCGCGCCGGGCCAGCGCGTAAGCGTGCACTACACCGGCTGGCTCACCAACGGGACTAAATTCGATTCCTCCAAGGACCGCGACGATCCGTTCGAATTTCATCTTGGCCAGGGCCAGGTCATCCGCGGCTGGGACGAAGGCGTCGCCGGCATGAAAGTCGGCGGCAAGCGCAAGCTCACCATTCCGCCGGATCTCGGCTATGGCGCGCGCGGCGCGGGCGGCGTCATTCCGCCGAACGCGACGCTGGTGTTCGAGGTGGAGTTGCTCGGCGTCTAGGGGTTTGTTGAAATTCAAAGTGTGGTGGCAAATACAATTGGATCTCGGGGTGTTTTAGCACTCCGCTTAAGAAATAATCGCTTATAGGCCGTTCTACGAGGCCGACATTTGCGTGCCTACTCACTTCCGATCGAAA
>JANYDM010000173.1 GCA_025363575.1 Betaproteobacteria bacterium | reverse complement strand
TTTTGCGCCCCACGCGCGCACGCGGTCAAGCAATGCAGGCGCGGGCAGCCCGAAGTGAAAACTCACGACCGGCGGCTTGAATTCACTCAGCACGTCGGCGTACTCGGCACTGAAAGGCGCGCGCCCCGGCCCGTCGGGAATAGCGGCCGCATCGATGCCGAACTCGGTGTAATACGGAGCCAGCGCCGCTCGCCATGCCGCCGTTCTCGCGGCATCAGGCGTCGGCGGTGTATGGCAAAAGAAATTCACGTTGTAGGGCCGCGTCGTGCCTGCCTTGATAAGGGTGAGTTCCTGACGCATCGCATCGACACTCAGCATGGCACATGGCAGCGAACCCAGACCACCTGCGTTGGACACCGCGATTGCCAGCGCGCTGGTTTGCACGCCCGCCATCGGCGCCTGTATCACAGGCAGATGAATGCCCAGAAGTTTCTGCAACGTCACGCCAGCCTCGCTTGATTGTGGTCGCATGCGCACGACCGTCTATTTCGTTTGCAGCAACTGTACTTTGGCGCACTCGTCGGCGACTTTCATATAGCGCAAAACGCGGTCGTTGCCGATTACGTACGGATGCGGCTCGCCGGACCGACGCTTCAGCATCGCGGGCAGCTTCGTTTTCGAGCCGTCGAAATTCGTGTGATTTGCGATCAACACGTCGGCGCCGGTCTTGCGCACGATGCCGGAGAAGCGTTCCGCCGAGGCGATATAAGTGCGGAATGCCTCCGGTGTGTGCACAAAGTTATAGGCCGTGCCGCCCCACTCCGCTGCCAGATGCGATTTGCCGCCGTCCCTGACCGGGATCAGCGTTGAAATCGTGCCCGGCGTATGGCCCGGCGTCAGATACATCGTGACCGTGGTGTCGCCGAGCGTGAGCTGCTGGCCATCACTAACCACCATGTCGCGCCTGGGCTTCACCGGCACGCGCGCGCTGGTCTCGACGAGGTTCCAATCGGCCGCGGACATAAGAACGCGCGTGCCATAGTGGTCTTGCAGATAGCGCGCGCCGCCGGCGTGATCGCCGTGCCCGTGGCTGACGATCGCGTACTTGATGGAAGCCGGATCGAGCCCGAGTGTCTTCAAGCCGTCGACGATGGCATCGGTGGTGTAATCGTAAATCGTGTCGACGAGGATGATGCCGGCGGAAGTCGTCACCGCCCACGCCGAATGCTCGATCGTGCCGACGAAATAGAGATTGTCGAATACCTTGACCGGCGTGGCGAGCCAGGTCGAACGCTCGGGGGGCGGCCCGGGTGGTGCTGTGTTCGGGCCCTTGTCGGGTGAAATGCATAAGCGCTCAAGCACGCCCGCGTACTCCGTTCCCGCCGCGGCCTTGGCCGCCGCCATATGCGCCTCGACGCTATCCTGGCCGATAGCCGGCGTGCCAAGCAATCCGGCAACGCAACTTAGGGCGGACGACAAAGCAATCGCGTGGCGTGGCATTATTTTTTCTCCCGTTGATTAATTCGAATGCGCAAGCTTCCGCCCACTGCGTTCTCGCGTCAAGCTGCGTGCGCTGTCTGTCAAACCAAAGTAGGGATGTCCCTTTTGCTTCAGTCAACGTTTGAGTTGGGCTGGGGTTTGACCGGTCGCTTCCAGGGGCGATTCTGCGAGTGCTTGCTGAAGCGTCTCGATGTCAATTGGACAGTACGACCAGTCTTGACTAAATACATTCAGCGATATTACTCGCGCCAGCAGAGGCAGAGCGAAATTGAAGGGCTGGCGACGCGGTGCACAGGCGCATGCAGAAGACCTCATCGGTCTGCGTAATCCCAAGGATCATCCGAGCTCAATGCGCACCCGATGGATCTGGCCATCGTCGACTAACAGAATCCGCGCGACACCCTTCGCAATGTCCACGCCGTCGAGCTCTGCACCAACGACGCCGCGACACACGCGGCGCGGATTCTCGACGGTGATTTCGTAGCGCGTGACCGTATTCCGAGCGCCGCGATGGCGGAACACGATTTCGTAGCCCGGCCACATCTTCGGCATACAGGGATCGATAACCAGCGTATTTCCGTGCACACGGAATCCGAGAATGGCTTCGAGCCCGGCACGGTACAGCCAACCTGCCGAACCGGTATACCAGGTCCAGCCGCCGCGGCCGACGTGCGGCGCCACCGAAGAGACGTCCGCGCACGCGGCGTACGGCTCGACCTTGTAGCGCGCAATCGCGTTCGGCGTGCTGCCGTGGTGGATGGGATTAAGAATAGCGAAGAGTTCGCCGGCGTTATCACCTTGGCCGAGTGCTGCGAATGCAAAGATCGACCAGATCGTGCCGTGGGTATATTGCCCGCCATTTTCGCGAATGCCGGGCGGATAGCCTTTGATGTAGCCTGGATCGTGTGATGAGCGGTCGAATGGCGGGGTGAACAGCAGCGCGATCTTGTCGTCGTGTCGGATCAAATGCTTGTCCACCGCATGCATCGCCAGCGCGGCATGGGTCGGATCCGCCGCACCCGAGATTACGCTCCACGACTGTGCGATCGCGTCGATCCTGCACTCGCTGCTCTCGCTCGAACCCAGCGCCGCGCCGTCGTCGTAGTAGCCGCGCCGATACCACTCGCCGTCCCATCCAGCGCTTTCGAGCGCGACCCGAACGCTCGCTGCGAACTGCTGCCAGCGCATCGTGCGGGCGCTGTCGTTGCGTACTCGCGCATAGGGCGTAAACGCGGCGATCGTCGCGAGCAGAAACCACGCAACCCAGACACTTTCGCCGCGGCCTTTTTCACCGACGCGGTTCATGCCATCGTTCCAGTCGCCGGTGCCCATCAGCGGCAGGCCGTGCACGCCGAGCGCGAGGCTCATGTCGATTGCACGAGCGCAATGCTCGTACAGACTGGCGTCATCGCGCGCGACGCGTGGCATAAAAAACGCCTCAGTCTGCCCATCCTTGAGCGCGTCGCCTTCGACGAAAGGAACCGTCTCGTCGAGCACTGCAGCGTCCGCAGTCACTTCGATATAGTGCACCGCGACATACGGCAGCCAGACCCTGTCATCGGTCATGCGCGTGCGGATGCCTTGTCCGGCTGGCGGCAGCCACCAGTGCTGGACGTCCCCTGCGGTGAATTGGCGCGCCGCCGCGCGCAACAAATGTTCGCGCGCGACCGCTGGTTTGGCCACGCAGACCGCCATCACGTCCTGCAACTGATCGCGAAAGCCGTAAGCGCCGCTCGCCTGGTAGTACGCCGTGCGCGCCCACACCCGGCATGCCAATGTCTGATACAAAAGCCAGTCGTTGAGCAAAATATCGAGCGCGCGGTCGGGCGTGCGCACCTGCACGGTGTCGAGCATTTCGTCCCATTGCGCGCGCGCTTCGCGCATCACCGCATCGACATCAGCCGCGCGGTATTTCTGGATCAGCGCGCGCGCGTGCGAGCACGAATCGGCATCGCCCAGCATGAATACGATGTCGACCTCTGCCGCAGGCTCGAGCTCGACCCGCGTTTGCAGTGCGGCGCACGGATCAAGCCCCGCGCCGACGCGGCCCGATAGCGGCGCGCCATCCGCGAGTGCAGCCGGCCGGTCAAGCGCGCCGTGGCGCCCGAGAAATTCAGCGCGGTCGGCAGTCACAGAGCTTTGCACTCCGCGCAGATCCGCAAATGCGACGCGCGCGCCGAATTCGGCGCGCCAGGCGTTGCGCGAGAACAGCGCGCCGCTCGCAGTATCGACAGTGGTGACGATGAACGGTGCGGGCACAGTTCCATTCGCGCCGAGCGCCCATTCGACATACGCGGTGATCGACAGCCGCCGTACGCGCGCCGAACGGTTGCGCATGCGCAGCCGCGACAGCTTGATCGAATCAGCCAACGGCACGCACTGCAAGAGATCGAGATCGATCTCGTGCGCGTCGTGTGCAAAGCGGCTGTAGCCTTTGCCGTGACGCACTGTATAAGTCGCAGACGCCACGCGTATCGGCAGCGCGGTGACGCTCCAGACTTCACCGCTGTCTTCGTCGCGCAGATACAACACTTCGTGCGGAGTATCGCTGACCGGATCGTTCGGCCACGGCGTGAGCGCATTCTGCTGGCTGTTCTGCGACCACGTGTAGCCGCCGCCTTCGGCTGACACCATGAATCCGAACGAAGGATTGGCGACAACGTTGATCCACGGCATCGGCGTGCAGCGGCCATTCGCGAGCGTGATGGCATATTCGCGCTCGGCGCTGTCGAAACCGCCGGTGCCGTTATCGAACTCGAGCGGCGTCACATGCGCGGTGCGTTGCGTGTGAGATTCAGACGCAAGGCTCGGCGCAGACGCTGCAGCCGGCCCCGCACCCGTGTTGCTGCTCCGATGCGCGAACGGCGCGAGCACGTCGCCGGATGCGTCGAGGACGACGCGCGCCACGGTAGCGAGTCCGTCGCGCAGAACGTCGGAAATCTGATCGTCACGCAGCGCGAACACTCCGGCTTGCGCGTCGTCGCCGCGCGTTTGAAGCAGCGTTTGCGGCGATTTCATCAGCGGGTCGAGCATTGCGTGAAGATTATCGCCACCGCTGCCCGCTGCGCAGTTGAGCAGAACCACATCGACGCCAATCCCCTGGCTTTGCCAATACAACTGCACGCGCAACAATTCGTTGGCGCGATTGAGGTGAGACCCGTCTGCGATGCGCAGCAGCACGATCGGACGATCGCCTGAAATGCCGCACGTCCAGAGCACGGGAGGCCCGCCGCTGCCGCGCTCGAGTACCTCCGGCGCCGAACGCCACGCGGCATCTGCGTAGAGGATCGGACCAACCAGACACCCAGACCGCTCGGCTTGTGTGCGATCGATGCCGAAGCGCGCGAGTTGTGCCGCCGCGTATTCGGCGGATGCGCTAAACGCTTGTTCACCCGCATCATGCGTGCGCAATGGTGTGCAGAGCGCAAGCGCGGCGGCGCGCGATTCGGCCACCAGCGTCCAGAATGTCACGCGGACGCTGGCGCGCGCCTCGACGCGAACGCGGCGGCGCACGCTGAAGATGGGATCGAGCACGGTGCCTGCGGTATTCGACAGCGCCGCGCCATCGCGCATCGCGGAAGCATTGCGCAGTGTCCGGCCGCGCCCGAGGAAGCGCGCACGGTCGGTTTCGAACTCGAAGGCGCCAGAGTCTTGCCGCTCTACCACGGCGAAGTGTGCCGCCCAAACTTCGGGCTCTCCCGGCGCGCGGCGGCGGCGCGTCGCCAACAGGATGCGGCCGTCCTCAATCGCTTCGGTCTGCACAAACAGCTTGGAAAAGGCCGGATGCGCCGCGTCGGCAGCGGCGGAACCGAGCACCAGTTCGGCATAGGAGGTGAGCGCGATATCGCGCGCAGCGTCGCCGTGGTTGGTGATCGTCACACGCCGCAGTTCCGCGTCGTGATTACTTGCGACCGCGACATCCAAAGTGGTAGAAAGCGTGTCGTCGCGGCGCACGAATTGCGCATGCCCTTCAGAAAATGTCGCGACATGCGCAGCCGGATCGCCGCCGCACGGCTGCACGCACGCCGACCAGACCGCGCCGTTTGAGCCATCGCTCACGAGCACGTAGCTTCCCCAGCCGTCGCAAGTCGGGTCTTCACGCCACCGCGTCACTGCGAGATTGCGCCAGCGGCTAAAGCCCGAACCGGCAGCGCTCAGCATCACCGTATAGCGCCCGTTCGACAGCAACTGCGCGCGGTGCGATGTGACAGGAATCGATTGCACGGGAATGGACATCGAAACTTATACCTGGGCGTGGACGACATCCACTGGCAGCGTTTCAATGCGCCGGCATGCAATTCGCATCGACGCGGTTCAGCGCAACGGATGTCGGTATATCAATTGGCAGCATAACAGCAGCATCAAGCAGACAACAAGCGCCAGGGAACTTTTTTTGCCAGCCCCCCATCTAGTTCTTTATGATGCGACCAACGCTTGCTGGGTTGATGTGCAATGAGACATGTGCGCGTGCCGGATTCGTCGCGGCACATCGATGTCGAGACAAATTCAATGGGAATCGCCGCTCGTGACTGAGATATGCGGATCGGCCGACGAGGCGGCGTTGCTCGATGAGCTTGAGCGCGCTGCTTTCGGTTACTTCGTTGAAGCCGTGAATCCGGCCAACGGTCTCATCGCCGACACTTCGCGCGGGAATTCGCCATCGAGCATTGCAGTGGTCGGGTTTGCGCTGTCGGCTTATCCGGTTGCGGTCGAGCGCGGGTGGATGACGCGCGCCGACGCGGTTAAGCGCAGTCTTTGCGTTTTGCGTTTTTTTCGTGACAGCGAGCAAAGCGGCAGCCCGGAGGCGACCGGATACAAGGGCTTCTATTACCACTTCCTCGATCTGCATACGGGGGCGCGCGTCTGGCGCTCCGAATTATCGATGATCGACACCGCGCTTTTGATCGCGGGCGCTCTCACCGCGAGCCAGTACTTCAGTGCGCATACGCCCGAGGAAACCGAGCTGCGCGAGATCGCCTCGGCGCTCTACCTGCGCATCGACTGGCGATGGTCGCAGGGCGGGGCGGCAACGATCAGGCAAGGCTGGAAACCCGAATGCGGATTTCTGCATTACGGGTGGGATGGTTACGACGAGGCTGTCATTCTCTATGTGCTCGCGATGGGTTCGCCCACGCATGGGCTCAAAGGCGACTGCTACGAGGCGTGGACCGCGACCTATCAGTGGGAAAATCTCTACGGTTACGATTTTCTGTATGCGGGGCCGTTGTTTGTGCATCACTTCTCGCATGCGTGGATCGACTTTCGCGGCATTCAGGATCGTTTCATGCGCGAGAAGCGCTGTGATTACTTCGAGAACAGCCGGCGTGCCTCGCAAGTTCAGCGCGAGTATGCGCAGCGCAATCCGCACGAATTCGCGGGTTACGGCGAAAATTGCTGGGGCCTCAGTGCCGGTGATGGTCCGAGCGACGAGCTGCCGGACATAGCGAACGGGCGGCGGCGTTTGTTCGGATATGCCGCGCGCGGCGTTCCTTACGGCCCCGATGATGGAACGTTGTGCGGATCTGCGGCGTTGGCCTCGCTGCCGTTTGCGCCCGGGATTGCTTTGTCCGCCGCCCGCAACATGCGCCAGCGCTTTCCCGCGATGCTGTCCGCCAGTCAGTACTCGAGCGGCTTTAATCCGGGCCTTGCAGGCGCCGACGGGCGGGCCTGGGTTTCGCCCGGAAAATTCGGGCTCGATCAGGGCATCGTATTGATGATGATCGAAAACTATCGCACCGAATTTTTCTGGAAGCTGATGCGCGATTGTTCCTATATCAGCGCCGGTTTGCGCCGTGCCGGCTTTCGCGGCGGCTGGCTGTAGCGGCTCGTTCCATTCCACGAATTGAAATCATGGTTCAGTCGAACGCCTCTCCCTCATCAGCCCCGCAGGATGCGCACGAGCGCGAACGGCGCGCACATCTGCATCCGACTGACTGGCGCAATCCGCGGCCACGAGACCGCTACAATTTAGTGGTCGTCGGGGCAGGTCCGGCCGGATTGGTTGCGGCGCACGCCGCTGCGGCATTGGGCGCCACGGTCGCGCTGATCGAGCGCGGACTGCTCGGCGGCGACTGTTTGAACATCGGTTGCGTGCCGTCAAAAACGCTCGTGCAGACTTCGCGCGTGTACGCGGAAATGCGCAATGCCGAACATTATGGCGCCCGGATCCCCGCCGATATCCGCGTTGATTTTGCCGCGGTGATGCAGCGCATGCGCCGCATTCGCGCCCGCATCAGCCGCGTCGATTCGATCGACCGCTTGAGCGCGGCGGGCGTCGATGTGTTTTTCGGCGAGGCCCGCTTCACCGCGACGGATGCAGTGACGGTCGACGGCACGACATTGCGCTTCAAGAAGGCAATGATCGCCACCGGCGCGCGGCCGGACACGCCGTCGATTCCCGGCCTGGTCGAGACGGGCTTTCTGACCAATGAAAACGTCTTCGATCTGACCGAGCTGCCGCGCCGGCTGTTGGTGATCGGCGGCGGTCCGCTCGGCTGCGAACTGGCGCAGATTTTCTGCCGCTTCGGAGCGCAAACCACTATCGCGCAAGACATGCCGCTATTTCTGCCGAGGGAAGAACGCGATGCCGCACAGATATTGTCGGCTGCTTTCGCGCGCGACGGCATCGAGGTCCGGCTTAACACCCACGTCGTCAGAGTGCGCGTGGAAAACGGTCAAAAGCTGGTCGATCTCGTCAGCGCCGACTACAAAAGCACGGTTGCGGTCGATGCCATCTTGACTGGCATCGGCCGGCTGCCGAACGTCGAGGGACTCAATTTGGCAGCCGCGGGAGTTGACTGCGACGCCAGCACCGGCGTACGGGTCAACGATTTCCTGCAGACCAGTAATCCGCGAATTTACGCGGCCGGGGACGCGTGCCTCGAGCATAAGTTCACGCATACCGCCGATGCTTCCGCGCGCATCGTAATTCATAACGCGCTCTTCCTCGGTCGCCGGCGACTGAGCGCATTGTCGATTCCGTGGTGCACGTACACCGATCCCGAAATTGCGCATGTCGGCCTTTACGTGCGCGAAGCGCGCGAGCTGGATATTCCGGTCAAAACTTTTACAATCCCCATGCACGACGTGGACCGCGCGATCGCCGACGGCGAAGAGACAGGCTTCGTGAAAATCCACGTCAAGGAAGGAACCGACCGCATTCTCGGCGCGACGATCGTCGCCAGCCATGCCGGCGAGATGATCAGCGAGATCACGCTCGCGATGGTCGCGGGAATTGGGCTTAGCACTCTGGCGCGCGTCATCCACGTTTATCCGACGCAGGCTGAAGCGATCAAGAAAGCGGCTGATGCTTATACCCGCACGCGACTGACGCCGACAATCCGGGCGCTGCTGCGGCGCTGGCTCGCGTGGTGAAACGATTCCGAAGCCGATTCTGAAGCCACTACCCTTCTCATCACTCTAACAAGGACATCCTATGGAACTCGGCATGATTGGCTTGGGGCGCATGGGCGCAAACATGACTGAACGGCTGGTGCGCGGCGGCCATCGCGTGGTCGGCTTCGATCCGAAAGACGAAGCGCGCAAGCGCATCATGGACAAAGGCGCGGACTCTGCCGTGTCGCTCGAAGCGCTGACAGCGAAGCTGGAGCCCCCGCGCACGCTGTGGATGATGGTGCCCGCCGGCGCCATCACTGACGCGACGATCAATGCGCTGCTGCCGCTGCTGGAGGCAGGCGACACGCTCATCGATGGCGGCAATTCGAATTACAAAGATACAGTGCATCGTGCAAAAATGCTCGCCGCAAAAGAGATTCACTATGTCGACGCGGGAACCAGCGGCGGCGTGTGGGGGCTCGAGCAAGGCTACAGCCTGATGATCGGCGGCGATGAAGCGGCAGTCGAGCGACTGCGCCCGATTTTCGCGACGCTGGCGCCCGCGCCCGATCGTGGCTGGGGCCGCGTCGGTCCGGTCGGCTCAGGGCACTTTACCAAAATGATTCACAACGGCATCGAATATGGGCTCATGCAAGCCTATGCCGAAGGATTTTCCATCTTGCAACACAAACAGGAGTTCGGTTTCGACCTGCACCGGATCGCCGAGATCTGGCGCTACGGCAGCGTGGTGCGCTCGTGGCTGCTCGATCTCACCGCGAAGGCGCTCGAGAAAAATCCCACGCTCAAAGGCATCGCTCCGTATGTCGAGGATTCCGGCGAGGGACGCTGGACACTAAGCGAAGCGGTCGATCTCAACGTTGCGGCGCCCGTGATCGCGCTGTCGCTGCTCGAGCGTCTGCGTTCGCGCGATGCGGACCCGTTCTCCGACAAGCTGCTCGCCGCGATGCGCAACGAGTTCGGCGGCCACGCGATCAAATCAGAATGAGCGGTACGCCTCGGGTGCCGCGCCGAATGCGCCCGACGTGCTCGCCATCTTCGATGGCGCCGAAGCCGCCGCCGCCACGCGTGTCGTTAAGCGCGCCGCGGGTGAGCGTAAGTCCCCTCGAAGCGCATCTGCTGTGTCATGTACGAGGTCCTGAGGATGGTGTTGCATTGTAATCTCCATCAGACAGCAGCTTCTTTGCCCGCGCACAGACGTTGTCGACGCTGAAACCATATTCACGCAGCAATACTTCCGCCGGCGCGGACGCGCCGAATCGCTCCACGCTCACAACGTCGCCCCCAGCGCCGACGTAGCGGTGCCAGCCCTGCGCCACGCCCGCTTCGACTGCCAGGCGCGCGCGGATCGACGGCGACAGTACGGCGTCGCGCTCAGGTTGCGGCAGAGCATCGAACAATTCCCAGCTCGGCATCGACACGCACCGCACCGCGATTCCCTGAGCTTGCAGGCGCTCGGCGGCGGCGACGATCAGGCCGACTTCCGAGCCGCTCGCGATCAGGATCAGCGCGGGCTTGCCATCGGCCGCATCGGAGAGCACGTACGCGCCGCGGCGCAAGCCATCCGCCGGCGCATAGCGGCTGCGATCGAGTGTCGGCACCTCTTGCCGGCTTAGCACAATCACCACCGGACGATCGCGCGTCTCGAGCGCGACACGCCAGGCGACCGCCGTTTCGTTGGCGTCGCCGGGGCGGATCACGGTCAGATGCGGAATCGCGCGCAGCGCAGCCAACTGCTCGACCGGCTGATGCGTAGGGCCATCCTCGCCAAGCGCGATGCTGTCGTGCGTGAACACCTGTACGACGTGCAAGCCCATGAGCGCGGCGAGCCGGATCGCGGGACGCATGTAGTCGGAGAATATGAGGAAGGTCGAGCCGTACGGCAATGTTCCACCGTGCGCCGCCATGCCGTTGACGATCGCGCCCATTGCATGCTCGCGCACGCCGAAATGCAGGTTGCGTCCTGCGTAGCTCCAGCCGCCGCCGCTCGAGCCTTGCGTATCGTCGTCGCCCGGCGATGGATTGAAATCGCCGAGGCTTTTCAACGCGGTGTGAGTGGACGGATCGAGGTCCGCTGAGCCGCCGGTCAGCGCCGGCACCCGCGGCGCTACCGCGTTCATGACTTTGCCCGACGCGACGCGCGTCGCCATGCCTTTAGCGTCAGCGGGGAAGAGCGGAATATCGGTGTCCCACCCGGGCGCCAGTTCGCCGCGCACGCTGCGCCGCAACTCCTCCGCCAATTCGGGGAACGCTCGAGTGTACGCCGCCATGCGCCCGGTCCACGCTGCCTCGTCGCGCGCGCCGCGCGCCAGCGCTTCGCGGAAATGCGCGAGCGCCGCTTCAGGAATCAGGAACGGCGGCGCGGTCGGCCAGCCAAGATTTTGCTTGGTCAGACGCACTTCGTCCGCGCCGAGCGGCGAGCCGTGCGCTTCGAAGCTGTCGTGCTTGTGCGGCGAACCGTAGCCGATGTGCGTGCGCACCAGGATGAGCGTCGGCCGCGCCGTTTCGACGCGTGCTGCTTGCAGCGCGGCGTTGAGCGCGGCGAGGTCGTTGCCATCCGCGACGGAAATCGTATGCCAGCCGTACGATTCGAAGCGGCGCGCGCGATCTTCCGAGAAGGTGATGCCGGTACCGGCAGCGAGTGTCACGTAATTGTCGTCGTACAAAAAAGTGAGCTTGCCGAGCTTGAGATGCCCGGCCAGCGAAGCCGCCTCCGACGCCACGCCTTCCATCAAATCGCCGTCGCTGACGAGCGCAAAGGTCGCGTGATCGATCACGTTAAATCCGGGACGGTTGTAGCGCGCCGCAAGCTGCGCTTCGGCAATCGCCATGCCAATGGCATTGGCAAAACCCTGCCCGAGCGGCCCGGTGGTCGTCTCCACGCCCGGCGTATGCCCGCGCTCCGGATGTCCCGGCGCTTTACTGCCGAACTGGCGAAAGTGTTTGATGTCGTCGAGCGACAGATCGTAACCGGTCAGATGCAGCAGACTGTAGAGCAGCATCGAACCGTGGCCGGCAGAGAGCACGAAACGATCGCGATCGAACCAGTCGGGATTGCGTGGATTGTGTTTGAGCAGCCGCGTCCACAGCGCGTACGCCATCGGCGCCGCGCCGAGCGGCATGCCCGGATGTCCGCTCTGCGCTTTCTGCACGGCGTCCACCGACAGAAAGCGGATGGTGTTGATACACAGTTGATCGAGGTCGTCCGGCATGCTCGCTCCTGATGATGTGCAACAGATATCGACAGCGGCGCGCGAACCGCTCGCGTCAGTGCTCTTCCAGCGCGCGGTCGACGATGCTCTGCGCTTCGCGCAGCAGGTTGCGCAGATGATCCTCGCCGCGGAAACTTTCCGCATAGATCTTGTAGATATTCTCGGTGCCTGACGGCCGCGCGGCGAACCAGCCGCTGGCAGCGATCAATTTGATGCCGCCGATCGGGGCGCCGTTGCCCGGCGCGCGGTCGAGCACGCTGTCGATTTTTTCACCGCCCAGATCTGTGATCTGCACCTGCGCCGGCGCCAGTTTCGCGAGCTTTTGCTTCTGCCGGACCGTGGCCGTCGCCTCGACGCGGTCGGCCACGGGCGCGCCAAGGTCGCGCGTAAGATCGCGATACAGTGCGCCGGGATCGCGGCCGGTGCGCGCTGTAATCTCGGCCGCCAGCAGCGCCGGCACGATGCCATCCTTGTCGGTCGTCCACACTGTGCCATCCATACGACTGAAGCTCATGCCGGCGCTTTCCTCGCCGGCGAAAGCGAGCGATCCATCGAAAAGTCCTTCGACGAACCATTTGAAACCGACTGGAACTTCATAAAGCTTGCGGCGCAGTCTCGCGGTCACGCGGTCGATTAGCGCGCTGCTGACGACAGTTTTGCCGACCGCCGCGGACTCGCTCCAGCGTGGGCGGTTGCGGAACAGATAGTCGATTGCCACCGCCAGATAATGGTTGGGCGGCAGCAGCCCGGCGCCTGGCGTCACAATGCCGTGGCGATCGTGGTCGGTGTCGCACGCAAAAGCAATGTCGTAGCGATCCTTCAAACCGATCAGCCGCTGCAGGGCATAGACGGACG
The DNA here is from genome assembly GCA_025363575.1 of Betaproteobacteria bacterium. The sequence continues at coordinate 6,534 of JANYDM010000173.1, read as the reverse complement.
AAGGGTCCATGCGGATGCGGCCGTCCCAATCCAGACTCATGAAGCCGAAGGTCGGATCGACCTGGTCGCTGACGACGGATAAATCGAGCTTGTAACGCTCGGCGATGCGCGCCCAGTAGTGCACGCCGGCGCCGCCGAGCGGATCGACGCCCATGCGAATGCCGGAAGCGCTGATCGCCGGGAGATCGATCACGTTGCCAAGATCGCTCACGTAGGCTTCGAGAAAATCGTGCTCGCGCGTGGTAGACGCGCACCGCGCGTCTTCGAATGCAATGCGGCGCACTTCCTTGAGTTGTGCTTCGAGCAGCGCATTTGCTTTTAATTCGATCCATCCCGTGACGCCGGTATCGGCGGGGCCGCCATTCGGCGGGTTGTACTTAAAGCCGCCGTTGTCAGGTGGATTATGCGACGGCGTGACGACGATACCGTCGGCGAGCGCGGACTTGCGGCCGCGGTTGTAAACCAGAATCGCGTGTGAAACAGCCGGGGTCGGCGTGAATTCACCACCCTTGCTGATCATTACGTTGACGCCGTTGGCAGCGAGTACTTCAAGCGCGCTTTGATACGCCGGCAGCGACAGCGCGTGCGTGTCGATGCCGATAAACAACGGCCCGTCGATGCCTTGCGCACGACGATACAGGCAGATCGCCTGGCTGATTGCGAGCACGTGCGCTTCGTTGAAGCTCGCGTCGAACGACGAGCCACGATGACCTGACGTGCCGAACGACACGCGCTGCGCGGCCACCGCCGGGTCGGGCTGCACGCTGTAATACGCAGCGACGAGCTTCGAAACGTCAACGAGCTCAGCAGCCTGGGCGGGCTTGCCGGCCAGCGCGCTCACTTGCGTGCTCACGCCGACTGCCTCATTTTGCGATAACGTTTAATCAGCGCGTTGGTCGAGCTGTCATGCGCGAGCTCCGGCGCGTCCGCGCTCGCGACTTCCGCGGCAGTGCGCACGGCAAGCGCTTTGCCGAGTTCCACACCCCACTGATCAAAGCTATCGATGTTCCAGACTGCGCCCTGCACGAACACGCTGTGCTCGTAGAGCGCCACCAGCGCGCCGAGCGCTTGCGGCGTGAGACGCTCGGCCAGGATGGTGTTACTCGGGCGATTGCCTTCGAAGACGCGGTGGGGAACCAGCGTGTCGCGCGTTCCTTCCGCTCTCACCTCATCGGCGGTCTTGCCGAACGCCAGTGCCTCGCTTTGCGCGAACAGATTCGCCATCAGGAGATCGTGCTGGCCGCCGAGCGGGTTGAGCGCTTGGCAGAAGCCGATAAAATCGCACGGGATGAGCCGCGTGCCCTGATGAATCAATTGATAGAACGAATGCTGGCCATTCGTGCCGGGCTCGCCCCAGTAGATCGGACCCGTCGCGTAATCCAGGCGCGCGCCATCGAGAGAAACATACTTGCCGTTGCTTTCCATTGTCAGTTGCTGCAGATACGCCGGGAAGCGCTTGAGATACTGTTCGTAAGGCAGTACTGCGACGGTCGGCGCGCCCAGGAAATTGGTATTCCAGATCGCGAGCAGGCCGAGCAGTACCGGCAGATTGCGCTCCCACGGCGCGCCGCGGAAATGTTCGTCCATCGCGTGAAAACCCGCCAGCATCTCGCCGAAGTTTTCCGCGCCGATCGCGAGCATGGTCGAAAGCCCGATTGCCGAATCCATCGAATAGCGGCCGCCGACCCAATCCCAGAAGCCGAACATGTGGTCGACATCGATGCCGAACCTGGCGACTTCGTCGGCTTGAGTCGAGACCGCAACGAAATGCCTGGCCACCGCCTTGTCGTCGCCGACCCCGCTCACGCACCACGCGCGCGCGGCCCGCGCGTTGGTGAGCGTTTCCAGGGTAGTGAAAGTCTTGGAGCAAATGACGAACAATGTCTCGTCAGGTGAGAGGTCGCGCACGGCTTCGACGAAGTCGGTGCCGTCCACATTCGAGACAAAACGAAATAACATGTCGCGCTGACTGTAGTGACGCAGCGCCTCGTACGCCATCACCGGGCCCAGGTCGGAGCCGCCAATGCCGATGTTGATCACGTTGCGGATGCGTTTGCCGCGATGGCCGGTCCACTCGCCGCTGCGCACGCGCGCGGAGAACGCCGCCATGCGCGCGAGCACCGCATGCACATCGGGCACGACATCCTTGCCATCGACGGTAAAACGCGCGCTTGGCGGTGCGCGCAGCGCGATGTGCAGCACCGCGCGCTGCTCGGTCGCATTGATCTGGTCGCCACGGAACATCGCCTCGATGCGCTCGCGCAGCGAACACGCTTCGGCAAGTGATACCAGCAGCCGCAGCGTGTCGTCAGTGATGCGATTTTTTGAATAGTCCAGGTAAAGTCCGGCGGCTTCGGCAACCAGCCGTTCGCCGCGCGTCGGATCGGCGGCGAAAAGCGCGCGCAGATGCCGGTTCTCGATCTCGTGCAAATGACGCACCAGCGCACGCCACTGTGGACGTTCGGTCAGCGACGGCGCATTTGCGGCGCGAGCGGATTTGCCCATGGAAAGATTAATTCAGCTCGCCGCGGCGAGCGCTTCGCGTTTGTCGGCGATACGCTGCAACAGCTCTTGCCACGACTTCACAAACGCCTGCGCGCCGTCGTCCTGTAGTTGTCTTGCAAGCGAGTCGACATCGATGCCGGCCCGGGTGAAGCGCGCCACCATCGCTTCGGCGTCACCGCCGTCATCGGCCATCACGCCTTTCAACTCGCCGTGCGCGGCAAATGCGCGCAGCGTTTTCTCGGGAATGGTGTCGATGGTGCCGGGCGCTGCGAGCGCATCGATGTAGAGCGTATCAGGCGCCTTCGGGTCTTTGGTGCCCGTGCTTGCCCAGAGCAGCCGCTGCGGTCGCGCGCCGGCAGCGGCGAGCTTGCGCCAGCGCGCCGATGCCAGCAGCTCGCGGTAAGCGCGATAGGTGCGCGCGCCGATCGCAATGCCAAGCTTGTTGCGCAATTCGGCGGGCACCTTGTCGCTCACGGCCTTGTCCCAGCGGCTGACAAACAACGAAGCAACCGAAGCGATGCGCGGATCGAGGCCGGCGGCAATGCGGCGTTCGATGCCGCGCAGATAAGCTTGGGCCGCGGCGACATACTGCTCGCGAGAGAACAGTAAAGTGACATTGATCGGCACGCCGGAGAAAATCGATTCCTCGATTGCGGGAACGCCTTCCGGTGTCCCGGGAATCTTGACGAACAAGTTCGGCCGGCCGGCGTCAGCGTAAATCTGCTTTGCCGCGGCGATGCTTTTTGTCGTGTCGTTCGCGAGCAGCGGCGAGACTTCCATCGACACCCAGCCATCAATGCCGCCGGTGGCGTCGAAAACCGGCCGGAACAGATCCGCGGCGCGGCGCAGGTCTTCGAGCGCGAGCTCCATGAACAGCGCTTCGCCGGATTTGCCGGCGCGGGCTTTTTCGTGTATGCCTTCGTCATAAGCGCCGGATTTGCCGATCGCCTCGTCGAAGATCGTCGGGTTCGAAGTCAGTCCGGTCACCGCGAACTCGTCGATGTAGCGGCGCAAGGTTCCGTCGTCGAGCATCTCGCGCGTGATATTGTCGAGCCACAGGCTTTGGCCGAGGTCGTGCAGTTGCCGGGGCTTGTTCTTGTACATGCTTACTCCTTGGTTGACGGCGATCACTTCATGGGCATGGTGAAGGCGCTGCGGGTTGCGGATTGTGCCAACCCTCGGCTCCGGCAACTACTGCCGCCGCGCCCGTCGGCCCCCACGTGCCGGGCGCGTATTCAGAAAGCGCTATGTCGTTGCCGAGAATCGGCTCGACCACGCGCCACGCGGCTTCGACGCTGTCGTCGCGCGTGAATAGTGACGCGTCGCCGCGCATCGCGTCGCCCACGAGCCGTTCGTACGGCGACTTCTCACCGCGCGGACATTGATGCGCGATCAATTCGACCGACTCACCGCGCATGGCTTCACCCGGTTGTTTGACGCGCGCGCCCGCCGAGATGACCACATCGGGGCTCAAGCGAAAGCGGAAGTAATTCGACCGCGCCGGCTGGATTTCGTCGAAGATCGCAAGCGGCGGGCATTTCAGGTTCACCGTCACTTCGGTGCTGGTGACGGCGAGGCATTTGCCGGCCCGAATATAAAACGGCACGCCGGCCCAGCGCCACGTGTCGATATGCAGGCACAGCGCGACGAAGGTCTCGACCTGTGAACCGGGAGCCACGCCCGGTTCATTGCGATAGCCGAGAAACTGGCCGCGCACCGCATGTTTCGGGTCGAACGGCCGCATCGCGCGGAACAACCGCAGCTTCTCGGCGCGCATCGACTCCGGATCATGCCCGACCGGCGCATCCATCGCGAGCAAAGCGGTCACTTGCAGCAGATGGTTCTGCACCACGTCGCGGATCGTTCCGACTTCCTCATAGAAGCTGCCGCGGCCCTGCACGCCGAAGCTCTCGGCCATGGTGATCTGCACATTGTCGATGTAGTTGCGATTCCAGATCGGTTCGAGAAAAGCATTCGCAAAGCGGAAATACAAGAGGTTCTGGACCGCCTCTTTGCCCAGATAATGATCGATGCGGAACACCGCCGATTCGGGAAAGACCTCGTGCAAGGTTTGATTCAGCGCTTGTGCCGACGCGAGGTCACGCCCGAACGGCTTTTCAAGGATTACGCGCGCATCCCTGGCGCATCCGGCGTGCGCGAGTCCCTGCACCACGGTCGCGAACATGCTCGGCGGAATCGCCAGGTAATGCAGCGGACGCGCGGCGCCATTGAGCGCCTGGTGCAGTTTGCGGTAGGTCGCAGGATCGGCGTAGTCGCCATCGACGTACCGAAGCTGCGCCGACAATTTGGAGAATGCATCCGCATCGATGCCGCCGTTGTGCTCCAGGCTCGCGCGCGCGCGTTCGCGCAGTTTGTCGAGCGTCCACCCCGAGCGGCCCATGCCGATAAGCGGCACATTGAAATCGCCGCGCCGGATCATGGCCTGCAGCGCGGGGAATATTTTCTTGTAAGCCAGGTCGCCGGTGGCGCCGAAAAAAACGAACGCGTCCGCAACAGGTTCTGCCATCTTATGTGCCCGTCCTTTATGTGCCTTCCTGTAACCGCTGGCGGCGCGTGACCGCTGCCTCCACAGCACATGTGAGCTTAATTGGAGCCGGATAGTTCCGCGAATTCTGCGTCGGCAATCCCGTCCAGCGCGCGGGCTCGCAGTTTTTGATCATCAAAATAATCGGCCCAGGGTGTAGTCCGTAGTGCGCCGCTGATGACCATACTTGGGGCTAACAGCCGCGCCCGCGCCCGGCAGCGGCGCGCGTCGACGCAAGGCGTTGCTATAATGGATGCGTTCCTCCTTCGGAGCTGCCCGATTGTCCGTCCATCCACTATCCGCCGCGCGCGAAATCGATCCGGTCAAAGAAGCGAAGATTCATCTCGCGGCCGCGCATCGTCTCGCGGTGCTGCACGACCTCGAGCAGGGCATCGACAATCATTTCACGGTGACAGTGCCGGGCAGCGAAGACCGCTATTTAATATTACCGTTCGGCCTGCATTGGTCCGAAGCGCGCGCGCGCGACATGATCGTATGGGACGAGTCGGGTAAAACACTCGAAGGCGAAGGCGACGTCGAATTGTCCGCGCAATGCATCCACGCGCCGATTCATCGCATCAGCGGCGCGCGCGTCGTGCTGCATACACATCAGACGTGGGCGGTCGCGCTCAATATGCTGAAAGACAACCGTCTCGTGCCAGCAAGCCAGACCGCCGCGTACTTTCACCACCGCATTTGCTACGACGACCATTACGCGGGCAATGCCGACACGCTCGAAGAAGGCGAACGCCTCGCGCATCTGATCGGCGACCAGCAGGCGATGTTCATGAAAAATCACGGCGTGCTGGTGGTCGGCGCGACGATCGCGCAAGCCTATCGGCGGCTTTACATGCTCGAGCGCGTGTGCCGCGCGCAGGTGCTCGCGATGAGCACCGGACGCGAGCTCGAAATCATTGCGGACGAAATCGTGGCCAAGGTGCAGCGGCCGATGCGGCATGACAAGCACTCTCACGCCGACCGCGAGCGTTTGTACTTCGAAGCAATGATGCGCGTGCTTGACCGCGACCTGCCCGGATATGCCGACTGACGCAACCGCGCGCTCCGTATTTACCAATTGACTGGCGGGCAACGTTCCCGCCGAGGAGATCGACGATGACTGTAACCTTTCGTAAACTGCACCCGCATATCGGCGCTGAAGTGAGTCCGCTTGACTTGCGGCAAATATTCGACCGCGCCACCCTCGATCAACTGGTCGGCGGGATGGATGAACATGGCGTGCTGGTATTTCGCAATCAGCCGTTTACCGACGCAGAGCAACTCGACTTCGCGCAGCGCTTCGGCGGCCCGCTGCATATGAAGCCCGGCATTGCCGCGCTGGCCAGGAACCGCTTCGACAACGATGCGATCTCGGATATTTCGAACATCGATGAAACGGGCAGCATCCGTACCGCCGACGACCGCAAGCGCGCGTACTCGCTCGCGAACCGGCTGTGGCATACCGATGCATCGTTTCAGGATCCCGC
>JANYDM010000171.1 GCA_025363575.1 Betaproteobacteria bacterium | reverse complement strand
CTGGAGCGCGAGCGGAAGGCCAGGCCGTGGCCGGGCGGCTACGATCGTGGCCAATCCAACCCTTACAAGCTGCTCGACGTTAAAGTTGAAGACTGGATGGCCACGAAGGAAGGGCGTGAAGCTCACGCGATCAAAATCCCGAATCCGGTGCCAGAAGATAGCGGGTATCGAAAAGGAATGACTCAGCAAGAATATTTCGAGCATTTATGCAAAACGGAGGCGGGGGAGTTTATCTACAAGACAGTAGATAACGTAGAGGGAATTTATCAGATACGACCGCGCAAAGTTTATTCGCCAGAGGAATGGCAACATCTTTACGCCATTGAAGATCCCTACGGGTACTACGCAGGAGAAAATGAAAGTCTCGGGGAGCAGTATGTCTCTCCCATACTTTATAGCTACTTCGAGATCCCTGTCGGAGGTCGTCGTATTTATACACTCGACATGAAAGCGGTTTTACACCCGAGCGTCAGCGCCTCTCCACCTATGGGCGCCTCTATTGCACGCTACTACGGCTACGATGCATGGAACTCTAGCGTCAAACCTTTGAAGCTCGAATACTCGACGGAGCTTAAAGCCCGATACGGCTTTACTTGGCGAGGCATCAAACGTCCTCATGATCGCGAGATGGGCATTGGGGGAGGTGAATTGATTTTGCTTGATCTCCAAACAAACGAAGTGTTGGGTGCGAGGCGGGGCTACGTCATCTGGAACAAGGGTTGGACCTCACGCGTATGTCCCCGCTACGGCTATTGGGGTGGCCAAGACAAGGCGACCTACTTCTCCTCATTATTTCTTGTAAACGTTGCTCGGCCATCTCGATGGAGTGAATTTATCGCCGAGGCAGAAAAATACCGCGTTCGCAAGTAGTTACTCCCACGGTGTACACGCCCCAGAATTGCTTTAGGAAATTTCAATGCCTACAGATGTCGCGACTGTAAAAAAACACTTAGAATTTGCGTTACTCCAGCTTGGAGCAGAGTCGTATCTACACGGAATCAATCTTCAAAATGCGCCACTCTAGGTGGATAGAATATTTTCAGCGACTGGGAAAAACGCGCAAGCTGCCGCCGGGCGCAAAACCTTTCACCGAAGGCGCGCTTGCATACGCGAGAACTTCGATGCCCCGTGTTTGCGCTCTATGAAGGCCATCGTACCGACTACTGTTTAGTAGAGGACGCATCGTATAGCAAGTGGTTGGAGATAAATAATGACTGAATCAAGAATGGCGCGAGGGCAATCGGTGAGGTCTCTTTGATCCAGCGCTTTCCCCAACTCTCGCACTGGGGCGCTTTCACCGCCGTGGTGGATGACGGCGTGCTGATTGGCTGCGAGCCGTTCGCGCGCGATCCGAATCCGTCGCCACTGCTGGGGTCGATTCCTTCGTCGGTATATTCGGACAAGCGCATCCGTGCGCCCATGGTGCGTAAATCGTGGCTGAAGGATCGCGAGTCGTCCGACCGCGCCTTGCGTGGCCGCGATGAATTTGTCGAAGTCGGCTGGGATGAAGCGTTGCGGCTGGTCGCTGAAGAAATTCAGCGCGTGCGCGAAAAGCACGGCTCGCAGGGTATTTTTGCCGGATCGTACGGCTGGTCGTCGGCGGGCCGCCTGCATCATGCGCGCTCGCAGGTTCGGCGTTTCTATTTCGCGACGGGCGGTGCGGTCGACCAGGCCGGCAACTACAGTTGGGGCACCGCGCAGTTCCTGCTGCCTTACGTCATCGGCACGTATAGCACGCTGACGGGACGCTCGACCGCGTGGCCGAGCATCATCGCTAACTGCGAAATCTTTGTCGCGTTCGGTGGGCTGGCACTCAAGAACGGGCAGGTGAGCTCCGGCGGGGCGGCTGAGCATACGCAGGAAGTCTGGCTGCGACAGCTTGCCGCGCGCGGCATTCCGATCGTCAATGTTAGCCCGACGCGCTCAGATGCGCCCGAATTTCTCAACGCGGAGTGGATACCGATCCGTCCGAACACCGACGCCGCGCTGATGCTGGCGCTCGCACATGAAGTGATAATGGCGAACAAGCAGGATGACGCATTTCTCGAGCGCTATTGCACGGGTTTCGACGTGCTGCGCGACTACATACTGGGCCGCAGCGACGGTGTCGCGAAAAATCCGGCGTGGGCAGCGCCGATCACGGGTATAGATGCGCAGCGCATCACGGCACTCGCGCAAAAGCTGATCGGCAGGCGCAGCTATCTGACGTGCGCGTTTTCGGTCCAGCGCGCGCACCGCGGCGAGCAGCCGTACTGGATGGTGATCGCACTCGCGGCGATGCTCGGCCAGATCGGCCTGCCCGGTGGCGGTTTTGGTTTTGGTCATGGCTCGATGAACGGCGTCGGCAATCCGCGGCCCGCAACGCCCGGGCCCGAGCTGCCGGTGCCGAACAATCCGCTCGCGCTATCGATTCCGGTCGCGCGGATCGCCGACATGCTGCTCAATCCCGGCGCGGAGTACCGTTTCGAAGGCGAGACGCACGAGTATCCTGATGTGCGACTGATCCATTGGGCGGGCGGCAATCCGTTTCATCATCATCAGCAGATCAACCGCTTCCTGTCCGCGTGGCAGCGTCCCGAAACCATAGTTGTCAACGAAATCTGGTGGACGCCGACGGCGCGCTACGCCGATATCGTGTTGCCGGTGACGACAGGGTTGGAGCGCAACGATATCGGCGGCTCGTCGCGCGACCGCTACGTGCTTGCCATGCAGCAGGCAATCAAACCTCTGCATCTCGCGCGCAACGACTTCGATATCTTCAGCGAGCTCGCGCAGCGCCTGGACAGGCAAGAGGCATTCACTGAAGGCCGCGATGAAGATGCGTGGATCCGCTCGATCTACGAGCGCTGCGCCGACGTTCATCGCAGGCAGGACATAGCGTTTCCGGATTTCGAGACTTTCTGGCGGGCGGGCCATGTCGAACTGCCGCTGCCGCAAAGCGATTTTGTTTTGATGGAAGACTTCCGGCAAGATCCGGCCAAGCATCCGCTGCACACGCCGTCGGGCCGTATCGAGCTCTACAGCGCGCGCATCGCGGCCATGCCGAATCTCGACATGCCGGCCCATCCCGCGTGGCTGGCGCCGGCCGAATGGCTGGGCGCGCCGGCGGCGGCAAGTCATCCGCTGCATCTGATCACGGTGCAGCCGGCCGACCGCCTGCACAGCCAGCTCGACATGAGCCCGCTCGCGCAGGGCAACAAGATCGCGGGCGCCGAACGCGTGACCCTCAATCCGGCGGAAGCCGGCAAGCGCGGCCTGCACGCGGGCGACCGCGTTAAGATTTACAACGACAGAGGCGCCTGCTACGCGGGACTAGCGCTCGATGAAGGCGTCATGCCCGGCGTTGCCGTCATGGCGACCGGCGCCTGGTGGGATCCCGGCGAAGACAAGATCGATCGCGCGGGTACCGCCAATGTGCTGACGCTCGATATCGGCACGTCGGAGCTGACGCAGGGCCCGAATGCGATGAGCTGCCTGGTCGAGATCGCGGCGGCCTAGAGTTGCATAGGCGCAGTTTTGTCCCCGCCGGATGATATTATCCTGCGCTCAATATCGCGGGAGATAAATCATGCCGGACCACACCGAACGCCATCGCGTCAACGAGCTCACGCCCGATTCGTCGGTCGTGTTCGATGCCGAAATTGCCGGGCAGTACCTGCGTTATGCCCGCATGCTGGCGGCGCGCGGCCTGGTCTACAGCTCGACCGGCAATCTCGTCATGCGCATTGCGCACCCGAAATATCCGGAGGGCATCTGTTACGTGAAATGCATGGGCGTTTCGCTGGAAGAAATGTCGATTGACGACCTGCTTATCACAGATGTGCCGGACGGCCGTATTCTCTACGGCGACCGCGCCACCACCGTCGGCCACCAGATGAACCGCGAGATCCTGCGCCTGCGGCCCGATGTCAACGCCGTCATTCACCTGCATCACGACGAAACCATCGCATTTTTCGCGGCGGGATTTCAGGAAATCGGCATTACCGGATTGACGTTTCCGTTCCTGATGCAGAGCTGGCCGCACTATCTGCCCGCGCACATCAACGTCGAGGAAGACGTCGGGCCGATCAAGACCTTCATAAAGCAAACCAACTGCATCATCATGAAGCGCCACGGCTTCACGGTGCTCGGGCGCACGGTCTCGGAATGCTACGGGCGCACCAACGTGCTGGTCGGCGAGATCAAGCGCAACATCATCGCCGAGCAGTTGGCGAGCGCGAAGGGCACGAAACCCGAATACCTGGCGCGCGAGGAGATAGAAGCAATGTTCAAGGCGGGCGACGCGGTCATGTATCCGCAACCGTTGAAGAGCTGAGCATGGCTGTGTTCCTGCCGTCACTACTGTTGATTGCTCTGGTGGGCGGTGCATTGCCCGCGATGGCGCAGGACTATCCGATCAAAACAGTCAGAATCGTGACCGGCTATGCTCCCGGCGGCGCCAGCGACATCCTCGCGCGCATGGTCGCGCAGAAGCTGACGGATTTCTGGGGCCAGCAGGTTATCGTGGAAAACCGCCCGGGCGCGAGCGGCAATCTCGCGAGCGAATACGTAAAAGGCGCGCCGCCCGACGGCTACATCCTGCAGATCGGGACTTCGACGACGCACGTGCTGAATCCGATCACGCTGCCGGGCGCCACGTTCGATCCCTTGAAGGATTTCGCGCCGGTCACGCCGATCGCGATCGCGCCGTACCTGCTGCTCGTGCATCCCTCGCTCAAGGTGAAAAGCACGGCCGAGTTGATCGCGCTCGCCAGGTCGCAGCCCGGCAAGCTCAATTACGGTTCGTCGGGCACCACGGTTTATCTCGGCACCGAATTGTTCAGGGCCATGGCCGGCGTCGAGATGGTGCACGTGCCGTACAAAGGCGGCGGCCCGGCGCTGGTTGCATTGCTCGGCAACGAGGTGCAGGTCGAGTTCGACCCGCTGCCGTCCGCGTCCTTCAATCATATCAAGCAGGGTTCGCTCATCCTGCTTGCGACGAGCGGCGCCAAGCGCCCGCGCGTCGCGCTCGAAGTGCCGACGGTCGCCGAATCGGGCCTGCCGGGATTCGACGTAAGCTCATGGTACGGTGTGTTCGCGCCGGCCGGCACGCCTAAACCGGTCATCGACAAACTCAATGCGGGAATCGCGCGCGCTGTCGAATTGCCCGACGTGCAGGCCAAGCTGACTGAGTTGGGCTCCGATCCCTACGTTCTGACGCCGGCCGCGTTCGCGCAACTAATCAGGCGTGACCAGGACATGTGGCGCAAGCTCATACGCGAACGCAATATCAAGGTCGAGTTTTAGCTCTAGCTCACGAGGACTGCATGCATAAATCTGTTATTCGCGGTGCGATTGCCGCAGCGATTCTCGGCAGCGCCTGCGCACATGCGCAAAACTATCCGGAGCGTCCGGTACGTATCGTGGTCCCGTATCCGCCCGGCGGCACGGTCGATGTCGTGGCGCGCGTGCTCGCGCTGAATCTCGCCGAGCAGACCGGCCGCAACTTCATCGTCGACAACCGGGCGGGCGCCAACGGCATCGTCGGCAGCGACATCGTCGCCAAGGCCACGCCCGACGGCTATACGCTGCTGGTGCAGGCTTCCATCTTCGTCATCAATCCGCTGTTTCTGAAAAATGTGCCGTACGACGTGCAGAAAGATTTCTCGCCGGTGACCAACATTGGTTCAGTACCTTTGCTCGTCACCGCGCATCCGACAGTGCCCGCCGCCAACCTGCGCGAATTCCTCGCGCTGGTGAAAGCGACGGGCCCCAAGTACAGCTTCGCGACATCGGGACTCGGCTCGGCGGGTCATCTGTCCGAAGAAATGATCAAGCGGCAGGGCGGCGTGTCACATATGCTGATCGTGCCGTACAAAGGCGCAGGCCCCGCACTGATGGATGTGGTCGGCGGGCAGGTGAGCGCGATGATAGATCCGCTGCCTTCGTCTTATCCGCAGGTGAAGTCGGGGCGGCTCAAGGCATTGGCGGTGACGAGCGCGAAACGCGTGTCGTTCATGCCGGATGTGCCGACTGTCGCGGAATCCGGCATCGCCGGTTTCGACATGGTCTCGTGGTACGGGCTATGGGGCCCGCCTGGCCTGCCTAAGCCTGTCGCCGCCAAACTAACTACGGAGACCTCGCGCGCAACACGCTCGCCGCTGGCAGTCGCGCGCCTGGGCGAGCAGGGTTTCGAGGCCGTCGGGGGCGGATCGGACGCGTTCGCGAAATTCATCGCGCAGGAAATCGACCGCTACGCGAAGGTCGTCAAGGAAGCGAACATCAAAGCCGAGTAGCCGTTCACCAGCGGCATCTTCGCGATCGTCTCAGTTACTCCGCGCGTATGTTGGCGGCCTTGATGACGCCGCGCCACATTTCCGTTTCCGCTTTGATCAATGCCGCGAGGGCAGCAGGCGTGCCCAGCGTGGTAACCATGCCCTGGTGCGCCATGGCGTCGGTGATGACGGGTTGTGTCGCAACGGATTGTGCAGCGCGCGCCAGCTTGCCGACGATTGCGTCGGGCGTGCCGCCCGTGACGAGCAGCGCATGCCACGATATGACGTTGAAGCCTTTCACTCCCGACTCATCGAGCGTCGGCAGCTCCGGCATCGCGGGGCTGCGCCTCAATGCAGTGACAGCCAGCGCTTTGAGTTTGCCCGCCTGCACGTATTGCAATGACGCAGCGACGCTGGCGAAGGTGAGCTGCGTTTCGCCCATCAGCGCGGCGAGCACCGACGGGCCCGCGCCTTTGTACGGCACGTGCACGATGTTGACGCCGGTTTTCCATTTCAGGAGTTCACCCGCAAGATGGATCCTGCGCGGTCATCCAGCCGCCGTTGTCCTTGTGATAGCGCGCGATTTTCTGCGCGATGTCGCCGCGGTAAAACGCGGCACGTGCGGCTTCGAGACCTGCAGCGCGTCCGCGACTCGCATGCGCCTTCTCTTCGTCGGCCATGTACTGCAAGGTGCGCGCGAGATCGCTCTGCACGAAGAGATCGCCGACGGCCGGCGGCTTGTCGTTAGGCAGATAGACCGCGGCATTCGCGGGCCAGCGGCGGTAAGCATCGGCGTGATCGACGATGTAGCTCGCCATCAGCGGGTGCATGGCGAAACCGTCGCGCGCGAAATGAATCGCCGCCTGCGCGACGTCGCCGAAACTCATCGTGCCGTAGCGTTCGAGCACGGTGAGCCATGAGTCGGGCGCTGCCGGTACTACCGCGCGCAGCAGCCCCGGCGGCATGCGGCCGCCATGTTGATTGCGGAACACGTTTACGTCAGCCGCGCACGGCCATACGCCGAGGCCATCGATGGTGATGACTTCCCGCGTTTCCGCGTGCCACAACATGATGGGTGCGACGCCGGCGAAGTTGACGATGTCGGTCTGCAGTACGCCAAGGCAGATACCGGCGGCGACACCTGCGTCGACGGCATTGCCGCCGGCTTCCAGTATGCAGAATCCGGCGTGTGCAGCGCCGTGATGACCGGCGGAAATCATGTGGCGTGTGCCGGTGATGGACGGTAGGGCGTGATGATCGTCTCTGTTAATTGCAGGGCAATGAGTGCCCAACAATCTAAGTTTCGATTGACGCTTCCGACGACCCTGCAAGACGTGACGATCTCTCAAGAAATGCCCGAGGAATCTCAATGAGGGGCTTATACATTTCGTCATCGCATGGCACGAACCCCTCGGGCCAATTTGCAGTGAGCTTGCACAGCAAGCGAAGTTCACTGGGCGCATCAGCATTGACTTGGTGGACTGTTACGCGCACTGAGTTACCGTCAGCTTTTACAAGTCTCATGAACTCTGGCGAAAGGTAACGTGGGCAATATCCGACAATCGACATCGGATCGTAAGTTCTCATCAACAGAGCATGCTTATCGAATTTATTCTGTAGATCGAGCATCAAATATAGATTTTCGCCAACGTTCAGAGACGCGATCTGTTTTTGGTTTTCCGGCGTTAGATAAGCCAAGCCATGTGAAAAGAAATAAGTAAGATAACTCCCGTCAGTTTCGGGAGCTGGACAGGGAAAGATTTCCAGATTATCGGTGGCACGCGTCCCTCCAGAGCGGCCAAGCAATTCCAAATCAGAAACGTCTTCGCCCTCAAATCCAAGCCAGCGCAAATAAGAGCCGTATTCGGGTCGTTTCTTTGCCAGGATTCGATTCGCAAACAGAGGGAACATTTCTTCCGAAACGTATACCGCATTTAATTCCGTCATTCGGCCGAACGGCGTGAAATTCGGTGATGCGTTAGCTCCGTAAGTGTAGGAAAAATGGTAAGTGCTGCCTTCTTGGTGCAAACGACCAACAGGCATCCAGCTTCGAGTATCCGGATCTTGCCAGGCGATAAATAGATCTTTCATGAGAATCTCAACAAACCTGTGCGGTTAATTTCTAGCATTTTTAGCGCGAAATTAGTTGCATCGATGGAAATCCACGGCGCAGGTATTTGCGCAAATATATTCTCAAAGTCTTCGTCGGTTACTGCGGCGAGCCTTCCCAGCCAGTACTTTGCCGCTGCGGGTTCAATTTTTGCAATCTCAGCGAAAGCGTCCATTGTCGACATCGACACTTGAGACCCGGGTGTCAAGTAAAACGCAGATTTTGATCGATTACAGTACTTTGCCACGTTTCCACCTTGATCGGTAGTGGTTAGGCGCCTACGTCGAGCATCGTCGGATTCGTTTCGACCGAGGCTTGCCGCGTGATCATAAGTTGGGGATAAGTTGATCCGACGGTCAGCCGTGAGGATTAACCCCCAATTCTCATGGTGCCGATCCTGATTTGATACCAAAGCGTCCAACATGAGATAGCCCACGAATACCCCGGCCCCCTGCGAACCTTCGATTGGCCATGTGTAGTTGATCGGCCCATTTACTACTGATGATCGGACGATGGCATGTGCGACGGTAATAGTGTATTGCCGAGGCCTGTAAACTGTCAGATCGTATTCCTTGACTACCCTCGCCAACAATTCGTTCGCGAATACCATGCGCGCGCCATAAGGAACAAGAGTTTTCGTGGCCACGCCTTTCAGGCCCTTCCACGTCGCCAAATCGTACGATGCATGCGGAATAACAAGTCGTTGAGCGATTTCGCAACTGACTTTCTCCGCCCAATTCTCCCCTGTGGTGGGGCGGCCCTCTTTGAAAAGATAACGGACACCATCGGCCGCGCGGAACCAGAACTTCCGTTTTGTTCCCAATTGCTCGATCTTCTCTTCTGACCCGTGCGGGACTTCAATAATGGGATACATGGATACGAACCGTGTCGATCGATTGCCGAAGAGAGGAAGTTACATATTTCCGGTGTTTAGGATTTAACGATAGATCGTCAAACTAGGTATTGATAAGCATGCCGACCGCGCCGCAAGGTGTTTTTTCATTTCACTTTTAGACGTTAGCGAGAAGATATATGAATCAATGTGGTGGGTCGTACTGGGATCGAACCAGTGGCCCCTGCCGTGTGAAGGCAGTGCTCTACCGCTGAGCTAACGACCCGTATTGCATACGTCCTGCAACGGGGAGCGCATCTTACCATTTTCCGTGTGCGCGCTCCAGACGGGGCGGGTTACAATCAACTGAAAACAACCGCAACATCCAGCCTCCGTTCAACTATTCTTTCGCGCGGCCCGGCGCGTGCCGGGCACGAATCCGCTACTTCGCACCCATGAACACCGCTTCAAACGACGCAACGCACGACGTGACGCGCGCGCTCGCGAACTATCTCGTCGCCGCACGGCCCGCCGATATTCCGGATGCCGTCGTGCACGAAGCGCGGCGCGCGTTTTTGCATTGGATAGGCTGCTCGCTCGGCGGCAGCCGGCACGACGCGGTCGACACCGCGCTCGCGACTTTCACGGAATTTTCCGGCCCGCGCACAGCGACGATAGTTGGCCGGCGCGAGCGTGTCGACATCCTGCTCGCCGCCCTGATGAACGGCATCAGCGCCGACGTGCTTGCTTTCAGCGATACGCATTTGAAGACGGTGATACACGCCGGCGGCGTCGTCGGGCCGGCAGTGCTTGCATGCGCCGAGCGCACGCCGGCGACCGGACGCGACGTGCTGCATGCATTCCTGCTCGGCATCGAAGTCGCGTTGCGCGTAGGGCTCGCGGTTTATCCCTGGCACTACGCGCGCGGCTGGCATATCACGGGCACGGCGGGCACGCTGGGCGCCGCGGCGGCTGCCGGCAAACTGCTGGGGCTCGACGCGCAACGCATGACATGGGCGCTGGGCATCGCGGCGACACAGGCCGCGGGCCTGCGCGAAATGTTCGGCAGCATGAGCAAGAGCCTGCACGGTGGACGCGCTGCGCAGAACGGCCTGAGCGCTGCATTGCTCGCGCGCAATTCGTTCACCAGCTCAGAACATGCGCTCGAGGCGCCGCGCGGTTTTGCCAACGTGCTGGGTGAAGCGCCGAATCTTGCGGAAATCACCCGCGGCCTCGGCACGCGCTTTGAAGTGCTGCAGAACACTTACAAGCCGTTTCCGTGCGGCGTCGTCATTCATCCGGTCATCGATGGCTGCGTGGTTTTGAAGTCGTCGCATACATTGCCGCCGGCCGAGATCCAGCGCGTTGTGCTGCGCGTTCATCCGCTGGTCCTCGAATTGTGCGGGCGCAAGACGCCGGCGACGACCTTCGAGGCCAAATTGAGCGTTTATCATTCCGCCGCCGCCGCACTTATACATGGCAAAGTAACCGAAACCGAGTACGCAATCGAGTGCGTATCCGATCCGGCGGTGATCGCGCTGCGCGATCGAGTGACGGCAACCGTCGATGCTGCGATTCGCGAGGAGGAGGCCGACGTCGTGATCGAACTGGCCGGCGGAAAAGCATTGCACCATCATGTAGACTTCGCCGTCGGCAGCGCGCAGCGGCCGATGTCGGATGCCGACATCGAAACAAAATTCCGCGGGCTCGCTGCGGGCGTGCTGCCGGCGCCAGCGATCGAGCAGCTGATTGCCGCATGCTGGGGCATCACCGCGGTGCCCGATGCCGCAGCGGTGGCGCGATTGACGGCGCCGCAATAGACCAATCAAAGGCGGGCGCGCAGCCGCGCCGACAACGAGGGGCACATGCAAGTCCGCGGGTCGCTATCAGGCATTACGTTAGGCACGTTGCTCGCGTGCGCGCCTGCATTGCCCGCAGTTGCGCAGGGTTATCCGATCAAGCCCATTCGCTTCGTGGTCGGCTTTACGGCGGGTGGGGCATCCGACATCACGTCGCGCATCATCGGCCAGAAATTGACAGAGTATCTGGGCCAGCCAGTCATCATCGATAACCGCGCCGGCGCGAGCGGCACTATTGCGGGCGGTATTGTCGCTAAAGCACCGCCCGACGGCTATACGCTGCTGTCCGGCGCGACGAGCATCCTGGCCATTAATCCCGGCTTGTACGCGAAACTTGACTACGATCCGCTGCGCGACTTCGCGCCGGTATCGCAAACGGTGTCGATGCCGCAATTGCTCGTGGTGCATCCGTCCGTCAAGGCGGCGACGCTCAAAGAATTGCTCGCGCTCGCCAGAGCGCGGCCGGGCGAGCTCAATTATTCTTCTTCGGGCACGGGCAGTTCGAGCCATCTCGCAATGGAGTTGCTCAAGTACATGACCGGCATCGACGTCGTGCACGTGCCGTTCAAAGGCAGCGGACAGGCGATGCCCAATCTGCTCGCGGGGCAGGTGCAACTTGTGTTCGATCCGATGCCAAGTTCGCTGCCGCACGTGAAAAGCGGCCGGCTGCGCGCGATTGCAATCTCGACGGCGGCGCGCTCCCGTGCAATACCCGAATTGCCGACTGTCGCGGAAGCCGGCGTACCCGGTTACGAAAGCAGCCTGTGGTATGGCGTGTTGGTGCCAGCGCATACGCCGCCGGCGATCGTGGCGAAGCTCAACACGACCATCAACGCGATACTGCGCGAAGCGGACGTGAAAGAGCGCTTTGCCGGTCTAGGCGCCGAGCCGCTTGGAGATTCAGCCGCAGCGTTCCGCCAATACATAGGCGACGAAGTCGCCAAGTGGGGCAAGGTCATCAGAGCAGTCGGCATCAAAGCCGACTAGGTCCATCGTATCCACCACAGTCAAGGAGAAGCGAGTGAACAAAGAGCTGTACGAAAAAGGCCAGCAGGTGCGCCGCGAAGTGCTCGGCGACAAGTACGTCGACAATGCGGCGAAGGGCACCACCGACTTCAACCGGCCGTTCCAGGAACTCATATCCGAATACGTATGGGGCACGCTGTGGAGCCGGCCCGGCCTCGACCGCCGCACGCGCGCGCTGATCAACCTCGGCGTGCTGACGGCGATGGGGCGCATGGAGGAAGTGAAGATCTACCTGAATGCGGCGCAGAACGTCGGTGTTTCGCGCGACGACGTGCAGGAAGTCCTGATGCAGACGGCGGTCTACTGCGGAATTCCCGCGGCGCTCGACAGTTTTCGCGTCGCGCAGCAGTTCTTCAACGAGCAGGACGCGCTCAAGCCTAAGGCATAGTAGCCGCAGATAAAAGCGGATAAACGCAGATGAAAACCAGAAACGTCATGACGGGATGCGCCAGATCCTTAGTACTATTCCGCGTTGATCTGCATTTATCTGCGGCTCATATGTTTTTAGTATTTCTTTTCGCTGCGGGCGCGCACGCGCAGCAATATCCGGCTAAGCCGATCAAGATTATCGTCGGCTTCGCCGCCGGTGGCGCGTCCGACGTCGCTGCGCGCATATTGGCGCCGAAGCTGACGGCGATGCTCGGCCAGCCGGTCATCGTCGAAAACCGGCTGGGCAGCGGCGGCGCGATTGCAACGGAGTACGTCGCGAAGTCGCCGGCTGATGGCTACAACATGTTACTGATGCCGGCGGCAGACGCGGTGCAGCCGGCGGTGCGCCGCAAGCTGCCGTACGACCTCGATCGCGATTTCATGCCGGTGTCGCGCATTGCGCTTGGCCCGTGGGTGTTAGTGGTCAATCCGTCTGTGCCTGCGCGCACGGCGCAGGAACTCTTTGCGCTAGCCCGCGCGCATCCAGGCAAGCTCAACTATGCATCGTCTGGCATCGGCAGCTCAGCGCATATGACCACCGAACTCTTCGCCGCTATGGCGCGCATCAAGCTCGTGCATATCCCCTACAAGGGCGTGTCCGACGGCGTCACCGCCACTGCGATCGGCGAGGCCGACATGATATTCGCGAGCTACGCGGCGTCGCACCCGCTGCTGGAGATCGCCAAGGTGCGGCCGCTCGCGGTCAGCATCGCCAAGCGCTGGGTGATGATGCCGGAGATACCGACGCTCGACGAATCCGGCCTCAAGGGATTCGATCGCTCGGGCTGGTACGGCATGCTGCTGCCGGCGGGCACGCCGCGGGAAGTCGTCACGCGTTTGAACTACGCGCTCAATACCGTTATCAGCACGCCGGAGATGAGCGATGCGTTGCGCAAGCAGGGCCTCGAGCCCAGCACCAGCACGCCGGAAGAATTCGCTGCTTTCATCCGCAACGAAGTCGCGCAGAATATACGGATTGCCAAGTCGGCGGGCATCACCGTCGAATAACGGAGGACTTATGCTGCCTATGGATGCTCTACCGGTTCCAGCGTTGCCATCGAGTGCAACGCTGCTCGCGGGCGTGACGGTCATCGACCTCACGACGTCGATCGCCGGACCGTACGCGACGATGCTGCTCGCCGACATGGGCGCGCGCGTAATCAAGGTCGAACGGCCGGGCAGCGGCGATGATTGTCGCGCGTGGGGCCCGCCGTGGCTCGACGGTGAATCGCTGTGGTTCCTCTCGGTCAACCGCAACAAGGAAAGCGTCACGCTCGATTACAGCGGCGACGCCGGCCGCAAAGTCCTGCATGACATGGTGAAGAAGGCCGATGTCGTCATCGTCAACCTCGTCGCGCGCGTGCAGAAGAAACTGGGCATCGACTACGCTGCGCTGCAGGCAATCAAGCCCGATCTCGTGTTCGTGTCGCTGACCGGCTTCGGGCTCACGGGTGCGCGCAAGGATTTTCCGTGCTACGACCTGATCGCGGAGGGCTATAGCGGCGTGATGGACCTTACCGGCGAAGCTGACAGCCCGCCGCAGAAAGTCGGCACGCCCGCCGCGGATTTGATTTCCGGCATGGATGCTGCGATGGCGACGCTCGCCGCGTTGTTCGAGCGCGGGAAATCCGGCAAAGGCCACTACATCGACATCGCGATGGTCGACAGCATGACGCGCTTCATGTCGCCGCGCATCGTCCCGTATCTGGGCGCAGGCGAAGTGCCGAAACGCACGGGCGCGAAGGACAGCGTAATCGCGGTCTACCAGGCATTCGATACGCAGGACAAGCCGCTGACTCTCGGCTTGGGCAACGACGCGATCTGGAAACGCTTCTGGCAGGCAGTTGGACAAGCGGACAGAGGCGAGGACGCGCGCCATGCGAGCAACGCCGGCCGGCGCGCCGATCGTGCAGGCATCGTCGCTGAAATACAGGCGATACTGAAAACGCGACCGCGCGATGCCTGGCTGGAAATTTTCATGCAGGCCAAAGTGCCGGCGGGCCCGGTAAACAGCGTCGATGACATCGCGCGCGATCCCGAGTTGGTCGCGCGCGGCCTGCTGTATACCGCAGACGTCGGCGGGCGCCGCGTGCCGCAGGTCGGGCTCGGCATCGGCATCGACGGCAGCAACGCAACCTACCGCTCGCCGCCGCCCAAGCTCGGCGAGCATACGGGCGCGGTGTTGCGCGACTGGTTGGGCTATGACGCGCAAGCGGTGGCGGCGCTGCGTTTGCAGAAACTCATTTAAACCCTCTGTGGCCAGCCCTTGTTTTTAATTTAAGGAATGGGCAAACACATCGTATTTATAGGCGCGGGTGCCGTTGGCGGCTATGTCGGCGCGCGGCTTGCGCGCTGCGGCGAAGACATCACGCTGGTCGATCCGTGGTTCGAGCATGTCGCCGCCATCAAGCGCGACGGCATGCATCTCGAAGGCTCACAGGGCGAGCATGTCGTTCGCGTCAAGGCACTGCACGTGCACGAAGTTCAAAGTTTCAAGGACAAGCCGGTCGATATCGCTATCATCTGCACCAAATCCTACGACACGGAATGGGCGGCGCAGATGATCAAGCCGTACCTGTCGCCGCAGGGCTATATCGTATCGATGCAGAACGGCATCAACGAGGAGCGCATCGCAGCCATCGCCGGCTGGGGCAAGACCGTCGGCTGCGCGCTCTCCACGATCAGCGTCAACTGTTTCAAGCCCGCGCATATCGGGCGGTATCAGCAGCCGGGCGGTGATCGCCACACGGTATTCCGCGTCGGCGAGATGCATGGAGGCATTACGCCGCGAGTCACCGAACTCGCCGCCATACTCAACGCGGTCGATACCGCGAAAGTCACGCAGAACCTGTGGGGCGAGCGCTGGACCAAGCTCACGACCAACAGCATTACGCACGGCGTATTAGGCGCGACGGGGCAGGACAACCGGACTATTTACGAGGAGCGCGGACACGCGCACAAGCTCGGCGTGAAGCTCGCCGCCGAAGCGATCGCAGTCGGCCGCGCGCAGGGTTTCGAGCTGGGCACGATGCTCGGCATCGCGCCGGACGATTGGCTGACGGCGGGCAGCGGCGACGATGCCGCGCTGAAGCGGGTGCAGGCCGGGCTGACGAAGTGGATGGCGACGCTGCTCGAGCCATCGCAATCGTCGGTTGGTCGCGACGTCGCGCGCGGGCGCCGCTCCGAAATCGATTTCACCAACGGCCTCGTCGCCGACAAGGGCGCGGAGGTTGGCGTGCCGGCGCCGACGCATGCCGCGTTGACCGAGCTCGTCAGGCGCATCGATGCCGGCGAGCTCAAGCCCACTCCGGAAAATATCGCGCACATTCCCGAGTGAATCGACGCGTCGGGATGGTTTAAAATATCGTCGCCGGCTCATCGGCGTAGGCACTCTCCCTTCCTCACTGAAAAGCGGCGGCAGTCATGGCATTCGAAACCATTTTGTACAAAGAAGAAGGCGCCATCGGCTGGCTCACGCTGAACCGCCCGGACGACGGCAACATGTTCACCGCGCAGATGTGCCACGAGATCCGCGACTGCATCAACGACATCCGGCGCGAGACGCGCACGCGCGTGCTGGTGATCACCGGCGCTGGCGACAAATTCTTCTGCATCGGCGGGCGCAAAGGCGGTCTTGAAGACAGCACGCTGTATGCAGGCATGCTGCCGACGCTCGAAATCTACGAAAGCATAGACCGCTTGCAGAAACCGGTGATCGCGATGGTCAACGGCTTCGCCGTCGGCGGCGGCCAGGTGCTGCAGGTGATGTGCGACATCACCATTGCCAAGGAAAGCGCGATATTTCGTCAGGTCGGCCCGATGATGGGCAGCTTCGACGCCGGTTACGGCACCTGGTATCTCGAAGACCTCGTCGGCAAGAAAAAAGCCAAGGAGATGTGGTTCGCCAACCCCAAGCTGACGGCGCGTGATGCACTGGAGATCGGGCTGATCAACAAAGTCGTGCCCGACGACAAGCTATTGGAAGAAACGCGCGCGATGGCGACGGCCATCTCCGAGCGCGGCGCGTTCGCGCTTGCATCGATCAAGGCCGCCTTTACAGCGCGCCACGGCGGCGTCGGCGGCCTTGGCCGCATCTCGCACGATCTGCTGCTGCGGCTCTATCTCGATACCGACGAATCCAAGGAGCTCGGCGCATCCATGCGCGAGAAGCGCAAGCCGGATACGGACAAGTTCGGGCACTAAAGCGGCATGAGCAGGATACTCACGCTGCACGATCCGCAGACCGCGCACGGGTATTACGCGAGCGGCGTGTGGCGCGGCGATACTTTGTATTCGCTGTTGCGCGGACACGCGGCTACGCGCCCGCAGGCTTACGCGCTGCGTGACAGCCAGCGCCGCATCACGTGGTCGCAGCTTGCGCAGTGGGTCGATGCGCTGGCCGCCGACATGCACGCGGCGGGCCTGAAGCGCGGGCAGCGGGTATCAGTGTGGCTGCCGAACCGCATCGAAGCAGTGGTCATCTTCCTCGCGTGCTCGCGCAACGGCTATGTGTGCAATCCGTCGCTGCACCAGAATTACACGGTTGCGGACATCGTCCAGCTGCTCGATCGCATACAAACGGCGGCATTGTTTGCGCAGACGGGTTATGGCGCGGACGCGGACCGCGCGGATGTCTTCGCCGCAGCCAAAGCATTGCCGGCGATGAAGCGCATTTGCCGTCTGTCCCCGGTCGGGACGGAGCTCGCCGCAGCGGACGGCTACGCAGCGTTTCCCGCGTTCGGCAGCGAACCCGGCGCTTTGCCGGAAGCCGATCTCAACCCGGACAAGATCGTCTATCTCGCGTTCACGTCGGGTACTACCGGCATGCCCAAAGGCGTGCTGCATTCCGACAATACGCTGCTCGCGAACGGCCGCGCGATGGTTAAAGACTGGCACCACGACGACAAGACCCTATTGTTCAGCCACAGTCCCTTGTCGCATCACATCGGCACGGTCGCCATCGAGCAAAGTCTCGCCGCCGGCTTTGAAGTCGTGGTCAACGATCTGCCGCCGGGCAAGAAACCGCTCGATTGGATCGTGGAGACCGGCGCAACCTACGTAATGGGCGTGCCAACGCACGCGATGGACATCCTTGCCGACATGAAGGCGCGCGGCATGGCGAAACTCGGCAAGGTGAATCTGTTCTATATGGCTGGGTCCGTCATTCCGCCGCAGACGGCCAGGTCTTTCCTCGATATGGGCATCAAGCCGCAGAACATCTACGGCATGACCGAGAACGGCTCGCACCAGTACACGCTGCCGGACGACGACGTTGATGTCATCACGTCGACTTGCGGGCGGGCATGTCACGGATACGAAACGCGGCTGTGGGACCAGGAGAATCCCGACATTGAGGCGAAGCCAGGCGATCTGGGTGAAATCGGCACGCGCGGCGGATTGCTGACGCTGGGCTATTTCAACAACCAGAGCGCGACGGAGAATTCTTTCAACGCCGGCGGCTGGTTCATGAGCGGCGATCTCGGGCGCTTCGACGCCAAAGGCAATCTGCAAATCGTCGGACGCAAGAAAGACCTGATCATCCGCGGCGGTCACAATATCTATCCGGCACACATCGAGAACCTGACGGTCAAACATCCGGCGGTGCTCAAAGCCGCGGCGTTTCCGGTTGCCGATGAGCGGCTGGGCGAACGCGTATGCCTTGCAATCATCGCGCGATCCGGCGCAACGGTAGACGGCGACCTGATGCTGGGTCATCTGCACGAGCACGGTCTTTCCAAATACGACATGCCCGAATTCTTCATCTGCATGGATGCGTTCCCGCAGACCGCCAGCGGCAAGATCCTCAAACGCGAACTCGTCGAAATGGCCAAGGCCGGCAAAATCAAGCCGGCGGCGGTGCGCTGGGTGAGTCCGGAAAAGCGTAAAGCCTAATTGCTTCATAATGCAGACCATCATGTCCGTCGAACTTACCCGTATCGAAGAATTCGCGCTCATCACGCTGAACCGTCCCGACGCGCTCAATGCGCTGTCGTTCGCGCTGATCGCGGACCTCGGCCGCGCGTTCGATGAAGTTGCCGCCGGCGATGCGCGCGCGCTGCTTATCACGGGTGCGGGCAGCAAAGCGTTTTGCGCCGGCGCGGACATCAAAGAGCTGACCGGCCGTACGCTCGTTGCGCAAAAAGAGGGTGCGGAAATGGGGCAGGCGGTTTTTGCGAAGCTGGACAAGTTGCCGATGCCGTCATTAGCCATCATTAACGGCTACGCGTTCGGCGGCGGGTTGGAGCTCGCGCTGGCGTGCACCTTCCGTATTGCGACGAAGAACGCGAAGATGGGCTTGCCCGAAATCAAGCTCGGCCTCATTCCCGGCTATGGCGGCACGCAACGCCTGCCGCGCGCCATCGGCGAGCCGCGGGCGCTCGAAATGATCATGACCGGCCGCACCGTCGATGCCGAAGAGGCGGCGCGCATTGGTCTCGTCCATCGCTTAATCGAAGGCGACGCGGTTGCGCAGGGCCTCGTCTACGCGCGTGAATTCTCCGGTTACAGCCTGCCCGTGCTCGGTTTTGCGCGCGAAGCAATCAAGCGCGCGCTGGACAATCCGGTCGCTGAAGGCCTGCGCGTTGAGGCAAATCTGTCCACGCTCGCATTCCAGACCGCGGACGCGGCGGAAGGCATGGATGCATTTGCGAACAAGCGCAAGCCGCAGTTCAAGGACAAATAAGATGGAGAAGGGCAACGTCATCGCAGTTACCGGCGCCAGCCGCGGCATAGGCGCGGCGATCGCGGTCGAGCTGGCGCAGCGCGGGTTTATGGTCGCCTGCCTGACGCGCAAGGGCGGCGGTCCCGAAACGCAGGCAGCCAAAGCCCACGCCGGCCACTTCGTCAATGTC
The DNA here is from genome assembly GCA_025363575.1 of Betaproteobacteria bacterium. The sequence goes on along the minus strand of JANYDM010000171.1, from coordinate 3,757 downwards.
GCCTGCGATGTTACCGATGAAGCGAGTCTTAAGACGGCGTTTGCCGCGGTTGTGGAAAAGGCCGGTGCGCTGCACGGGCTCGTCAACAATGCGGGCATTCATCTCGACGGCGCCAGCGACAAGCTGGCGACGGCGACGTACGAAAAAGTGATGGCGACGAATGCCACCGCGGTATTCGCGGCATGCCGCGAGGCGTATCCGCACCTCGTCAAAAGCGGCGGCGGGTCTATCGTCAACATTGGCTCTTTCTTCGACAAGGTCGGCGTCAAGCGCAATGTCGCCTACTGCGCGTCGAAGGCGGCAGTCGGCGCGATCACGCGCTGTCTCGCGGTCGAATGGGCGAACCGCGGCATACGCGTGCTCGACGTCGCACCCGGTTATATCGTGACCGACCTCAATCGCGATGCGATGACGAGCGGGCCGCTCGCAGACTATCTGAAGAAGCGCATCCCGTCGGGCGCGACCGGCAAGACCTCCGATGTCGCGAAGCTGGTGGCGGCGATTTTCAGCGAGGATATTCCGTTCCTGACCGGCGAGACGATTTACATCGACGGTGCGCAGGGGATCAACCATTGAACGTTCTTGATCGCCTGGACGCGGCGCTGGTGTTGCCGCAGGAAGAAGCAATGCTGCTCGAGAGCGTGCGCAAGCTCGCGCGCGGCGACATCATGCGGCGCGCGGAGCAGTACGACCGCAGCGGCCAATTTCCGCACGAAAACGTAAAGGCCATCAATGCGCTCGGCCTCAACGCGATGTTCATACCGGAAGCGTATGGCGGCGCGCAAATGTCGTACGCTGCCTATATCGAATGCGTGCGCGAGATTTCCAAGGCCTGCGCGTCCACCGGCATCGTATGGGCAACCAATTTTCACGCGATCAAGCCGCTGATCGATTTCGGCACCGAAGAGCAGAAGAAGCGCCTGCTGCCCGTCATGGTCGACGGCGGCATTGCTTCGCTGACCATTACGGAGCCGGCGGCCGGATCGGACGCGACCGGCATGAAAACCGAATTCAGGCCTGATGGCGATGCGATCGTCGTCAACGGGACGAAGACCTTCATAACCAACGGCGCGCATGCCGACCTCTACATGCTGTTCGGCAAGTGGAGCGAAATCGCCGACAGCAAAGGTGCGATCTCTGTTTTATTGCTGGAGAAGGGCACGCCGGGACTCAAGGTAGTGCGCGAGGAAGAAAAGATGGGGATGCACGCGTCGAGCACGGCGGCGCTGGCGTTCGACAATTGCCGCGTGCCGCGCTCGAATCTGCTCGGCAATCCCGGCGAAGGGCTGAAGATCCTGCTGGCGTCGCTGAACAAGTCGCGGCCCAGCGTCGCCGCTCACGCACTCGGCATTGCCCGCGCGGCGTTCGAGGACGCGATTGCCTATATCAACGAGCGCAAGCAATCCGGCCGCAAGATCGTCGAATTCCAGGGCATACAATTCATGCTCGCCGACATGGCGACCGACCTTGCGATGTGCGAAGCCTGGCTGTGGCATGTGGCGCGCCTGGTTGACGGCGGCGGCGCGGACTTCGGCATCGAAGCGTCCATGCTCAAGATGCGCGCATCCGATCTCGCAATGCGCATCGCAACTGACGCGGTGCAGCTGCACGGCGGCTACGGCTATTGCAAGGATTACCGCGTCGAGCGGTTGATGCGCGACGCAAAAATCACGCAGATATGGGAAGGCACCAATCAGATTCATCGGCAGCTAATCGGACGCAGTTTTATAAAAAAGTAAAGCGTTGTAGCGGCAGATACACGCAGAAAAAAAAGTAAAGGCAAATTGCTCCGAAAAAATGAATTGTCCGTATGCTTTTCCGGGGTCATCCGCGTTTATCTCTGTTGATCCGCAGCTGCAAATCGGGAAATAATCAGCTCAGCCACGGATAAAACGGATACATACAGATAAAATCCACCTCAACGCGGGATTCGATCTGCTTTTGATTCATCCGCGTTTATCTGCGTACCCTCAAGGGGGTATTAATAAGAATTTATCTGCGGCTGAAAATGCTTTAGGAAAGAGAATGTCTGAAATAAAAACAGTAGGCGTTGCCGGCAGCGGCACCATGGGCGCGGGCATCGCGATCGTGGCGGCACGCGCCGGGTTCAAGACGATCGTGTACGACACGCGGCAGGATGCGCTGGACCGCGCGCGCAAGCAGACGGCCGGTTTTTTCGCGAAGTCGGTCGAGCGCAAGAAATTGACGCAGCCGCAGGTCGACAAGATCATGGGCGACTTGTCCAGCACGACGAAGATCGCCGACATGGCGGCGTGCGACATCGTGATCGAGGCGGTGTTCGAAGATCTCAAGGTCAAGCATGATTTACTTGCGCAACTGAACAAGGCCTGCCCGCCGCACACTTTGTTCGCATCGAACACCTCCACGCTCTCGATCACTGAGATCGCCGCGGGATCGGGGCGCGACGAGCGCTGCGTAGGCATGCATTTCTGCCTGCCCGCGCAATTGATGAAGCTGGTCGAGATGTCGCCGGGCATACGCACGAGCGACGAGTCGTTCGCCGCGGCGTGGGCGTTCTGCAAGTCGCTGGGCCAGACGGCGGTCAAGACCAAAGACAATCCCGGTTTCATCCTCAATTATTTCCTGGTGCCGTTCAACAACGACGCAATCCGCCTGGTCGAGGCCGGTGTCGCGGCGCCGGCGGACATCGACCGCGCAATCAAGACCGGGCTGGGATATCCGCTCGGGCCGCTCGAATTGATCGATCTTGTGGGACTCGACACGCATCTGCTGGTGGCGGAGGCGCTCTATGCGTCCACGCACGATCCGCGTGCCGCGGTGCCGGCGCTGGTGAAACGCATGATTGCGGCGGGGCATCTCGGCCGCAAGACCGGCCAGGGATTTTTCAAGTACGCGGGCAACGCGATGTTTGGAGGCTAGAAAGCTACGCTTATGCAATACGCACTACTCGATACCGGATTGAGCCGCTCGTTTCCCGACGAGCACGCGCTGCTTGCCGGCGCCGTCAAAGACCTGAAATCAGCGCAGGTTGTCGTCATGATCGGCGAGCACGCGGGCCGGCACGCCAAATCGCTGCGCAAATGGAAAGACAAAGTCGCCGTGCTGATCGAGCTCGGCAACGAGTCGCTGGGCGAGCACACCGGGGAAGGCCGCGGCGAGGAAGGATCCAACGTGCTCGGCTTTGCACGCTTTCGCCTCGGCGAAGATGCGCCGACCGATCTCATCGAGCTCGTGCGGCAACCGCGCACGAGCGATGCTGCGTTGGCTGCCGCCAGACAAATCATAGAAGACGCGGGGCTGCAGGTCGCAGTCTGCGGCGATTTCGCCGGGCGCATCATCGACCGGCTGGTGCGGCCGTATTACAACGCAGCATTGCGCCGTCTGGATGAAGGCCTGGCGACAGCCGACGATCTTGATACGACGCTGAAGCTCGGTCTGGGCTACCCCGAAGGGCCGATCGCGCTGCTCGAGCGCACCGGTCTCGCGCATCATTTCGACGTGACGCAAGCTCTGTTCGAGGCATATGGCGAGCAACCGTATGCGCCGGCGCGGCGGGCGCGCGTCGCCAAAGGGCGCGCCGCCTCCGTAAAACTTGCATGATTAAAAAAGGGCCGCTCTCCGACGTGCGCGTGCTGGATTTCAGCACGCTGCTGCCGGGGCCGCTCGCGACCTTGTTGCTCGCCGAAGCGGGCGCCGAAGTCATCAAGATAGAACGGCCGGGGCGCGGCGACGAGATGCGCTCGTATACGCCGAAATTCGGCACGGACAGCGTCAA